>JBBRCO010000083.1:0-17580 GCA_038204755.1 Verrucomicrobiales bacterium
TTGGGCCCATTCCCTTTCGTGGGCCCCCTCGTCCCTGTTTGCGACTGTGGGGGCCGCCGGTGCCCCCCCCCCTCCCCCCCCCCCCACTGGGGTGGGCCCCCACCACTTCAGCCCCGCTTTCCCGCCACATACACCGTGCTCTCCGACTCCTTTTCCAGCAGCGGATTCGGAAACTTCACGACACGCGCCTGCGGGGAATCAAACACCTCCCCCAGCCGTTTCATGAAACCCTCATCCGGCGCATCGTCCGACCACATCGCAAACACACCGCCCGGCAGCAACTGCGCGGCGAGCCGTTCCAACCCATCCGCGCTATAAAACGCGCCGTTCTTCTCATCCAACAGATTCTGCGGCGAGTGGTCGATGTCCAACAGCACCGCATGAAATTTCCGCCCCGGCGACAGCGGATCGAAGCCTCGCTCCGGCTCAGCAGCCATCGCGAAAAAATCCCCTTCCACCATCCGGCAGCGCGGATCACCTGTGAGAGTTTCTCCTAACGGCACCATGCCCTTTTCATGCCACTCGATCACCGGCTGCATCACATCCACCACCAGCAGCTCCGCCACCCGCGCATCCCGCAACGCCGCCGCCGCCGTATAACCGAGACCCAGCCCGCCGACCACCACATCGAGTTTCTCCCCCTCCACCGCCGCCAATCCCAGATCCGCCAGCGCCTCCTCCACGTCATGAAACAGGCTGGACATCAGATAGCCATTTCCCAGCAGCACTTCGTAAACAATCAGATCATCCAGCATCGCCATCCGTCTCCGGCGCAGGATCAGATCTCCAATCGGCGTCGGGCGGAAATCCAATTCTTCAAACAGCGGCTTCATGCGCGAGCGTAACCGGGGAAATCAGGAGGAACGACCTAATTGACATTTCTTCTCCCTGAATCGGTTCAGCTCGGAAAATCGACCATGTTTCCGCCCTGAATGGCTTCAGGAAGCGAAATCCTTCGTGTTTCCCGTTCTGAATCCTTTCAGTCCGAGACAACACTTGGCACTCCTACCTGCCCCCATGAGGGCGCTCATGGGCGTGAATATTGAGGATCAACATTGACGGAGGGATCGGCGTGTCCAAGCTGGTTTCCATGATAGCGAGACTGCGTGGCAAGGTGATCGAGGCATATCCGAACCGATTGGTGGTGGATGTGCATGGCGTGGGCTACGAGGTTTTTATCCCGCTCTCGACGTTTGATCGGCTGCACGCGGCGGAGGGGCTGGACGTGGATTTGCGGACGCACTTGCATTTCAGCCAGCTCGGGCAGAAATTGTTCGGCTTTGCGAGCGAGGAAGAGCGGGACGTTTTCCTGCTGCTCATCGACCGGGTGAGCGGCGTGGGTCCGACGATGGCCGTGTCCGTGCTGAGCGGGATGGATGTGGCACGTTTCAAACAATGCGTGGTGGCAGGCGACGTGGCGGGACTTTCGAAACTCAAAGGAGTGGGGAAAAAAACCGCGGAGCGCATCGTGCTGGAACTCAAGGACAAGGTGGGCGTGACGGAAACCTGGCAAGACGCCGCCGCCGGACAGGTGACTGCATTTGCCGCCGATGCAGAGCTGGCCTTGATCGCGCTGGGCTACAAACAGGTGGACGCGCGCAAGGCAGTCCGCAAAGTGCTGGATGCGGACGCCGCTGCGCCGACGGAAGCCTTGGTGCGCGGGGCATTGCGGGCGTTGCAGGGGTGAGCGATCCGGCATTACACAAACGGGTGACTATCCGAAAATTGGGGTGTTTTGATTCTTGCCAGCGGAGAATCGCCAAAACATCCTCGCAACCGCACTTGGAAACGACATTTTTCCAGCCCACGGCCTTTTCACCCACCAAGGCAGATCGCCCGATTTCGCCATACCCAGAAAATCCAATTACTCATGTCCTTCTCTTCCGTGAATGAAAAAATCGGCCGCCATCGGTGGACCATTTGTGGACTGGTCTTCGCCGCCACCACGATCAACTATCTGGATCGGCAGGTCCTCGGCCTCCTGAAAGACACCCTATCGAGCAACGGGGTTTTCGGTGACGATCCAGCAGCCCAGGAAATCGCTTACTCGCGAGTGGTCATGGCATTCCAGCTCGCCTACGCGGTGGGCATGCTGCTGGCGGGCCGGGTCATCGACAAGGTCGGCACGAAAAAAGGCTACGCCTACTCGCTCATCGGCTGGAGCTTCGCCGCCATGGGCCACGCCTTCGGGCACCATACCTGGAGTTTCGGATTCTGGCGGGCAGCTCTTGGTATCACCGAGGCGGGAAACTTCCCGGCGGCTAACAAAACGATCGCGGAATGGTTTCCCAAAAAGGAGCGGGCATTCGCCACCGGCCTCTATAACTCCGGGGCCAATGTGGGTGCCATCATCGCGCCGCTCAGCGTGCCTTACATCGCCACGGCCTGGGGTTGGGAATGGGCCTTTGTGATTACCGGTCTTGTAGGTCTTCTTTGGCTGGTTTTCTGGTATAAACTATATGACTCGCCTACCGCGAAGCTGGAAAGCGGCGCGCTCTCCCAAGCAGAATACAATTACATTCACAGCGATCTTGATGAACAGGAAGCCGAGCAGGCAGATGTCGCGAAAGAAAAGGTTTCGTGGTTCAAGCTTCTCACTTTCCGCCAGACGTGGGCATTCGTCGCCGGCAAGTTCTTCACCGATCCGATCTGGTGGTTCTATATGTTCTGGCTCCCCGCCTTCCTCGCTGATGAGAACAAGCGGAAGGTCATCGAAGCTTATCCTAACGGCCTGCCGGATGGTATCACCGTCGAGGCGATCCTCAAGGAGGTGCAGAAATTTTCAAACCTGTTCGGTGATTCGGAGCTGCTCAAGTCCGTGAACGTGCCCGGACTGATCATGTGGCCGCTTGCGATCGCCGTCATCTATACCGTTTCCACCTTCGGTTCGATCTTCGGCGGGTGGCTGCCCAAGAAATTCATCGATGGTGGCATGGATGCCAATCGTGCCCGCAAGTTGTCGATGTTCATCTTCGCCCTGTTCCCGCTGAGCGTGCTCATGGCCTCGCGCCTAGGCCAAATCAATACCTGGCTGGCAGTGGGCACCATCTCCATCGCCTGCGCCGCCCATGCCGCATGGTCGGCTAATATTTTCACGACGGTATCAGATATGTTTCCGAAAAAGGCAGTCGCCTCGGTCACTGGAATCGGCGGCATGGCGGGTGCGCTGGGTGGAATGCTCATCGCCTTTTCAGCAGGACTATTGTTGGCCCACTACAAGCTGCTTCATAAGGTAGAGGTGGGCTACGGTATTCTGTTCGTGATCTGCGGCTCCGCCTATCTAGCTGCGTGGATACTGATGCATCTGCTGGTGCCGAAGTTCAAGAAAATCATTCTGTAGGACCAAGCCGCGCAAGCAAGCGGGTGATAGCCCAGCTTGCATGTTCGGCAATCAGCGGGTCGGGATCATTCGCGGCTTTCCGCAGGCCGGGAAGATCATCCAGCGTTCCGGTGTTCCCCAGCGCCACACAGACGTTTCTCAGAAATCGCGGCCGCCTGATGCGCTTGATAGGGGATTTCGCGAACAGAATGCGGAAGCCTTCATCATCAAGATCGAGGAAATCGCGCAGGCGCTTTTCAAAAACCGTCGCCCGCGCGTGAAATGTTATTTCACGCGATTCCACGGCGAAGCGGTTCCACGGGCACGCGTCCAGGCAATCATCGCAGCCGTAAATCCGGTCGCCCATCGCGATGCGGAACTCTTCGGGGATCGGCCCTTTGTGTTCGATTGTCAGATAGGAAACACAGCGCCGCGCATCCACCCGCCGCGGCGCGGTGATCGCCTGTGTCGGGCAGGCCGTGATGCAGGCGGTGCATTTCCCGCAATGGTCACCGAAGGGGGCGTCAGCGGATAGATCAAGCGTCGTCAGCAGCTCTGCCAGAAAAAACCAAGCGCCCATCCCCTTGTGGATCTGCACCGTCGATTTCCCGTTCCAGCCGATGCCCGCGGCGCTCGCGAAGTCCCGCTCCAGCACCGGCCCGGTGTCCACGTAGAAACGCTGCGTGCCGCCCAGCGTCTTCAGTTTCGCATCGAACTCTCGCAGCCGCTTCTCTATCAAATCATGATAATCCTCGTTCCAAGCATAGCGCGCGATGCGGTAGCCGCCCTCGTGTCCTTCAGAAAACGGACTATCACCTGGGAAATAGTTCAGCGCCAGACAGATGATGGACTGGCAGCCTGCCAGAACCTCCCGCGGATCGCAGCGGCGCTCCGGCGTGCGTTCCATCCATGCCATTTCACCGTGTTTCCCTTCCGCGATCCAATCCCGGAAAAGCTCCGCGTGGCCCGCTTCCTTCGCCTTTGCGATCCGGCAGTCATCGAAGCCCAGCTCCGCCGCCCATGCTTTCACCTGCTCCACCATCACGGTTGGTGCGTGAAAAAGTAGCGCGCGCTTTCCAGAATCCCCGTCGCCAGCTCGCCACCATCCAGCCCCGCCGTCTCCACTTTAAGATGCGCCGCCTCCTGATAGAACGGTTCGCGTACCTCCATCAGCGCGGCGATCCGGGCTGCAGGATCATCGGTTTGCAGCAGCGGCCGCTCGCGGTTTCTCGCGGTGCGGTCGAGGATCACTGCGACCGGCGCGTGCAGCCAGACTACGTAGCCGAGGTGCCGGAGTAAATCCCGGTTGCGCTCGCGCCCCACCACGCCTCCGCCGGTGGAAATGATCCGGCGGGTTGCATCGGGGTCGGTCATTTCCTCCAACAGCCGCGTCTCCATATCGCGGAATATCTCCTCACCGTCCTCCGCGAAAATGGCGGTGATAGGCTTCCCCGCGCGTTGCTCGATCACATGATCCATGTCCACCAGAGGATAGCCCAGCCGCTGATGGAGCTCGCGCCCCACCGTCGATTTTCCACTGCCCATGAATCCGATGAGAACAATGTTCTTCGGTGGGGTTGCTGATTCGTTCATGGCCGCACCCTATGCTTTATCCTCCCGCTGAAGGAACTGGAAAATAATTCCTGCAATTTTCATGGCAAACAACCGCAATTTCAGCGACCGCGGCGGAACAGGGTTGAAACCGACCGCTTGAATCCAGGATGGTCAATCACTGCAAAATCCCGATGGCACGCTTATTGCTACCTCGCCATTGACAGCCCCCGAGCTCCATTGCTCGAAAGCTCTCCGAGATATCCTGCCATGAAACCAACCAAAACCATCTTCCTTGCTGCATTCGCAGTCAAATTGAAGGTTTACGAAAAACCGGCCGACGTCGATTCCTACCTCGACCCGACCCTGTTCAAGGAAGCCATCGGCAAGTAGTCCGGACCTTTCCGGCCACCCATCCGCCCCGCTCATGAACGCGCAGAATCGCAGCCGCTGGTGGGCTGTTAGAAGAAAGCTTCACCAGCCACAGGCCACGATCCTGATGGCGCTATCGTTCATCCTGCCGCTGATCCCTGAAGCAACGCGCGCCGCTGTTGGAGATATCCAGCCTCGACAAGATCTTCGACTCCAAGGCCGGCGAAGTCGTGGCATTGAAGGATATCAATCTGACTGTTTATCGCCGCGAGTTCATTTGCGTGCTCGGCCAGTCCGGCTGCGGGAAATCCACCCTCACCCGCATTCTAGCAGCCCGTAATCATTCATCCCTGTCACTGGCGAAATAAATTTCCCGGTCCGTTCATCAAAATGAAAATCCTCATCGCTAACAGAGGCGAAATCGCTGCCCGCGCCATCCGCACGTTTAAAAAACTCGGCTATCAAAGCATCGCCGTTTACTCCGAACCGGACTCCGGCGCTCCCCACGTCGATCTCGCGGACGAGTCTCACCTCCTCGGACCCGGCCCGGTTTCCAAAAGCTATCTGCTCAAGGAAAAGCTGGTTAAAATTGCCAGAAGTTCCGGTGCAAACGCCGTTTTCCCAGGCTACGGCCTGCTCAGCGAAAACACCGATTTCGCACGCATGTGCGAGGACGCCGGGGTGAAATGGATGGGGCCGACACCCGAACAAATCATCGCCTTCGGCTTGAAACATGAAGCGCAAAAGCTTGCCGGTGAAGCGGATGTTCCGCTGGTTCCAGGGACGGGATCAACCCGGAGTTTCTACCAGGCGGATCAAGTTCCGGCAGCGCCACGGCGGTCGCCGCAGGATTGTGTGCTTTTTCGTTAGGAACGGACACCGCCGGATCTGGCCGCGTGCCTGCGGCGTTTCAGGAGCTCATCGGCTGGAAACCGACGCGCGGACTCCTGAGCAACCAGGGCGTGGTTCCCGCGTGCCGTTCGCTGGATTGTATTTCCGTTTTTACGAACGACACGGCGGACGTCGTGCTGGTGGCGGAGGTTGTTAGCCGGTTCGACGCGGCGGATCCGTTCGCTCGTGAGGTCAGCGGGTCGCAGGCGTTTGAGGAAACATTCCGTTTGGGCGTGCCGTGCTATCTGGATTTTGTAGGCGATCCCGACACGCCGGGCTTGTTCACAGAGGCACGCAAGAGGCTGGAATCGATAGGCGGTGTGGCGGTGGAGATCGATCTGACGCCTTTCACCGAAGCGGCAAAACTGTTATACGAAGGCCCATGGGTGACCGAGCGCTGGGCGGCTGTTGGAGATTTCGTGGAGCAACATCCGGACGCGGTGTTTCCTGTCACCGTGGAGGTTTGGAAACTTTCGCCTGCGGATTTCGGCGAATTCGTTTCGAAAATCCCCGCACCGCTCGGTATGGGCAAGGTGCTTCTCGAAAGTGGCGAGGAAGTTTGCGGTTTCATCGCAGAGCCCCGAGCCACCCAGGGGGCTGAGGAAATCACGCACCACGGCGGGTGGCGGGAGTGGCTAGAGGCGCGTTTCTGAAATAACAGGAACAATTTTGGGAAATCTGGATTCGCCAACCGCTGCGGGGTCTGCAAAGACTTGCGCGTGTGCGAGACCCGAATTCTGCAAGTAGCCGATGACGAGATGAAAGAAGCCGTGAGCGAGGCCAGCGCTTTGCTGCGTGCCGGTGAAATTGTCGCCCTCCCGACCGAGACGGTGTATGGACTCGCTGCGGATGCCTTTAATCCTGAAGCGGTTGCCAAGGTGTTTGCTGCCAAGGAGCGGCCGTTTTTCGATCCGCTGATCGTCCACATCGCCTCACGCGGGGATTTGAAGAACGTGGCCATCGTGCCGCCGGAAATCGAGGAAACAGTGAACAAGCTGATCGCTGCTTTCTGGCCGGGGCCGCTCACGCTTATTTTACCAAAGCACCCCGATGTGCCTGATTTAGTCACCAGCGGGCTGCCGTCGGTGGCGGTACGGCAGAGCGCGCATCCGGTTTTCCGGGCGGTGAACAAGGAGCTCGGCTACCCGATCGCCGCGCCGAGTGCGAATCGTTTCGGACGGATTTCCCCGACTTCGGCGTCTGCCGTGATGAAGGAGCTGGGGGGGCGGATTCCGCTGATCGTGGATGCCGGAGCGTGCGCGGAAGGGGTTGAGAGCACGATCATTTCCATTGAGCCGCGAGAAGGGAAAAAGCCGGTTCTCCGGCTGCATCGTGCAGGACCGATCACCAAGGAGCAGCTTCAGGAATTTGGCAGAGTCGAAAAAGTCCGACCGGTTTCACAAGAAGCCCCGCAGGCTCCCGGACAATTGGACAGTCACTACGCGCCGCTCACGCCGCTCTATCTGCTGGAAAAACCCGGGGATTTCCGGCCCGAGGAAGGGAAACGATACGGCCTGCTCAGCTACACGGGCGAGGACGACAGCCCTTACGTTTCGCTTCACGATTGGGAGATCATCGAATCGCTCAGTCCCGGCAGCGGCAAGCTCGCTGAGGCGGCGATCCGCCTGTTTTTCGTGATGCGCCTGCTGGATGAAGCGGGCTTGGACGCCATTATCGCCGAACCGGTCAGCGAAACCGGCCTCGGGGTCGCGATCATGGACCGCCTCCGCCGCGCATCGACACCAATCTAACACACTTATATCATGAAAATCCAGTTCCTCGCATTCACACTTGCCACTTCGGCACTTGCCCAACAACCGGATTGGGAAAACCAAGCGGTTTTCCGGATCAACAAAGAAGCCCCGCACGCGACGTCCATGCCGTTTCCAACCAAGGAAGGCGCAGTATCCAAAGCGCGGCTGGAATCGCCATGGTGCCAGGTGCTCAACGGCAATTGGAAGTTCCACCACACCGGCAATCCATCCGGGCGGCCCGCCGGATTTGAAGCGCCCGCCTTCGATGATACGGCGTGGAAGGAAATCCCAGTGCCTGCGAACTGGCAGATGCACGGTTACGGCGCGCCGCTTTACACGAACCACGTCTATCCGTTTGCGAAAAATCCGCCGGTCGTGATGGGCGAGCCGCCTCAAAGCTACTCCAATTTCCCAATCGAGAACCGCAATCAGGTCGGCTCATACCGCCACAAGTTCACCTTGCCGGAGTCGTGGAAAGGCCGCCGCACCGCCATCGTCTTCGGTGGGGTGGACTCGGCGTTCTACCTTTGGCTCAATGGGAAAAAGGTCGGCTACTCGCAGGACTCACGCACTCCGGCGGAATTCGACATCACCCCCTATCTCCAGAACGGAGAAAACCTGCTGGCGGTGGAGGTCTATCAAAATTCCGACGGGTCGTATCTCGAAGACCAGGACATGTTCCGCCTGTCCGGCATTTTCCGCGACGTCTATCTCTGCTCGACCGATGCGATCAATCTCAGCGATTTCTGGCTCAAGGCGGGATTGGCGGACGATTACAAGACCGGCACGCTCAGCTTCATTGCGAAGGTCGCGAACCGCGGTACCGCCGAAACATCCGCCACTGCCACGCTAACCCTCACCTCGGCCGACGGAACCACCATCACCACACCTAACGTAACGATGGAAATTCCCGCTGGGAAGGACGCTGAATCCACCGTAACGATCAATAGCATTCCGAACATCAAGCCTTGGTCCGCCGAAGAGCCCAACCTGTATTCCTATCAGCTACAACTGACGGATTCAAATGGAAAAGACATCGCACACTACGCAGGCAAGACAGGATTCCGTCGCTCCGAAATCAAAAACGGCCAACTACTCATCAACGGCCAGCCGATCCTCATCAAGGGCGTCAACCGCCACGATCACAACCCCACCACCGGTCACTACTGCACCACCCAAGACATCCGCGACGACCTGTTACAAATGAAGCGCGGCAACATCAATGCCGTGCGCACCTCGCACTACCCGAATGATCCGGCGCTGTTGGAGCTTTGTGACGAGCTCGGATTCTACGTCGTCGCCGAGGCAAACATCGAATCCCATGGCATGGGTTACGAGGCGGAGTCGCTCGCCAAGGATCCGACGTGGTTTGAAGCGCATCTTGATCGGATCAAAAACCTCGTCGAGCGCGACAAAAACCACCCGTGCGTCGTCATGTGGTCGATGGGCAACGAAGCGGGCGATGGTGTGAATTTTGTCAAATGCTCGGAGTGGCTTCGTCAGCGTGATCCGTCACGCCCGATACACTATGAACGAGCCGGCCACCGGGCCCACGCCGATCTTTACTCGCCGATGTATGCTTCCGTGGATGCCTGTGAGAAATACGCCCGCTCCGAGGAGAAAAAGCCTTTGCCGAGCCAGAAGCCGCTGATCCAGTGCGAATATAGTCACGCGATGGGCAACTCCACCGGGAACTTCAGCGACTACTGGATTCTTTTCCGCAAGGAGCGCCTGCTCCAGGGTGGATTCATCTGGGACTGGAAGGATCAAGGAATCCTATCCATGAAACATACGATCAACGATGTGGAGGAGCGCTCCGGAAACTCCCACAAAGCCCGGCTACTCGGCTCGCTTGCCACAGATGAGGGGCTCTTCAGCGGCAGCGCGGTGATCGAGGCTTCCGACAAACTGAATCTATCAGCACCATTCTCACTGGTCGCCGAAGCCCGCCTGAACAACAGCAGTTTAAGCCCCGGAGGACAACCGCTGATCGGCAAGGGCAACACCTCTTATGCTCTGAAAATCTCTGAAAGTGGTGAAAATCTGGAGTTTTTCATCTATTCCGCCGGCCAGTGGTTCAGCGTAACAGCCAAGCTTCCGGGCGATGCCGCCTCGAAATTCCACCGCTACGCCGGAACCTATGACGGCAAGGCGTTGACCATCTTCATCGATGCCATACAAGTCGCCACCAAGGAATGCACTGCGGCGGTTTCGCCCAATTCCTTCGAGCTTGCCGTCGGCATCGATACCGAGGAAACGGCACGCCGCTTCAACGGCTCCGTCCGCAACGCTGCGGTTTACACAAAGGCGCTGAGCACCGGGGAGCTGGAAAAAGGCACGGCGAAAGCAGAAGTTCTGTTGGATTTCACCAAAGACGCGGAGAAACCCAAGACCCAGCGTTTCCTCGCTTATGGCGGCGATTTCAACGACCGCCCCACCGAGCGTTCGTTTTGCGCCAACGGCATTGTTATGGCGAACCTGCTGCCTTCTCCACAGTTTGAGGAGGTGAAGAAGATCTATCAAAATATCCACACCACAGCGGTTGACGTCAGCACACCCGAAGTGAGTATCCAGGTTCAGAACGAAAACTACTTCCGCAACCTCAATCCGATCGCGGGTTCGTGGAAGCTGATGCAGGACGGAATCGCCGTGGCCGAAGGAAAACTGGATCTTCCCGAGATCCCCGCCCAACAAACCGCGGTGATCGAAGTGGCCACGGGTCACACACCGGTGCCGACGAGCGAATATTTCCTGCGGGTCCGCTACGACCTGATAGAAGCCACCGCCTGGCATCCGGCCGGCATGCCGATCGCCTGGGACGAGATCCCGCTACCCTGGGGAAAACGCACACCGCCTGCTCCCGCCGCTTCGGAAACTTCTGCTAGTTTCACCGAAAATTCGTCGGGTATCACGGTGCGCGCCAACGGTCTGACCGTGGCAATCGACAAATCGCGCGGCATCCTCACCACGGTAGAATCCAAGGAACAGGAATGGTTGGTTTCCCCGCTAGAACTCAATTTCTGGCGGCCTACCACTAACAATGACGAGGGAGCGAAACTCAACCACAAGTTGAAGGTCTGGCAGTATGCCGGAACACGGGCCCAGGCCACCGCCGTCACCGCTGCGCAGGATGGCAAGGATGTGACCGTCACCGCAGAGCTGGCCATCCCCGCAGCCCAAAGCAGCGCGACCATCCGCTATCGGGTGACCGGAGGCGGACAGATCCTGATCGATACTGATTTCCGCGCCGCCGAGGAGCTTCCTACCATTCCAAAAATCGGCTATCAGTGCCAAATTCCCAACCGCACACCGCTGTGGCAGTGGCATGGCCTCGGACCTCAAGAGAATTACATTGATCGCAAATCCGGCGTATGGACCACCGTGCATCAAGGCACGGTCCCCGCATTGTTCCACGGTTATATCGATCCGCAGGAATCCGGAAACCGCACTGGCATCCGCTGGGCGACACTCGCCGGCCCCGCAGGTGGCAGCAGCATGAGGGTGGATTCAACCGGCGAAAGCCTGCTGGAAATGAGCCTCTATCCGTGTGCCGCCTCTGACATCACGCTGGCAATGCACCAGAGCGGGATTCCAAAGCGGGAGTTCTACACCCTCAATCTCGATCACCGCCAGTCCGGCCTGGGCGGCACCAACTCCTGGGGTGCGACGGCATTGCCACAATATCAGTTACCCGCTGGCAGAACCTATCATTGGTCGTTCATGCTCTCGTTCCCGGAGGCTACCGGGCCAATGCGAATGCCGGCAGCTCCCGCACCACCGATACCTCCGGTAAAATGAGCCGTGTGCAAAAAGGACTGATATTCGATCTTGATGGAACACTGGTTGACTCGCTGCAGGGAATCGCCGCGTCCTTGAATCATGCGCTGGCGGAAGCCGGACTGCCCACGCATCCGATGAACGCCGTCCGCGGATTCATCGGAAACGGCGCACGCATCCTGATGACGCGCGCGGCGCCGAAAGACGCGGATGACGCGTTGCTGGAACGCTTGGAAAACAGCTTCAAGGCGGACTACGACGTCACTTGGCCGGGCGGCACGTTTCCTTACGATGGAATCAACGAGCTGCTGGAGGCACTTCAGACAAAGGGAATTCCGCTCGCCGTGTTATCGAACAAACCCCATCAGTTTACATCGACGATCGTGGCACAGGTTTTTCCGAGCATCGATTTCAAGGTGGTGTTAGGACAACTGCCGGACATTCCGCACAAACCGGATCCCGCCGGAGCATTGGAAATCGCCAATTTGTTCGGGCTGCTTCCCGGAGAATGCACGGTGATCGGAGATTCCACGATGGACTTGGAAACCGCTCGCAACGCGGGAATGGCGGCCATCGCCGTAACGTGGGGTTTTCATGATCGGGAGCAGCTCATCGCTGCGGGAGCGATTTCTCTGGCAGATAGTCCTGCGGCGGTGCTCGCAATGTTGGATCAGGAGCGGTTCAGCTCGTCCACTTGCTCGTTGAGCGTGCAGAAATCATAGAGCCAGCCGACGAGGAAAAGTCCACCGGTGAGAAGCCAGATGATGCCGGTGCCGATCTTGCCCATGTAAAAGCGGTGGATTCCGAACGCGCCGAGGAAGGTCTGGAGAATCCACGCCAGCGAATAATCGCAGGTTCCTGCGGTGAAGCGACGGTTCGCCTGGCGATACATACTTGGTATCAGAAAAAGATCAACCAGCCAACCAATACCTAACAAGCCGGCTGTGAAAAACCAGATCGCACCGCTGACCGGCTTGCCGAAATAGAAACGATGCGCTCCGGTGAAACCAAAGATCCATAACAGGTAGCCGATGGACTTGAGATGCGTTTCTCTTTTCGATGCAGTCATGCGCGGATCATGTCGCATTGGCAAACTCCGCGCGATAGGAATTTTTCCTACAGTTTTGAAGGATCAGGCAAAACTTGCGACCAGCTTCTCGCCGAGTGACTTAACGGCGGCGGAGAGTTCGGCATCAACTAATTTCCCGTCCTCAGCGAACGCCTCGTAGGCTTTGGCCACCGAGACTTGGTCCGGCAGAACCCTGATGTGGATGTTCTCCAGAAACGGACGGAGCTGCGCCAGACTTCGGGCACCGCCATAGCCGCCGGGTGATGCGGACAGGATCGCAGCAGTCTTGCCACTCAGGACAGACAACGGTTTCTCATCCTCCGAAGTGGCACGGGAAACCCAGTCAATCGCGTTTTTCAATGCTGCCGTGATTGTGCTGTTATATTCCGGCGAGGCGATGATGAGACCGTCGTGTGAGGCGAAGAGCGCCTTCAGCTTTTGAGCTGCTTCCGGCATCCCTTCCTCCGCTTCGAGATCCTCATCAAACAGCGGCATCCGGAAATCCCTCAGTGAGATCAGGGTGACATCGGCTCCCGCTTCACGGGTCGCGTTTGCAGCAATGGTGACGAGCTTTTGGTTATAGGAAGCGGCGCGGAGGCTGCCGCTGAAGGCGAGTAGGCGTGGATGTTTCATAATGGATCAAGCGTTGGCGTTTTCGAAAGAGGGATAGTCGGTGTAGCCGGCCGGGCCATCGGCATAGAAGGTGGATGGGTCGGGATCGTTCCACGGAGCACCGCTCCTGACGCGATCTACCAGATCCGGATTCGCGATGGCGGCCTTGCCCCAAGCCACCGCATCGACTTTTCCTGATAGAACCGCTTCGCGTGCGGCATCGGCCGTAAAACTTTCGTTGGCGATGTAAACGCCGCCGAAGGATTGCTTTAGCGAAGGTCCGAGCGCGGGCTTTTCGAAGGACTCGCGGGCACAGATGAAGGCGATCTTGCGTTTGCCGAGTTCTCTGGCAACGTGATGGAAAACCGCAGAGATATTCGAATCTCCAACACCATGCGCATCGCCTCGGGGTGCGAGGTGCATGCCCACGCGATCAGCTCCCCAGACGGAAATCACCGCGTCGGTTACCTCCAACATAAGGCGGGCACGGTTCCCGATAGAGCCGCCGTATTTGTCGGTACGGTGGTTCGACGAGTCCTGGAGGAATTGGTCCAGCAGGTATCCATTCGCACCGTGGATCTCGACGCCGTCGAACCCGGCAGCCTGGGCGTTTTCTGCGGCCCGGCGGTAGTCTTCAATGATTCCGGGGATTTCCTCCAGATCAAGAGCACGCGGCGTGACGAAGTTTTTCATCGGCCGGATCAGGCTGACGTGTCCTTCCGCCGCGATCGCGCTCGGCCCCACCGGCAATTCTCCATCCAGATAGATCGGATCCGAAATGCGGCCGACGTGCCAAAGCTGGAGCAGGATTTGCCCGCCGGCTTCGTGCACGGACCTGGTGACCAGTTTCCACCCTTTCACCTGCCCGGCGGACCAGATACCTGGTGTGTTAGGATAGCCGACGCCCTGCGGTGAAATTGAAGTGGCTTCCGTGAGGATGAATCCGAACGCGGCACGTTGGGTGTAATACTCAGCCATCATCTCATTCGGCACGCGCCCGGCGGACGCACGGGTGCGGGTGAGCGGTGCCATGACCACACGGTTAGGAAGTGAGAACGCTCCGGCCTTGAGTGGTTGGAAAAGTGGATCCTTCATACTTTGATAGATCGGAGTTACTGCTTTTTCAGAAAATTGACGATTTCAGATGGCTCGGCGCGTTTACGGTAATCGGCATCCAAGAATCCCCATAGGATTTTCCGGTCTTTGCCGATGATGTAGGTGGCAGCGAGCGGAAGGGAATCGTCGCCCGCCTCCTTGCCATTGTATGCGGTGAGATCGAAACGCTGCTTGTAGAGATCCCGGACCTCCGGAGTGAGTTTGAAGACGATTCCGTATTCCTTCGCAACCAGGTGATTCACGTCGCTGAGCACTTCAAAAGCGAGTGAATTTTTTTCGGTGGTTGTCAGGATCTTGTCCGGCAATTCAGGCGTCAACGCGACCAGAGTGGCACCTGCCGCCTTGATTTCCGGGAGTTCCTTCTCCAGCGCCATGAGAGTTAGATTGCAATAGGGACACCACCCGCCTCGATACCAAGTCAGCACCACAGGACCTTTTTCCAGCAGGTTCGATAGTTTTACCTTTTCCCCTTTGGCGTTACCGAGGGTGAAATCGGGGGCGGTGTCGCCCACCTGTTTTGCGTGGGCAACCACCCCGGCCTCGCGGACGGCCTGGACACCGTCCGTCATTTGCTTGCGCATGGCCCCGGGTGTCTTGGCAGCGAATTCTTCAGCGCGGGTATCCAGTTGCTTTTGAAGTGAATCCGCCTGAGCGGACAACGAGGAAAAGATCGGCAGTGTGAGGCAGACTATCAGCTTCATGATGTTCTCGGTTAAATAGTTGCTGAATACCATCAGGCTTCTGGCTTGGCTTCTGGCTTGGCTTCTGGCTTGGCTTCGAGCTTCAGTTCGATGACGACTTCGTCACGGATGAGATCATCCGCTTTGCCCGCGTAAACAATATCAAAGTCCTTGCGGTTGATGTTGAAGGTGGAATCGATATTCACAGAACCGTTGTTCTGGCTAACCGTCGCGGGGAAGCTAATGTTTTTCGTTTTCCCATGGAGGTTGAAATTTCCGGAAACCGTGTAGGCGGTTTCGGAAGATTTGGTGATCGCGGTGACGTCGAACGTGGATTGTTGAAACTTTTCCACATCGAAGAAATCAGGGCTCTTGAGGTGGCCTGCGAGTTTCTCGTCGTCGGCGAAGGTGGACTTCATGTCGATGACCACCTTATGATCGTTCCCAACAGGAACGCCGTCCTTGATGGTGAAATAGCCGGTAAATGTCTTGAAACCGCCGGTGTGGCTGCCGGTGATCTTGGAGCCGATGAAGTTCACCTGGGACTCGGGCGTGAATACGTATTTCATTCCGCCGGCTGCGTCGGTTCCGGTCTTTTCGACGGAGTCGGACACGGTGGCCTTGGTGGTCTTGTCGGCCGGGTTTTCGCAGGAGACGAAAAACACGGGGGCTGCGAGGATGATGGCGAGATAGGTTGATTTCATAATATTTGTTTAGCGATGTGTTACAGAGACTCGGATTTACTTGAGGTCAAAAAGAATTGCTTCGGAATTTTCCTGATCGGCGGCGATTTCGAGCGTGGCCGCCTCTTCGAGTGAAACCGCGCCACCTGCTGAAAGCCGGACGCCGCCGATGGTGAGCGCGCCTTTGGCGACATGCAGCCACAGGCCGCGGCCGGGCAAAAGTTCATGCCGGATGGTGGTCCCGATCGCGGGCTTGAGCAGATAGATCGATGCGTCCTGGGCGATGGTGGCCGAGCCATCGCGGCCGTCGGAGGAAATCACGAGGGTTTTCGCATCGTTCTCACGACCCGGCTGCGGAGTCCACTCGGTATAGGCCGGTTTGAGACCGCGGGTGTCCGGAGTGATCCAAATTTGGAGCAGGTGAGCCGGGTCAGTGGAGGATGGATTGTATTCCGAATGACTGACGCCGGACCCAGCGCGCATGAGCTGGATTTCACCGGGCTTGAGGACGCGCCTGTTCCCCATCGAGTCCTCGTGGGCAAGGCTGCCGGCGAGCAGGTAGGAGAAGATTTCCATGTCGCGGTGAGGATGGGTCGGGAAGCCGCCCATCGGGGCGATGCGGTCGTCGTTGATCACGCGGAGCGACCGGAAGCCCAAGTGCCCCGGGTCATAGTAGCCGGCGAAGGAGAAGGTGTGCCAGCTATCCAACCAGCCGTGTCCGGCATGGCCACGGTCGTTAGCGCGGCGGATGTTTACATTGGGTTGCGAGGTCATGGGGAATACCATAGCGGATTTTCCCGGCGCGCATCATGCTATCTCCGCAGGCTGAGCATGCGGAAACCGACAGCCTCGGAATTCCGAGGTGGAAAAAAACCGCGACGAGCTTAGTCCAACAGATTTGCGTAATGCTTGCGTGCGAGCGCCATCGAAAGATCGAGAATCCCCTGACTGCGGGTGTGGCGCAGCGCCTCGTCCGACATCGCCGCGCACTCGGCGTAGCTCAGCGAGCGGATCGCATGGCCGACGCGCGGCACATGCTGCGGGCCGACTGATAGTTCCTCGACGCCTAGGCCGATGAGCAATGGCGTGAGGCGGATATCGCCCGCCATTTCACCGCAAATGCCGGTCCAGATGCCGTTGTCCGTCGCGGCGTCGATGGTGCGCTTGATCAGACGGATGACCGCCGGGTGGGTCGGCCGATAGAGTTCCGCGACGTGCGGATTCACCCGGTCTGCGGCGACGGTGTATTGAATGAGGTCGTTGGTGCCGATCGAAAAGAAGTCCACTTCCGGTGCCAGCAGATCCGCACAAATCGCGGCGGCTGGCACCTCGATCATGATGCCGACGGGCAGCTCGTGATCAAAGGCGACGCCCTCCTTGTCGAGTTCATCCATGCAGCGCCTGACCATTTCCTTACCCCGCCAGACTTCGGATAGGCCTGAAATCATCGGGAACATCACCGCCACTTTGCCAAAGGCGCTGGCCCGAAGGACCGCACGGATCTGCTCGCGGAACATCGCAGGACGGGCCAGCGAGACGCGGATGCCGCGCCAGCCGAGGAAGGGGTTCGGCTCGGGATCTGTCAGAGGTTCCACAGGCAGCTTGTCACCGCCTGCATCCAGCGTGCGGATGATGACCGTATGCGGCCTCATTGCGGAAGCCACCCGGGTATAAACTTCGGTCTGGCGTTGTTCATCAGGCATTTCCTCGCCGTTGAGGAGAAGGAACTCGGTCCGATAGAGACCGATTCCTTTTG
>JBBRCO010000084.1:0-17422 GCA_038204755.1 Verrucomicrobiales bacterium
TATGTGCCGCCCCTGGCGGTTTGGTTTTTCTATCGGAAATGGCGTGGCTGGAAGACCGTTTCCCGCCGTCCCTTGCCGCGCTGGGGGATTGCCGGCGGACTGGTCGCCCTGGGCCTCGCGCTCGCTGTGCTGAGGACGCTGGGTCGAGCGGATCCCAGTTGGACGCTGCCATTGTGGGGGCTGACGGGTATTGTCTGCATGATCACTGTTTTCGCCGTCTGGAGAATGGCGGGGAAATCCGCGATTCCGGGCTTGATTCCGGTGCTGTTGTTCGCGCTGACCGCTGTCCGCATGCCGTCTTCCATAGAGCCCTTGCTGGTGAATGGGCTGACTCAAGGGGTACTGGACTCTAGCAGCCAGGTGTTTCAGTGGCTCGGTCGCCCGGTGACGGTAATGGGGAACCAACTGGAGCTGATGGGCCAGGTGGTGGAGGTGACGGAGGGATGCAGCGGAATCCGTTCGGCGCAGAGTTTCCTGATGGCGTCGCTGTGCTTCGGCGAGTGGCTGGGCCTGAATGCGATATCGAGGATTCTCCTGGTGGGGATCGGTTTCCTGACGGCGTGGGTGATGAACGTGGCGAGGGCCTGCATGCTGGCGGAGATCCGGTTCAATCAAGGGGAATCCGCATTTGAAAAGGCGCATGATCCGGTGGGCATGGCGGCGTTCCTCGTGGGAACGGGGATCTTGTTATGGGTTTCAGTGGCGATGGATTCGAAACGCAAAAGCGGACGTGTGGTCCGGAAAATCGTGGAAACCGCGCGCGTATGAACTTCCGACGTGCTCTTTTCTGGCTCATCCCGCTGCTGCCCGTGGTGGCGGCGGAGACCTTTTCCTACGTGTGGATGAATCCCAAGGCAAAGGAGGCCTACCTTTATCCGACATTGCCGCAGCCTTTCGCCGACCGGACCTTCAAGTCCACGCCGGAGCAGTTTGAAAAAATCAAAGGCATTCTCCATTGCAGCCAGGGGTGGCTGGGGGCCGTAGGAGCGGAAAATACGGCCACGACCCAACTGGCGTGGATCGAATGGAATGACACCAAGACGATCAGCACTCTGGAAGCATTCGCCCACAAACCCGAGGTGTGCATGAGAGCAGCCAGGGGGATGAAGCTCGAGCAATCCTACCCACCGCGGGTTTATGGCAGCGGAGAGCAGAAGTTCATTTTTGACTCCACCCGCTTCCGGCCGTTGCATGGCGGCCCGTCCTTTTATGTTTTCAAGGCGGTATGGGTCTCGGGCTTGCCGGGGTCGAGTCTCCGGAGTGACCTCTTCCAAGGCATCAGCAACCAAAACGGGAGAGCCGTAAGGGTGGCCATCGCCACCCGCCGGTTCAAACCGGAAAAAACCCGCGTGCTGATGGCCGGCGTGGGCGGCTGGCCGTCCGAAGAAATGGCATGGAAGTCGTTTTCCCGAGAAATCCTACCACAGATCCAATGGACCACCGTCCAGCCTTCATCCGAAAATTGATATGAAATTCTTCTCCCGTGACCAGACTGTTGTGGATCCCTTGGCCATCAAGGTGAGCCTCTGGAATTGGATTCGGCATACTTGGGGACATCTGCATCTCCTATGGAAGTCCTTGATCGTCATCGGCCTGCTGGCAATCCTGGGAATTCCTTTTTATGGCAGGGCGCTCATGGCCAACAAGACCCGAACTTACGCCCAGGACCTTACGGCCGCGAAGCGCGCTCTTGCTGATGGCCGCGATGCCGATGCGCGCGATCTCTCACTCGCCCTCTTACGCAGGGAACCCAAAAACCTCGAGCCGTTGCCCCTCCTGATGCATGCGGCATCTGGTGCCCGGGATTCTTTGTTGGTGCCCGTCGCCAGGAGCTATCTGGGAATGAATACTCAAAATAAGCCGGAACGGGTATTCGCTTGGAAGGCGATCGCAAAAGAATGCCCGATGGGATCTGCTGGAATCACCTGGCTCTCGTCGATTCAAGAAAACGAAAGAGCGGATCCGGATTTCCTGTTTCCTTGGCTGGAGCGCCTCAAGACAGAGAAACTGGGAAACGAAATCGAGGAGGTGCTGGCCAAACAAACCGGCGTGATCGACCCGCGCATGGAGCGTATCCGGCTCTCGATGCTCGCGATCCGTGACACGGAGGTATCCTATCGCGAGCTCCAGGCGCGCCTTTTTGACCGCATCGCATCCCACCCGGCGGATGGCCCCGTGCTGATCGATGCGATCGACGAGGTCCCGCAATCCGCCCTCATTCCTTACTCCTTCATCGGGATTGGAGAATGGCTGAAAGCTTCTGGTGGGGAGCCTTCCGTGGAAAATCGACTGCGTCTCGCCCGCTGTGAAATGGTGGCAAAACCCGAAGCTGCCGAAGAAATCCTCACTCGAACCACAAACGCCCATGCAGCGACCGCCCCGCTCCCATTGGCCAGGCTGTATTTTGCCCTCAGCCGCTTCGACCGCGCGGAAGAACTCCTTAAACCACTCCTGGCGAAGGGTGATCTTGGTGTGTTTTCGCTCATGGCAAGGGTTTTGGAAAAGCAACAAAAGCTGGATGAGTGGGATCAATTGTTGGCCTCTCCTCCCGAAGGCGCGTTCCTTCCGGGCATTCTGTGTGACCGTGCTTACCTTGCCATGCAAAGGGGCGACGACAGGGCAACGGTAGAATTCGAACAGGAGGCGTCACTAGGCGCTGAGAAACAACTGGACAGTGATTCGCTGATCCGCCTTGCGCGTCACGCTTCCGATCGCGGCATGAAAGATTATGCGCTGGGCATCTGGGTAAAGGCGATTCGTAAAGGCCCGTCCAGCCCCCTCCCCCTGTTTACGTCGATCTCCCCGGTGTTTGAGACGCTTGCCCGAGACAGGCAGGAAATCCAGCTTCTCGAAATACTCACGGTCTATCGCGTGGCCGATCCTGGAAATCTGGATGTCGTCACCCAGCATCTCTATCTTACGTGCCTGATTGGCAGCGTGACTCCCGACCAGCTTTTGTCCGTTCTTCTGCCACTGAAGGAAAAGTTCAATAGTCAGACGCTCTCGCTACCGATTGCGTTTGCCGAACTCCTTGAAGGCCGGACCGCTCTGGCCGAGAAGTTGACAGGTGACGCAACCATTGATTGGTTTTCCCAGATTCCGGCATTTCGTGCGATCCGGGCAATCACGCTAACCAAGACTGGCCGCAAGGAAGAGGCGGATATCTATATGGAGGACTTTCCATGGGACGTGTTGCTACCTTCCGAAAAAAGGGTGTTTAAAGAATTGCTGGAAGTGCCGGAGGAATCGAGTCAAATCGAGGTGGCAGACAAGTTGGAGCAACACGAGAAGGCCAAGATTGCGGAAGGCGTGAGGCAGGCGGAAAGGGCCAAGGAACTCATGGAAATCAGAAAGGCGCTGGAGGCAAAAGAAGCCGGAACATCCGAGCAGCAGAAAATCGCGGAAAAGAACCAAAAAGCGGAGAAAGCCAGGCTGGCAGAGGAGGCACGGCAAGCCAAACGCACCGAGGAACTCAACGAAATCAGGGCAATCCTGGCAGCGCGGGCAGCCAAGGAGGCTGCGGAAAAACTGGATTCCGAAAAGCCCGAAATACCCAAAGATACAAAACAAGGCGACTAGTTTTTCATCATCCCGGCTTCGGATCAACCAGCCTCCCGCGCGCGGAGCGGTGCGGAGGAGGCGAGTTCCAACAATGCCTCGGGGCCGGTCGGTTCTTCCGGCTGCCAAGGCAACCATGCCGCACGGTGCGCGTGCTTTTCCATCACTTCGGTGAGGTAGCGGTGCTCGGCTTGCTCGCGGCGTTGCAGCAGAAGATCGCAGGAGCCACTGCCTAGCAGGCTTTGATTGATGACCCAGGCGAATGGCTCGATATGGGCGCGGCGGAGATCATCCTGAAGTCCGGCGGCTTCATGCACGGGCGTGGCCTCAGGCAGGGTGACGAGCAGGATGCGGGTGAACAATGGATCGCGCAACCGCTCCAACAGGCGCAGGACTTCTTCCGGCTGGGTGCTGCGTGCCTGGCGCCCGAGTTCTCGCTGATAGGCCTCGCTGGCGTCCAACAGGAGCAGCGTGTGCCCGGTCGGCGCGGTATCGAGCACGACGAATCCCCTGCTCCCATGGCCTACTTCCCGGGCAAAGGCGCGGAAAACGGCGATCTCCCCGGTGCAGGGCGAGCGCAGGTCCTCTTCCAACAGCGAGAGTGCGGCTTCATCCATTTGCCCCCCTTGGGCGGCGATGACTTCCCGGGTGTAGGCTGCGGTTTCCGCAATGGGATCGATGCGGCTGAGTGTCAGCCCTTCGACTTTCCCGTCCAGGGTCTGCGCCACATGCGCGGCGGGATCGGTGGTGCTGAGATGCACGGGATGGCCGCGTTTTGCAAGCATGACGGCGATGGCGGCGGCGATGGTGGTTTTTCCGACGCCTCCCTTGCCCATGGTCATGATCACTCCGCGACCTTGTTTTTCCATATCGGCCACGAGGTTTTCGAGACTTTCCATTTCCGGCGGGGACCAATCGGCCGGTCGATCCGCAAGACCGGATGGCGCTTCGTCACCCTCCAGCAAGACGCGGAGCCCGCCGATGCCGAGAATGTTGATCGGCCGCAGCGGCACGATGAAGCCGGGCATGGTGCCGATGAATGATGCGGCCTTTTCCATGGCCACTTCACCGCGCTGTTGGAGGGCTTGCGCGGTGATATCCAGCGGGCATTGCGTTTCGAAGTGGCCGTTGATGACGAGCTGTTGGTTCGTGACTCCGAGCGCGCGGAGCTCGGCCGAGGTGCGCTCGGCTTCGCGGAGGGCGGCGGGTTGGGGGCGGCTAACGAGAATGAGTGTGGTGAGCGCGGAATCCGCCAGGGTGTTGACCGTGGTTTCATAGATGGCGCGCTGTTTTTCCAAGCCTGCCAGCGGGCCGAGGCAGGAAGTGCCGCTGGTACTCTGATCGAGGAACTGGTCCCACGCTTTCGCCAGACTCATCAGGCGCAGCGTGTGGCCGGTGGGTGCGGTGTCGAAAACGACGTGATCATATTCCCTGGCGGCGTCGGGATTTCCGATGAGTCCGGAAAATTCATCGAAGGCGGCGATTTCCACGGTGCAGGAACCGGAAAGTTGTTCCTCCATGTTCCGCAGCGCGGCTTCCGGCAGAATCCCGCGCATCGGGCCTATCAGACGCTCCCGATAGGCGGCGGCGGCTTTGACGGGATCGATGTTCATCGCATCAAGACCCGGAGCGCCGGGGATGGCCGCGGGATCGTTCGTTAGGTTTGTTTCCAGCACTTCGTCGAGATTCGATGCGGGATCGGTGCTGACGAGCAACACGCGCTTTCCCGCAGCGGCGAGCTTGAGCGCGGTGGCGCAGGAGAGCGAGGTCTTGCCCACGCCGCCCTTGCCGGTAAAAAACAAATAGCGGGTGCTGGTGGCGGGATCCGGCTGATAGATAGATGGTTTCACGAGTCCACCCCGCTCTTTTCTGATGCCGCGCGTATCCATTCCGGGCGCTCGTCCTGGGTGGGATAGCGGCCTTTCATGCGGAGTTCTCCGTCCCAGAAGATCAGCGGCAGCACTTCGATGCCTTCCTTTTCCAGCAGTTCTTTCACCGCGGGGTTTTGGGCGAAGGCAATGGCTTGTTGGGCAAGGTTGTGGCGTTCCACCTTGATGCCCCGCATGCCGAGCTGCGAGAGCATGGCGGCGAAGTTGACGAGATCCGGATCGATCGAGATGCCACAGATGCCGGTGGAACAGCACATGGCGGGTTCATAGACTTGGATGGTTTTCATGATTTTTTTGATTAGGTAATATTGCGGTATTTCGGTTTGAAGATTTTTCATCCGGCGTCTTCCGCGTGAAACTCATCGAGACAGCAGAAGATGTTGAGCAGGCAGGGTTTCCTGAGCGCATAGAAGATTTGCGTGCCACGTCTCTCATCCTCGACGATGCGGACATTTTTCAGCACCGATAGATGGCTGGAAACCGTGGACATATCGAGGCCCACCAATGCCGTAAGCTCGGCAACACAGTGTTCGCCGTTTGCGAGCGCGTTGACGATCACAAGCCGGTTCGGATTGCTCAGGGCCTTGAAGACGCTGGCCGCAATTTTGAAATCGGCCGGGGTTTTCGCTCGGGTGGTGGTGCAACGCGCCGTCATGCTTTGGAACTTTGCAAAGTATCAAAATAAGGCAAGGGGTTTTTGCCTTTATTAGATCCTGCAATGCAGCACCAGCGACGTGAATCAGGAGCGCCGTCCGCCGCCGGGGTTCACTCCCCCTGCTCCGGGCGCAGGTTCACGCGGAGCTCGAACAGATCGCGGCGGCGGTCCATCAGCGGGGTGACGGAGCCGGACTCGCGGCTGCGGTAGAGGTCGGTGATATCGAGATCCGTCACCAGCATGGTTTCCACGTTAGGATCCGCCTCGGCCTGGATGCCATCGCGGGCGAACTCAAAATCGGAAGGGGTGAAAACGGCGGCACGGCCGTAGTGGATGTCCATCGCGGGAACGTCCGGCAGGTTTCCGACCACGCCGGCGGTGACCACGTAGATCTGGTTCTCGATCGCACGCGCGGCGGCGCATTTCGTCACGCGCAGGTAGCCTTGGCGGTTGTCCGTGCAGTAGGGGACGAACAGGATTTCCACCCCCTGCTCCGCCAGATGGCGCGCGGCCTCGGGAAACTCGACGTCATAACAGATCAGGATGCCGATCTTCGCTTTGGGCGTCTGGATCACTAACAGCGAACTGCCGCCGGTGATGCCCCACCAGGTGGTTTCCGAAGGAGTGATGTGTAGCTTCGGTTGGGAAACGAAGGTGCCGTCAGGGCGGAACACCATCGCCTCGTTCTGCAGGCGCCCGTCCGGCTGGACCACCGGATGCGAGCCGGCGATGAGATGCAGCCCCTGCTCGCGTGCCAGCGTGGACATCAGCTCGCGGAACTGCGGCGTCAGCTCGGCCAGACGCCGGATGCCCTCGCGGGAACTCATCTGCCCCATCGCGGAGAGCAGTTGGACTGAGAAAAATTCCGGGAAAAGCACATAGTCCGCGCCGTAGTCCTCGCCTGCGGTTTCGACAAAATAACGGACCTGCGCGGCGAACTCCTCGAAGCCCGCGATCTTGCGCATCTGATACTGCACGCAGGCCACGCGCACCTTCCGCTCGACGCCCTCCTGCTGCTGATAGAGCGGGTTCAGCCACTCGATGAGCGTCGCATAGTTCCGGCTGCGCGGATCGCGGATATAGTTCGCCATCACATCGCGCACGACGAATCCCTCGCGCAGTTGGAAACCCATCACCGGGTCTTTGATGAGGCCGTCCTGCACCGCGTGCACGTATTCCTCCGGGGTATATTTCTCGGCGTAGCGCTCGTAGTTCCACAACCGCCCTCCTGCTAGAATCCGCCGGAGGTTGAGCCGCCTGCAGAGCTCGCGGCGGATTTCATACAACGCCGCGCCGACCCCCTGCCCGCGGCACTCCTGATCCACATAGACCTCCGCGCCGTAGAGCGTGTCGCCCTGCGGATCGTGATTGTAAAAATAGCCGTCGTCCGTGATGCCGTAGTAAGTGTGGTGGCGCAGCGGATCGCGACCGGTGGAAACGATCAGGCTCGACGAAACCCCGATGATTTTCCCCGCCTTCTCGATGACCACCTGGCCCTCCTCGAACACGGCGAGATGCGACTGGAGCTGGTCCTCACGCCATGCCTCGTCGGTGCCCATGGTCGGCGGGAAGCAACTCTGGTGCAGCCGGATCATCGCAGGAAAATCCTCCGGGCGCGGAGTTCGCGCGATGACCGGTCCGTCTGGCAACATGATTTCACGAGCTTCCATGCGCGGACTTTGCAGGGGTAAACGGAGCGAGTAAACCGCGTTTCTCGCCTGTGGGAGATTCGGAACGGGCACCGAAAAAAGGCATTGCGGAAACCGCGCGGCTGGTTTTCTCTCTCCGGGCTGTCAGGGGCCGTGGAGGTTCGGCAGGCGAACCCCGCCAGGCCTTGATCGGAGCAACGGTAGTTTGTCCGTGCTTGCCGCGGATTCCCTGACAGCACTTTTTTCAGCAAGCACCGGGCAAGGGCCCAGCACGCTCTGATAGAAAACGGCCGGCGCAAGTTCCAGGATTCCCGGAAGAAAAAATTTATCAAGTCACGGACGGACTGGAGGAACGCAAATGAAAAAAGGGATGAAAAATGAGACTTTCAGGGCCTTCAACCTGTCCACTCCCCATCTGTGGTTGAAATTCAAAATCCGCCCTTCCCGCCATTGACGCGCCCCCCTCCATCGTTTCCCATCCGCGCATGTCCGAGCCGAAAACGAAGAATCCGATTTCCTCCCACCGTTGGATCCTCGGCTATCTCATGCAGGAAAAGGCGGTTTTCATTCCCTCGCTCGCTGCGCTGTTTTTCACCGCTGTCCTTTCGCTCGCGTTTCCCTATTTCCTGAAAGAGCTCATCGGAAACCCCACGGACGCGCTCAAAACCGGTGTCGATCCCGCGCAAGTCCTCGCGAAGTCCAACCGCGTCGTGCTCGAACTCGTCGCCGCGCTTGCGCTCCAGGCGACCGTCGCGTTTTTCCGCGTGCAGGGCTTCATCCACTCCGGCGAGTCCGCGCTCAACCGCCTCCGCCGCGATCTTTTCGCCCACCTCGTCCGGCTACCGATGCCGTTCTTCCAGGAGCAGCGGTCCGGCGCTCTCAGCAACCGCGTTTCCGCCGACCTCGGCGTCGTCCGCGAGACGTTGCTCAACACCGTCCCCCAGGCGGTTAGACAAACGGTTATCCTCATCGGGGGGCTGATTTTCATCTTCATCGCCTCGTGGAAATTGTCGCTCATCATGCTGGGCAGCGTGCCGTTCGTGGTGCTCGCCATCGCATTTTTCGGCAGGAAAGTGCGCGGCTTTTCCAAGTCCGCCCAGGACTCCCTCGCAGAAGCAGGCACCGTCATCGAGGAAACCGTGCAGGGCATCGCCGATGTGAAATCCTATACTAACGAACCGTTTGAAGAATCCCGATACGATCGCGCGCTCACCGGCTTCTTCGGCGTCACCATGCGCGGTGCGAAACACCGTGCCGCGTTTCTATCATTCATCATCTTCGCCCTTTTCGGCACCGTCGCCTTCGTCACCTGGTTCGGCGCGCGCATGCTCGCCCATGGTGAAATCACCGGGACCAACTTCGTTTCCTTCATCCTCTTCTCCATCTTCGTCGGCGCATCGCTCGGCTCGTTTCCAGAAATCATCTCCCAGTTCCAGACCACCGCCGGAGCCACCGAGCGCCTTCGCGAACTTCTCGATACCGCCCCCGAGCGCACCGATGGCGACCCGGACACCAAGCTAACCGGCTACCTCGCCTTCGAGCACCTCTCCTTCCGCTACCCCTCGCGGCCCGATGTCCAGGTCCTGCACGATCTGAATTTCTTCGTCCGCCCCGGCCAGCGCGTCGCCCTCGTCGGCCCGTCCGGCGCCGGGAAATCCACCGTCTTTTCCCTCATCCTCGGCTTCAACGCCCCGGAAAACGGCCAGATCCTTTTCGACAACCGCCGCGCCGCCAGCCTCTCCCTCGCCGCCATCCGCTCGCAAATCGCCATCGTCCCGCAGGAGGTCCTGCTATTCGGCGGCAGCATCCGCGAGAACATCGAGTATGGGAAACCCGGCGCATCGCTGGAGGAAATCGAAGCCGCTGCCAGACAGGCGAACGCCTTCGAATACATCACCGCTCTGCCCGAAGGCTTCGAGACGCTCGTCGGCCCGCGCGGCACCAAGCTCTCCGGCGGCCAACGCCAGCGCATCGCCATCGCCCGCGCCATTCTGGCAGATCCGCGCATCCTCCTGCTGGACGAGGCGACCTCCGCCCTCGATTCCGAGAGCGAGCGACTCGTCAACGAAGCCCTCGAGCGCCTCATGAAAGGCCGCACCAGCCTCGTCATCGCCCACCGTCTCTCCACCGTCCGCCACGCCGATTCCATCCTCGTCTTCAATCAGGGAAAAATCTCCGAAAGCGGCACCCACGAGGAACTCATCGAGCGCGATGGGACTTACCGCTTTCTGGTAGAAACGCAGTTGGTATAGATGTGGCATCATTAGAGGTCGGGATGGGGCATAGCTCTCCTGCCCTCCCTCAGAACCGGACGGGCGTATTTCTCGTATCCGGCGCGCCAGTCGATGATTACCCGCAGGCCAGGCTTGCGCCTTTCACTTCGTGGGACCCGCTCTAGCTCCTTGGTGGTCGGAGTTTCGGGTCTGCCCGGATGAACCTAAAGAGGAAAATAGAACCGCAGATGGACGCAGCAGAATCCCCCTCCAAGCCCGGACTCTGGAAAACCGGCTACGGAGTGGCCGGACTCGCCGCAGCTTTGAAAGGAACGTCCTGATAGGTGGACGAGCGCGGCCGCAGGCTGGCGGGATCGGTGTAGGTGAAAATGAGATAACGAAGCCCTTCCGTGAATCTTCGCCGGGACTCGCTGGCCTTCATCCATTGATCGTTGTTGGAAAACTCGAAGGCCACGATGGCCATATTGAAATCGTCGCGCTGTTTGGGCATTGCGATGCCGTATTGGTCGCCGGGTTTGAGCATGTATTTGTGTTCTCCGATCACGAAGCGGATGTTGGAGCTATGGAGATTGACCACCAGTGCGCCGCCATCGGGGATTTTCTTCGCCGAATCCTCAATGACAAATCCACGCCAGGGTTTGGCCGCGTCTTTCGCATTCGGCATGATCACAATGAGCGCCTGATACACCGAGGCCGGCACGCTAACGGAAAATGCCGGTTTGCGGTCATTGGAGTCGATGAAAGTGAGAACGCCATCCACCGCCACCAGATGGACAGGGGAGGAGATGCCGCTGGTATCAAAGGGGCATTTCACCTCATTTTTTCCCGCCACACAGGTGAACGATGTGGTGGCTTCATTGGTTTGAAAGCCGAGAAACCGACATGACAGGGTGCGGGTCTGCTGGGCGTTAGCAAGGACAGGAAGCAGCAGGATGGCAAGGATGAGGCGCATGAAGATTCGGATTTGTGGAGGGCGTCGGTTATTTAGTCAGATCTCCTCCTTGGCAAGGTAGCGGAACGAGACGATACCGAATTTGCGGCCAAAGGTATTGTTCGCCGGGCTGGAGATGACGGGGCGGGTGGTGGTGGCGGGTGCCACGGGTTGCGGCACGGCATCCACCGGGTCCTTGGGGTCCACGTATTCTGGTAGGCGCTGGACGACGGCTTCGCAGTAGGCGGTGGCCGTCACCTTTCCATTGCCATCGCGCGCGTCACCGTAGGCACGGATGGTGAAGGTGTCCGATCTCGGGGTGGCGGCATTGCCAAGCACTGCGAGAATATCCGCCTGGCTGAGAGCACCGGGTGCTCCTTCAGCGCTGTTGCCAGTGCCGGCATCCGGATTTTTGTATTTGTATGTCGAAACCTTGGTGCTGTCGATCTCGTAGCCGCTGTAAATATCCAACTGGCCGAGATTCTCCGGAGTGTTGTCCTGATTGATGCCGGAAACTTCGATTGCACGTTGAAGAGCCCCCGACTTCCCGTTATCGCCACTCACGAGCTGCCGGTTGACGAATTCCGAGAGCGAGAGGAAGGGCCCGCGCGCGCGCACTTGTTGGACGATCGCCTTCGCCAGGTTGTCGAGTTGGGTGTCATCGAGCACGCGTGGCCCCAACCAGTAGGATCCGGCTTCGTTCGAAGTGGTCACGGGCAAGCGGAGGCGGCTGATGAGGGCTTGCGTGTTGGAGGTTGCGGGCAGCTCGGTCAATTCGGTGGTGACCACTGCGGGGGTGGTGGGGGTGGGGGGGGTGGTAACGGTGATCTTGTTATAGAGCGCCTCATTAGCGTGAACCGAAGCAAGCATGGCTTTCCAGGCATTCACCGAGGTCGAGTTGATGTTGAATGCCCCGTCCATTTTCTGCCAGGCCGCCACTTGCGTGTGACGGGTCGTATTGGTAGCCGCCAGCTTGATTGCCATGTCGGTCGCAAGGGCACCATCCGGCAGATGCAGGGCGATTCGCGGGTCAGTCAGCGTCCCCGGCTGACCTTCGGAGAATGCCTTGATGAGACCCGCGCTGGCTTTCCCGGCGGAAAAATTCCCGGACTGAGTCGCCAGTCCGGAGAAATAGAAGTGGTCGTAGAGTGCGGTGTTGAGCATGAAGGAATGGTCGAAAAACTCCGCAGTGACGCCTGGAGCGCGGGATTTGTCTGCGGGCAACATCGGCGATGCCCAGGAGTTGCCAATCGGCTGGGCGAAGCGCGGAAGATATCCGGACGAGCCACCGGGATTGGCTCCATTCAAGCTGGCGAGCGACTGAATGGGAGCCAGTGGAATGTCATACATGACGCCAAACTTGCTGCCTTTCGTCAAGGTATGGCCGGTGATGAAATTACCTCTATCAAAAATATCGACATCCAGATAGTCCTCAAGGTCGGTGTTTTTTTCGAGGAAAATCAAGTCGAGTTCGTGCGAGTGATTGGCCGGATGCTCACTGATGACTTTGGCGGTGGCGGCACCGATGGATCCGTGGGCGAACACCCAGGGCTTGGTGGCATGACGGCCATCGCGCTTGTCGGCATCGAATCCACCATAGGTGGACTTGGCCTGGGCGCTGATGATCGCGAAGGGTTTGGCATTGATGTATTGCTTGATTGCTTTAGTGTGATGATCGAAGAGTTCGATCGTGTTGACTGTTCCGAGGGGGCCGCCCCTGGGGTTGACCCTGTTAGCTTTGGGATATCGCATTTTACCATCCTTTCCGAGGAGGAACTCTTGCAGCCCGCGGGGGGTTTCATAGTTCAACTCGATGGCACCCGTGTTGACCGCTATGGCGGAGTTCGGCGTGATGGCCGACATTTTCACGATGAATTTGCTATTGGCCTTGCTGATGCTGTAAGGAGCGAACTCGAAATGAAGGTTATCCTGAGCCCGGAGCGGAATACAGCCTCTGCGGAGCAATTTGTCCGTAGTAGCGTTAGCGCCCGCCACATCAATGGTTTCCACAGTGCCGACCGCGCGGAATGGAGCGGCGCAGAACCAGTCCAAATCGAAGCCGATGCCACCGCCACTCCACCCTGGCACTCCCTCGATGAGGAAGGCGCGGTTGCTGCTGCCGCCGTCATAATCGAAGAAGAAGCGCGAACCCGAATGCTCATTTTTCCAATTTCTACCAGGGTCCAGATAGGGGCAGAATTGTTTCACCTCACCCGGCAGCAAGCGGAATGTCGTGGCGAGGGGCCTACCCAAGCCGTCCTTTGTTTTCATCGTCATGCCGAACTGTTTGGAACGGTTTCCGCCCTCGGAACCCGAGTAATACATTTGATCCAGGGGCACCAGGTCTGTAGTCTGCGCGATGCCGTTTCTCCAAACCCGGAGGGCGAAGGGGACATTGATGAAATCCACCTTCAGGGAGCTGAACTCAAGCGCGACATTATAGGGATTGTGCAAGGTGACCACCGGCGTGTAGAGCATGTGCAGCAGGTAGTCATAGCTCGTTCCCTTGAAGTTGTTTCCCCACGGGCTGTGGAGTTGCGGCGCACTCTCGGGAACCGGCACCAATCCGTCGGCATACCCCTGATACATATCCCTCGCCAGCATGCTGAAGACGACCTGCACCTTGGCGATGGTGGGCATGAGCACGACGCCGGGTGGGGGAGCTGGTTGGACAACAGGCTGCTCTTCGACCGCGGCATTCGTTGCAGCGGACCAGCCTAGTGGCGCGGTGGCTTTGAGCACTGGGACGTCCGATGCCTTGGTCAATGTCGAGCTCTGGCGATAGAGCCGGGAAAACTCGTGCAACGACTCCCAACGGGGATCCGAAGTGGCAGATGCCTCTTCAATCCCTAGACGGCTGGCATAGACTCCCTTGCCGACGTATGGCGCTGGCAACGTCGTATCCTCACATAGCAGGTGAAAATCCTCCTTCAGACCACCGGTCGTCACATCGGTGAACAGTCCCGAGGAAAACGAAGTGAGATCATGAGTGTGTTCCTTTAACTTCGCCGTGACTGCGGGGGCAAGCGTCTCTGCGGCGAGTTGGGCATTGAGTGAGGTCACGCCTTTTTTCATGGTGCCGTATCCGCTGCCTGAGATTTCAAATTTGTCGCGAGCCAGCGTGCTCAATCCATCCACGAACTCGATGCCCGCACGCTCGCCGGAACCCAACTGCGCGGTTTTGGCACCTTCATTTGCAGTCGCGCTATCATAGGGCGTGTTGAAACGGGCTTTGAGTCCTTCGTCCATCACGGCCCACGAGAAGGCTCCCTTCTGTCTGCCATTGATTTGGACTTTTCCCGCATCGATCAGATCCTGCGCGGGAGCGGTGGCCCCAAGGGTTCCCTTGTCCCAGAGTTTCACCGGATCAATGGCAGTCTTCCTGGCGAATTCCTGATCCCGCACATCGGTCCGGTTCGCGGAGGACACCAGCCAACCGAGAAACTGCGTTTTCTTGGCTGCGGCGTCGAAGTCTGATGAAGCGGGAGGCTGGGCGATGGTGTTTCGGGACTTCCAAACACCGCTGAGACGCGGATTGGTGATATTCACATCCAGCACATCGGCCCTCGCAGTGACCCGCTGATCGGGCCCGGCGTTCTTCTGTAGATCGCCAAGGGCCAGCATCAGGGCGAGCCGTGCGTTCGCACGCGCCGTGGCCATATCGCCGTCTCGATTGGCGGAACGGAGCGAAATGCTCGACAAGGTCAGCAGTCCCACGGCGATGACGGTGAGCAGAATCATCAGCGAAAGCGTCACGATCAGGGCGAAGCCACGCTTTTTTGCAATCATCGGGAGGAGATTCCTTGCGGCTGACGCGGGGCAAGCGCTGGACTGACGTTTTGTTCTCATTTTCCTCGGGTTTTTGATAGAGTCCTGTGACGGGAAAGCAAAGACTCAATGACACCGACATGTTGGAGGGGGGTAGTTACCTTGTAAACTCAAAATTTAATTTTAAGCCCACCCAATGAGGTTGTTGCCAGCACGGCCCTGCCGCAGAATCGGCGAGGATGAATGCGCAAATGCAACATGCGGGTGACAACAGCCCCTTTTTCGTTAGCGGTGGAGCCTCGATAAGGCGACTTGCCGCTTTTTCAGCCCTGATGACGATTGGAATGGCGATTTCGCACTTGGCGGCTGAGCCGAGCGATCTGAACAAGGCGCACAAGGGCACGATTGAGATCGATACCGCGCTGTTCAACCGCGCCCGTCAGCCCGCAACGGTGCAGGCGTTTTTCGCGGCCGCGCGGCAGGCCCTGGAAGCCGCCCCCAAGGCCAGTCTCGCGGAGGTGGCTGAGATCCGCCAGGCGGCTGAACAGCAAGGCATCACGCGCTTGGGCGGCCCGATGCTGGGCTGCCTGTCGCAGGATGGGGCGCGGTTCTGGGTCCGCACGGTGAAGCCGGCGCAGGTCGCCGTTCTGGTTCAATTGCCCGGTGAAGAACGCCGATTCGGGCCCGTCGCCAGCACCGTGGCCAGTGATCTCAGCGCAGTGGTCCCGGTGTCCGGGTTGCAACCGGGCCAACGTTACCCTTACCGCGTGCTCATTGATGGCAAACCCATCCCGCTGCCCGCCGATGCCGCCATCACCACCGCGCCCGCAGCGAGCGCGGCGAGCGGGATGAAAATCGCCTTCGGGGCCGACTTCCACAAGACCGGCCTGTGGAAACAGGCGTTGCTGGAGCGTATCCGCACCCGCGGCAACGCCACCCTGTTGCTGTTAGGCGACAGCGCGGTGGACGACCGGGACGACCGCGTCGGTCTGCACCGCTCGGATTACCTGCTGCGCGACCTCTCGCCGGGATGGCAGCAACTGGTCGCCTCGGTTCCGGTCTATGCGACGTGGGATGACCACGATTATTTCAACAACGACAAGTCGGGCATCCCGCCCAATGCCACCGCAGCCGACCGCGCGGCGGTGCGCACCGTCTGGCGGCAGTCGTGGAATAACCCGGCTTACGGATTCGAGGACCGGGATGAGGGTATCTTCTTCCGCACCCGCATCGGTCCTTGTGACCTCATCATGTTGGATACGCGCTTTTTCCGCAGTGCGCCGGGTGAAACCGACAGTTTCCTCGGACCGGCCCAGATGCGCTGGCTGGAGGAGCAACTGAGTGCCTGCACCGGCCCCTTCATCATTCTAACAAGTGGCACGATGTGGAGCGACTACGTGACCGACGGCAAGGATTCGTGGGGAAAATGGGACCCGCCAGGCCGTGAACGCATCCTGTCGCTGATCGAAAAGCGCGGTATCGGCGGCGTGCTGCTGCTCTCGGGTGATCGCCACGGTGCCAGGGTGATGCGCATCCCCCGCACCTCCGGTTTCACGTTTTATGAGTTTGAAATGGGCAGCCTGGGCGCCCACGAAGGGCCTGCTGCGATGGGAAATCGGCCCGCCGAGCAGCCGTTCGGCCTGACCGGCAAAGCGGCCTTCGGCGAGTTTACCTTTGACACCGCTGTCGCCGATCCCACGGTAACGTTCCGCGCCGTGGACGATCAGGGAAACGAACTCCACAAGTTGTCCCTGACACGCAGCCAGTTGACCCCGGCAAACAAGTGACTCCGCCACCAGTCTCAAAGAGCAAGCGCTGCCAAAAATCTCCTTTGCGAAGAGCGGCGCGGAAAGCTAGGTTCGCGGCAAGTAAAGATCGCTCCCAAAGAGCCTCCCGCCTAAAGTAAATTCCAGCAGCATCCATCGCGTGTTCAAGTATATTTTTCTCACCACCGCAGTCTTGATAGGTTTTGATTTACTGTCGCCTCCTCTACTGAGTGCGCCGCTTCCGGTCACTGTTCCCGGGATTTGGCAGGAAGTCGAAAATGGCAAGGGCAATCTCAGCATCCAGAAGATTCCCCAGGCATCCGGCGGGCGACTTGTCGGCGGATATGATCCCGGGAAGTCCACGGTAGTGACATTCAACGTCACCACTCCGATGCAAAACTCCCGCCTCTATGTTCGCTATAATAATGCGATGGCCGACCTTGGTTATATGGACGTCGAAGTTTCCGGCCCCGGCTTGAATCCGGCCAAAACAGCGCGGCTCACCCAGGAACGTTCTCCACGCTGGACGACTTTCCGTTGGGCAACCCTTCCGCTTGGGAGGCTGGCGACTGGCAGTTACGCCATCAAGCTGGGCTGCCCTAACAATCTAGCTTGCGGAGGACTGGATGTCGCCGTGCTTCTCGACGATCTGTGGAACGGCCTTTACGAGCCACCGGGTCAATTCGATGAAAAGGGTCCCGTCGGCACGGGTTCGCTGCGCCTTCAGTACACCACGCAATGGATTGGAAACACCTTTGAGGGTGCGGAGGAAAACGGTAAAGGCCGCTGGGTTCAGAATTTCGCGCGCGAAGTGAAGGTGACACCGGGGGGCACGGTCATTGCCGCCGCGGACTGGGACGAAGCGGGCCGCTGCGTGGGACTATATCGCGACGGCAATGTGAACAAGGTGACTTTGAAGCAGACAGTCGGCAAGCCTAACACCTGGGGCTATGGAACGGCATCCGAGGCGGT
>JBBRCO010000085.1:0-17374 GCA_038204755.1 Verrucomicrobiales bacterium
CCTGCTAGACGCCCGAGAAACTGAAATCGCGAGCCTCCGTAACGGAGTAAACTACTGACTGGAGAGCCGGATGCGGGAGATCCGCACGTCCGGTTCGGAGGGGGGAGCGGGGCGAAAGCCCCGTTCCTACCTCTATCGCCGTCCGTGCATCCACGCTCGTGCGGGACGAACACAAGAACAGACAGGAATGTCTGTGTCACGCCGTCCGTGCATCCACGCTCGTGCGGGACGAGCACAAGAACAGACAGGAATGTCTGTGTCACGCCGTCCGTGCGTCCACGCTCGTGCGGGACGAACACAAGAACAGACAGGAATGTCTGTGTCACGCCGTCAGATGCGCAGCAGATTCCACGCGGTGACCAGCGCTTTCAGGCCGGCCATTTCGATGGATGGATCGACGCCCGCGCCCCAGAGGATGCGGCCGTCGTCGGACTGGAGCTGGACGTAGGAGGCGGCGTTCGCGTCCGATCCGCCGCGCACTGCGTGGGAGCGATAGTCGGTGACTTTGAAGTCCTTGATGCTGGCTTTTTCCATGGCGTGGACAAAGGCGTTGATCGGGCCGTTTCCAAATCCCTCGATGGCTTTCATCTCGCCGTTGAGCGTGATGTTCGCCTGGCAGCGGACCTGGCCGCGCTCGGTGGTGTGGTGGACGAGTTCGTAATCGGTCACATCCAGCGGGCTGGCGACGTTGACGAACTCGCGGAAAAACGCCTCGCGGATTTCATCGGTGGAAAGCTCGCGGCCGTGTTCGTCTGCCAGATCGTAAATGCGCTTGCCGACTTGCGGGTGCATCGTTTTCGGCAGATCGAAGCCGTGCTCGCGATCAAGCACATAGGCCACACCGCCTTTTCCGGACTGCGAGTTGATGCGGATGATCGCCTCATACGAACGGCCGATGTCCTGCGGATCAATGGTCAGATAGGGCACGCCCCACGGAATGTTAGCATCAGCAGCGGATTCCTTTTCGCGGCGGTCGAGGCCTTTTTTGATCGCATCCTGGTGCGAGCCGGAGAAGGCGGTGAAAACGAGTTCACCGGCATACGGCTGGCGTTCCGGCACAGAAAGACGGGTGACGCGCTCGTAAACATTGCGGATCGATTGCAGGTCGGAAAAATCCAATCCGGTCGCCACGCCATGGCTGTTAAAGTTCAGCGCGACGGTGACGATGTCGAGATTTCCCGTGCGTTCGCCGTTGCCGAAAAGCGTGCCTTCCACGCGGTCCGCACCCGCCATCAGGCCGAGTTCGGTGGCGGCGACGCCGGTGCCGCGGTCGTTGTGGGTGTGCAGCGAGACGATGACAGACTCGCGGTTTTTTAAATTCCGGCACATCCACTCGATCATGTCGGCGTGGATGTTAGGCGTGGTCCACTGCACGGTGTCCGGCAGGTTGATGACCATTTTTTTCTCTGGCGTCGGCTGCCAGACTTCGATGACGGAGTTACAACAATCCAAGGCGAAATCGAGTTCGGTATCAGAAAACGACTCGGGCGAGTATTGCAGAACCACCTCGGTGCGCGGGACGGTGGGCACGAGTTTTTTCACCAGCTCCGCACCATCGACGGCGATCTGTTTGATCGATTCGCACGACGCGTCGCCGAACGTCACCCGGCGTTGCAGCGGCGAGGTCGAGTTGTAAATGTGGACGATGGCACGTTTCGCTCCATCGATGGCCTCGAAAGTGCGGCGGATCAGCGGCTCGCGCGTCTGCACCAGAACTTGGATCGTCACGTCTTCAGGGATACGGTTTTCATCGATCAAACGGCGCAGGAAATTGAACTCCGTGTCCGCTGCCGACGGGAAGCCGACTTCGATCTGCTTGAAGCCGACACGCACGAGCAGATCGAAAAACTCGAGTTTCTCCTCAATCGACATCGGCTGCGGCAGCGCTTGGTTGCCGTCGCGGAGATCAACCGAGCACCATTGCGGAGCGTGGGTCAGCACCTGATCCGGCCAGGTGCGGTCAGGCAGAGAAACCGGAGGAAACGGCCGGTATTTCGAGAGAGAATTCGGATGCATTTTTCAAATGGGAAAGATTTGGGAAAAGGAAAGGTCAGCGCCTCAAGATGGGCGTGCCGGGGAACGAAAGTGAAGCAAAGAAAAAGTTTAACGGGAGGCCAACCCTGGAAGAAGGGGGCGCAGCAGGAGGTTGCCGTTAAGAATGCTCACGCCGGAAAGCCAGGAAATTTCCCGCCCCGGTCAAACGGGAAATTCCGCGGCCGCTTTCATCTATTTCCTCACTCCTGCTTATTTTCGGTTGCCATCCCCAGATCTTCCACTAGGCATGCGGTGCAATATGAAACACATCCTCCTCCCCGCCGCCCTGTTTATCTTCTCTTTTATCCCGGCCTCCGCCATCACCGATGCGGACATCGCTCCCGCCGCTCTCGTCGGCAAGACCTTGACCTTCACCATCGTCAATGGAGGCTCTCCCTACGCCACCAACGGCACTTGGTCAGGCACCTTTGCCGCTTCGGGGAATGCATTCACCGCCGCAAAAATCACTGGTGACTTCGTAAACATTTCCACCACTTACACCGCATCGGTCAACGGCACCTTCACTGATGTCGCGCTCGCGAAATTCGTTGAAGGCCAAGCCCCGGCAACTCTCACGCTTTACACTCAGGATGGGATCGGAAAATACGAAGCTTTCATCAACGAAGTGATGGGAGTCAGCCTGAATGGCACGTTCACCATCGGGACCGTTGTCCCGCCGAAAGGTCCGGAAATTTCCATCCTCCAAGGCAAGAGCGGCGAGCTAACGGATGGTAGCATGTCCAGGAAAAACATCGGCACCGCCCGCGTCGGCAAATCCATTTCCAAGACCTTCACGATCAAGAACACTGGAACCGCCACGCTCAAGAACATCGCCATCTCCGTTGACGGAAAAAATAAGAAAGAATTCACCGTCACCGGCCTTGGAAAAACCAGCGTCGCCAAAAACACGACCACCAGCTTCATTGTCACTTTCAAGCCGAAGTCCATCGGCGTGAGAAACGCCGCCATCCACATCATGAGCAACGACAAGAACGAAAACCCGTTCGACATCAAGCTCACCGGCACCGGCGCGGGCATCAAGTAATCCATATCAGCGGATCACCCCGCGCTGGGATTTCTCGATAAAATCGATCAGATGCGCCACTTGCGGCGTGTCCGCAGCGTGGGTCGCCTTGAGCGAGCTGAGAGACACCGCCATGTTAGCGTCCTTTTTCAGGAACAGCTTCTTATAGGCTGTTTTCAGGTGCTTGATATCATCCTCGGAAAATCCGCGGCGCTGCATGCCTACGACATTCAGCCCCCGGGTAGAGGCAGGATTTCCGTCCACAATCGTAAACGGCGGCACGTCCTGAGTGATCTTGGAAAGTCCGCCGATGATCGAATGTCTGCCAATCCGGCAGAACTGGTGCACGGCTGCCAGGCCGGAAATGATCGCGTGATCCTCCACAGAGATGTGCCCCGCGAGAGCCACGGAATTCGACAAAATGATGTGATTCCCGAGCTGACAATCGTGCGCCACATGCGAGTAGCACAACATCAGGTTGTGCGAGCCCAGCCGCGTCGGCTCGCCGTCGCTGGTGCTGCGGTGCACGGTGGTGTTCTCCCGGAAAACATTGTGATCGCCCACTTCCAGATAGGTCGGCTCACCGATGTATTTCAGATCCTGCGTCTTCCCGCCGATCGCCGCGAACGGGAAAAACTCGTTCCCGCGTCCGAATTTCGAATGCCCCTCCAGCACAACGTGCGAATGCAGCACACATTCGTCGCCGAGCTCGACATTCGCCCCGATGACACAAAACGGGCCGACGCGGACGTTGTTCCCGAGTCTGGCAAGCGGTGAAACAATAGCAGTTGGGTGGATCACGCCGCAAATGTCTGCGGGTGGAAGGCCGATTGACGAGATTATTTTCCTCCGAACCGCTGCGCTGGATTTTCCTCAGTCAGCGGAATTGGCACGGAGTTTATTCCGCTATAGTTCATTTTCCTGATTCCTGCGCCTATTTCTATCCAAACCGCCGGAATCCGGACTCTGAATTCGCAGACTTGAAACACCCGCGCATCCGCCTAGCGTGCGCCATGCCCGCCGATTGTCAGGAAAACGCCGACCTCGGCTGGAATTGGGACCACACCTATGTCCGGCTGCCAGAGTTGCTTTTCTCGCGGACCCGCCCCGTACCCGTGATCAATCCCCGCTTGGCCATCCTGAACCGCCCGCTGGCCCTGTCACTCGGGCTCGATCCCGATGTTTTGGAAAATAGCGCGGACATTTTCGCCGGAAAGGAAATCCCGCCGGGCTCCGATCCGATCGCCCAGGCCTACGCCGGTCATCAGTTCGGCGGGTTCACCAACCTCGGCGACGGACGCGCGATTCTGCTAGGCGAACACCTCGATCCCGCCGGCAGCCGCTCCGACATCCAGCTCAAAGGTTCCGGCAGAACTCCCTATTCCCGCGGCGGTGATGGACGGGCGGCGCTCGGGCCGATGCTCCGCGAATACCTCATCAGCGAGGCGATGCACACACTCGGCATCCCGACGACCCGCAGCCTGGCAGTCGCCGCGACGGGGGAGGAGGTCATCCGCCAAGAAATCCTGCCCGGCGCGGTGCTCACCCGCATCGCCGCCAGCCATATCCGCGTCGGCACTTTTCAATATGCGGCGGCTCACGAGGATCTGGCCGTGCTAACCGCTCTGGCGGACTACACGATTCAACGGCATTTCCCGGAACTGATGGAATCCGAAACGCGCTACTTCGATTTTTTCGAAGCGGTCATGGAACGCCAGGCCGCCCTGATCGCGAAGTGGCTCCACGTCGGCTTCATCCACGGCGTGATGAACACCGACAACATGGCCCTATCAGGCGAAACCATCGACTACGGCCCCTGCGCCTTCATGGACGACTATGATCCGGACACCGTCTTCAGCTCCATCGACCGGCAGGGCCGCTACGCCTATGGCAATCAGCCTCAGATCGCCCGCTGGAACCTCGCCCGCCTCGCCGAAACACTTCTGCCGCTCTTCCATGAAGATCAAAAAACCGCCGTCGATCTAGTGAACGAAGCGCTCGGCTCCTTCGACGCCCGCTTCCAGGGACATTGGCTGCTCGGCATGCGATCAAAACTCGGACTCTTCACCGCAGAAAATGAAGACCCAGCGCTAGTCCAGGAACTGCTCGATTGGATGCACGCAAGCCACATGGATTTCACCAACACCTTCCGCACCCTCAGCCACGAATCAGCCATAACAGAACCTGCCTTCATCGAAGCCGGATCCCTAACATGGCGCTTGCAATGGATCGCCCGGCTCTCCCGTCAGCCGCAATCCCCCGCCGAAGTCGCGGAAAAAATGCGCTCCCACAACCCCGCCGTCATCCCCCGCAACCACAAGGTCGAGGAAGCGCTGGCCGCTGCAGTGAATGGGGATTTGAGCGTGATGCACCGCCTTCTCGAGGTCCTCGCTGATCCTTTTGGGGACGATTGTCCGGTTGAATATACGACGCCCCAGCCGCCCGGTGCGCCCACCTATCAAACTTTCTGCGGGACGTAAGTCGGAGCGCGGAATAAACTCCAATGCCTTCAAGGATTGGTTAGGGACGTTCTACTCCTGATCCCGGGAGGGATCTCAGAAATTAGCCCGGGGCCGGGCGATAGCGACCACCCCGGGTTCAATGCGCGACACCAACCCGATTTTCCATCCGAATCCTCGATGGCCGTGGACATCAGTCCGTGTTCTTCCCAAAGCGGAGGTGTGAGGCTGCGCTTTTTCGTGTCTGCCAGGGAGGATGGGGCGCTCCATGATTTTTTCGCATTTCCATCCGTCCGCTGGCCGGGATGGGGCGGACGCTGATGGAAAGGCCATGAGGCGATCAGGAGCGGGAAACGAAATTCCGGCAATTTCCAGAGGAGAAATCCGGCTCCGGGGCGCCAAGTGGGTTGACGCTCGCCCGTCTGCGACTACACCTACCGCCATGCAAAACGACAACGACCCCGCCCCCACGCAGGAAATCCCGGTGGATGCCGCCGAGACAGAGACTGCCGCCGCCGCTCCGGCTGCCGAGCTCGATCCTTGGGAAGAGCTGGAAGCGGACGTGGCAAAGTGGAAGGAAATTTCCCTCCGCACCGCCGCCGAGATGGATAATCTCCGCAAGCGCACGGCCCGCGAGCGCGAGGATGCGATCCGTTATGCGAACCAGCGCCTTTTGGAAGATCTGCTGCCGGTGATCGATAATTTCGAAATGGGCATGCAGGCGGCCTCGCAGGATACCAAATCGATGATCTACATCGGCATGGACATGGTCCGCCGCCAGCTCAACGAGTTTCTCACTTCCCAAGGCGTCTCGGAAATCCCAACCGACGGACCATTCGACCCGAATCTCCACGACGCTGTTTCCCAAGAGGAATGCACCGCCGGTGAGGAAGGCCGCATCCTGCGCACCCACCGCCGTGGCTTCAAACTGCGCGACCGCCTGCTCCGCCCTGCCAGCGTGGTCGTTTCCAAGCTTCCAACTCCGGCAGAATAAATAAAATGGCTGATAAACGCGATTATTACGAAATTCTCGGCGTCTCCCGCGACGCCGGTGCGGAGGAGATCAAGAAGTCCTACCGCAAGCTTGCGGTGAAATTTCACCCGGACAAGAACCCGGGCGATCACACGGCTGAGGATAAATTCAAGGAACTCGGTGAGGCCTACGAGGCGCTCAGCGATCCCGACAAACGCGCCGCATACGACCGCTACGGCCACGCCGCCTTCAACGGTGGCGGCGGACGTCCGAGCGGCGGCGGTTTCCACGATCCGATGGATCTTTTCTCGCAGGTTTTCGGCGGTGCCTTCGGTGGCGGCTTCGAGGAATTTTTCGGCGGCGGTGGCGGCAGTTCGCGCAAGGGTTCCGGGAAACAGCGCGGCAGCGACTTGCGGTATGATCTGGAAATTTCGCTCGAAGAAGCGGCGCGCGGTGTGGAGAAGGAACTCGAAATCGAGCGCTACGTCCCCTGCGAGCGCTGCGGCGCAAAAGGCAGCAAAGGTTCCGGCGGCGTGAAAGTCTGCTCGACCTGCGGCGGCCGCGGCGTGGTCGCGAGACAAGCTGGGATTTTCATCCAGCAATCGACCTGCCCGGAATGCCGTGGCGCGGGTGAGACGATTTCCGACCCCTGCACGAGCTGCAAAGGCGACGGCAGGGTCCAACGCGACAGCCGCATCAAGCTGCGCATCCCGGCGGGCGTCGATACCGGCACCCGTCTGCGTTCGTCAGGAAACGGCGATGCCGGAGTCCGCGGCGGCACGGCGGGCGATCTCTACGTTTTTCTCCACGTACGCGATCACGATGTTTTCGAGCGGGATGACTCAGATCTTTCCTGCGAAGTCCCGCTTCCCTTCACGGTCGCAGCGCTCGGTGGCGAGCTGAAGGTGCCTTCGCTCGACGGGCAATCTTCGATCAAAATCCCCGTTGGCACGCAAGGCGGCACCGTTTTCCGCCTCCGCGAAAAGGGCATGCCCTCGCTCTCGAACGGCCGCCGTGGCGACCTGAATGTCCGCGTGCAGGTCGAGGTGCCCACCAAGCTCAACCACGAGCAGCAGGAAAAACTGCGTGCGTTCTCCGAGTCCATCGGCGATCACAATTCCCCGATGCAGGAAGGATTCTTCCAGAAGGCGAAGCGGTTTTTTGATCTGTAGGGGAAGACGTAAGACTCAAGACTTGAAGACTTAAGATTCTATTTCGTTCTCTTTTCTTGTGTCTTGAGTCTTGCAGTCTTGAGTCTTTGATCCATGGCCCGCTTCTATCTACCACCTGAATCCTGGCTGGTAGATCCGGCGCTCACCGGTGATGAGGCGCGCCATCTTTCCCAGGTCCTGCGGACGAAGGCTGGGGAGACAATCACTGTTTTCGATGGCTGCGGCCGCCGGGCTGCTGCTGAGGTTTTGAGCGTTTCGAGAGACAGGGTGCTGTTAAGAATCGGGGAAATTCTGCTTTCGAAAAGTCCTTGGCCCGCCATCACTTTGGCCCAGGCGATTCCGAAGGGGAAGAATATGGACCTCATCGTCCAGAAATCCGTGGAGCTGGGGGTCGCGGCGATCCAGCCGCTGGTCACGCGCTATACCGTTGTCCAGCCGGGCGATGGAAAATCCGAAAAATGGCGGAGGAACGCGCTCGAAGCCTGCAAACAGTGCGGTCAGGACACCTTGCCGGAGATCGGCGAGCCACTGCCGTTCGGCCGCTGGATTTCCACACAGCCAGACATGCCCGGTCTCAAGCTGATCGCCTCGCTCGCTCCGGGTGCCCAGCCGCTGCGAAAAACTCTCCTCCAGCATCCGGGAACCGCCGTGGTCACGATGCTCGTCGGCCCGGAAGGCGATTTTTCCGCAGAGGAAACAACCGCAGCACTTGCGGCTGGGTTTCTGCCGGTGTCGCTCGGCTCAATCGTGCTGCGCGTGGAGACCGCGACGTTTTTTTGTATTTCCGCGCTGCGTTATCAGTTTGAGCCAGATTGATTTAAAAAAAACGCCAAAAATCGGAGTTTGGAAAACGTTCAATCTTAGTATTGCTAAAAATTCTGGAATGTTTACTATTTCGGGGCAGTGAAAATCAAGGTTCCATTTTTACCTCAGACCGCCGCCATCCTGGTTTTCGGTTTTCCGGGAATTTCGCACGCCTGGCAGCCGGGAACCTACCCTGTGGCTCCGGCCCGGATGGCAAGTTCCGGATTTTCCGTGGACACCGGGAACCGCAACGATGTGATCGCATTCTGGCACGCCGTTTACCAAGCATCCGAGGGCTATGAAAACCGCGTCGGGTGGAATGGAAACTACACCGGCACACCGGGCACGACGTCGGGCGTGTTCGTGAACGACATCGAGCGCCGCCTCAACTATTTCCGCGCGATGTGCGGAGTGCCGGCGAACGTCCAACTGAACACAGGCTCCAAGGTGGTGATCGAATCGACCGATCGCTTCAAACCTGCCTACTCCACTCTCAAGTCGGTGGCCGCCCAGCAGTCGGCATTGATGCTGATTCGGAATTTCAATCCCACCACGGGGACCGATCTGGCGATCACGCACGATCCGGTGAATTCGTTGATCGGCTGGTCCGCCGCCGCATGGAATGCAAGCGCCAAGAGCAATTTCGCCTTTGGGGTCTATGGTCCCGGGGCGATCACTGAATATATGGTGGAAACCCTCTCGGCACGGACCGCCACTTCCACTTGGAACTCGGACGTGGGTCACCGCCGGTGGTGCATTTTCCCGCCCGCCACGGATTATGCGACCGGCGACCAGCCCGGCACCTCGGCGTTTCGCCCCGCATCGAACGTGCTCTACGTCATGCAGCACGATGAGGAATACTTGGCAGACGTCGGCACCAATTTCGTGAGCTATCCTTCCGCCGGTTATTTCCCTGCTCTGCTCAATTCTCCTTTCTGGTCGCTGAGTTGCGCCGATGCCGATTTCTCGGTCGCCACGGTGACGATGAAATCGGCGGACAATAAAACGATTCCAGTCACCAACATCAAACGGAAAACCGGCTATGGTGATCCGGCCATTGTCTGGCAGGTCAGGCCCGACGTGGCAGCGAGGAATATTACCCGCGACACCACCTACAAGATCCGCGTTGCCGGAATATCGGGTGCTGCGATTCCGACGTCCTACGAATATCAGGTCACTCTGATCAATCCTGACCAACTGACTTCAAACCAACTGATCAGCGGACCGTCCAAGCTGCCATCCAAGCCGCCGTCCAATGCCCCGGCGATCTACAATTTCACTCCACCGCCCGGCGCGGAATCCCTGCAGGTGGCGACGTTCAAGCGGAGTGCCGCGACATGGACCGAAAACGCCGAAAAAGCATCCCGCGCCCTCATCATCGACGATACGGGTGACAATTACAACCTGATGACGGCGATGACTCCATTCGCAGGATTCACCGGAGTATCCGGGCCGAAGTCGTTCCACCTCACCTTCCCTACCGCCTACGATCCCATTTCCCGGGGCGTGCCGGAGCAATCCTTCGAGCTCGACCGCAACATCATCGCAAACTCGAAGGCCAAGCTTAATTTCCTCTACCGCCGCGGCTACATGACGACCACGAGCCGACTGGCGGTGGAAATCTCCTCGAACGACGGCGTCACCTGGAAGGCTCTGGGAAATCCGATCAGCGGCGTTTCCAACAGCACTTTCGACAACAAGTTGTCCAAGGTGAGCCTTTCACTGACAGAATCATCGTTACCCATCCGCATCCGTTTCCGCTATTATACGACCGGCGGCGCGATCTACACCCACGAAGCGGCGCCGAAGTCGCCCACGGGAATTTTCATCGACGAGATCAACACCACCCACTGCGATTGGCTGGAGCGGAAAAAGCAGAACCCGGTGGAGTTTGGAGCAAAACAGTTCGCTCTCGACAGAACCAGCGCGGGAGCGACGCCGAAGAAGAACGACAAATGGGCACTCCGCCTGGAAACGAAGCTGGGTGGAAAATGGTTCAACGGCCCGTTCACTGCGGTGACGATCGCCGCACCTTAGCCTGGCTCGCTGCCGAAGAGATCGCGTGAATCCACGCCCGCTGCGGTTTCGACGACTTTCCATTGCCGGTCCACGTTGAGGCGAACGGTGGCGAGGTGTTTCTGGGACCACTGCTCCGGGGAAATCATCGAGAGCAGGCGGCGGCCTCGCATTTCGTAAAGGTGGTAGGTTTGGCCGACGATGGGCTCGAACTGGATGTCCGCTTCGTAAACGAGCTTGTTCCAATTGAAGTGGTCGATCGTCTGAAGATAGACCTCGCGGATTTCCTGAAGCTTCTGCTGGAGTTCCCGCTCGACCTCGGAGATCCCGCGGGATTTGAAGGACGTGAGGTCGTTCGGGATGATCGGCGGACTCAGGGTGGAGACGGGATAGGGCAGGAAGGCCCGCGATGGCTTGGATTCTGGCTCGGACATGAGGGGTGTAGAGGAGACGAGTTAACAGCGACCCTGTCGCGCACGTTTCCCGTCTGGGCAACAAAAAAACCGGGAGGCCGCGAAAGGCCTCCCGGTTGTGAGTGTTTTGAGAACGAGGACAGGGCCTATTTAGGAAGCGGATTGGTCATCGTTGGAGTGATGCCATCACCCCACACCGTGTCCGTGCCTGTGTCGAACAGCTTCTTGACCCCGCCCAGAACGGCCTCGCCGTCTCTGTTGATTGGGAGAGAAACAACGCTGTTATCCAACTTAAGCACAACGGCCTTCGAATCGTATGCTTCTTTGTCGAACTGTTTGGAAGTAAATGAGCCGGAGTATTTCAAAGGAGCGGCAATCAAGACACGGCCCGAGTTTCCGGCAGAGGAAAGCGCCTTGCTTCCCGTATCCATCATGTATCCGAAGCCAACATCACCCCTTTTCAGCGTTTCCGTTGCTGTCCCATAGACGTTGTCCGGCTTCTGCGTCGAATAAAGAGTCTTGCAGTAGAAAATCAGCTCCGACGATGCGATTCCTGCAGCGATCAACTGCGTGAAAGCGTCGTTCGATGTGGTGATGGTCGTCGGCGCGACCAATGTCCCGCCAACGTTTGTGTTAATGGTAGCACCGACCGTTGGATCAGGATAGCTGCCATACTCGGTTTCGAATTCGAACATGGCGAGTCCCACTTGGCGGGCGTTGCTGACTGCTTCGGTTTGGTCGGCCTTTTTGCGCTGGCGGATCACCATGGGAGCGGTGAGACCGGCAAGCGCCGCGATGATGACGATAACGACAAGCAGCTCCACCAGGGTGAAACCACTGCGCATTCTAGTGTTCATTTTCATAGGTTCAGTTATTTTATTGTTTGTATGATTGGGGCAAAACGCCCCGTTTTTGTATGCTTCTCTCGCCATTAGGCGAAGAGAGTGTCCTCAAACTACTCCGACCAGAAGAGGACGCAAGAAAGAAGTGAAAGGGCCTTTGCGGAGGGGAGTATTCTGTGAATCCGTGAGTGATGGCCCCATTTCCTGCCCCTATTCAGGTGCCGGGTTTTTCAACCGTCCGCGCAACCGCCGGCAATCACCGGAAGAGCGTTGACGGGGCAAATTTTTCCGTTCACGTTCCAAACGTAATCTGCCTCAGGAACCCCAACTTATTATCCAAATGACACTCATTCGTCGAATTTTCTCAGTCGCTCTCGCGGCTTCGCTCGCCACGATGGCCTTTGCCCAAGACGCAAAGCTGAACATCGCCACCGTGGACATGCAGGAGCTTTTCAAACAATATTACCGCACGAACGAAGCGCAGAAGCAGATCAACGTCGAGCGCGCCCGCATCAACAAGGACAACAACGAGCGCCTCGCCCGCATCCGCGAGCTGGAAGGCACCCTCGCCAGCCTCCGCAAGCAGCTTGAGGACCCTTCTCTGGCGGATTCCAAGAAGCAGACGCTCTTCAAAGACTGGCAGACCCAGCAGCAGGAAGGCATCGCCCTCGACCGCGAGCGCCGCGAATTCCTCCAACGTCGCAACCAGGCGCTCAACGAAAAGATGGTGCAGCGCATGAAGGGCATCCTTGAGGAAATCCGCAAGATTGTGGAGGAAAAGGCGAAGAAGGACAATTTCGACTACGTTTTCGACAAGTCCGGCCTCAGCACCTCGCAGGTTCCCTTCCTCCTCTACACCAAGGACGCCACCGACATTACCGCCGGCATCCTCAAGGACCTGAACAAGGACGCCCCTGCCGAATCACTGCCGACTCCCGGCGAGCCTGCTCCAGAAATCCCGGGCTCCAATCCAGTTCCTGCCCCTGAAGCCACGGACGATAAGTAATTCTTCACCTTTCCCGAGTTGGCATTCGCCCTCACGCTTTCCGAGCTCGCCCAGTGGGTCGATGGTGACATCGTCCGGGGCGGGCTCGATTTGTCTCTGACTGGAATGGCCGCGCTCGACGCCGCCACTCCTGGCGACGTCAGTTTCCTCGGCAACGATAAATACCATGCGCAGTTCCTCACCACCAAGGCCGCCGCCGTCATTGTGCAGCGCGGCGTGACCAGTGGCCCCGAGAACGCCGCGCTCATCGCGGTGGATAATCCGTCGCTCGCCTTCGCCATCGTCGTCCGCCACTTCGCCGCTGCCACGCGGAAATTCCAGCCGGGCATCGATCCGCGCGCCTGTGTCGATCCCTCGGTGGTGCTTGATTCCACAAAAGTCCGCGTCCAGGCCGGGGCCGTCATTCTCGCAGGCGCGGTCATTGGCGATGGCTCGAATATCGGGCCAAACGCTGTGATCGGCGATGATGTGGTCATCGGCAGAGATTGTCGGATCATGGCAAACGTCTCCATCCGCGAGCGCTGCGTCATCGGCAATCGCGTCATTTTACAGCCCGGCGTCGTCATCGGCTCAGACGGTTACGGCTACGAGTTTTCCGGCGGCCGCCACGTCAAGATCGACCAGGTCGGCATCGTGGAAATCCACGACGATGTAGAAATCGGCGCGAACTCCACCATTGACCGCGCACGTTTCGGAAAGACCGTCATCGGTGAGGGCACCAAGATCGACAACCTCGTCCAGATCGGTCACAACGTCGTCATGGGCAAGCATTGCCTCGTCGTCGCGCAGGTCGGTCTATCCGGCAGCTCGCGATACGGCGATAACGTCACCATCGGCGGCCAGGCCGGCGTCGGCGGCCACGTCACCATCGGCTCGAATGTCATGCTCGCCGCCCGCAGCGGCGTGACCACCAGCCTACCCGGCGACACCATTTACGCTGGCAAACCCGCCCAGCCATTCCGCGAGGAAATGAAGCTCCAGGCCCTCGTCCGCCGCCTGCCAAAGTACGTGGCGAGGCTCAAGGCGCTGGAGGAAAAAGTGCTTGGGGGCTGAGTGATCCGGAGCAAATTCTTCAGGCCACGGCCTTTCACAAGCCAGCCCAAGGCAAGCGAGGAACGAGCGCCGTCTTGGGTTTGGGAAACTGAGATGGTGGTTGCGGCGGGACGTCACAACCACGTTCAACGTTCGGTTCGCCATTTTGGATTTTACGGGGCACTAGTTAATATCGCTGGAGCGCTGATTCATCGCCTTCAGTAAGTCCACGCCATTGGCAAACTGCCAACCTTCTCGGCCAATGGATTTCCGTAAAATCCAGGCGAAATCCGCGCTTGCCGATTTGCGGGATCTGGTTCGCTACATCGCCCGGGACAATGGGGATGTGGCAAGGAAGCTCGGCGATCTGATCGTGACCAAGGTCGAATCGCTTGCGACCTTTCCGCGGATCGCCAAAATTGGTTCCCGAACACCGGATGGACAGCCTGCGGGAATTCATCGTGCCTCCCTATCGAATCGTGTTTGAGGAGGACAAGGATTGCTGCGACCGGGTGGATCTGATGGAGAAGGCCTGCGTGTTGTTTGGCTGGGGGGAAGTATTCACTGCAAAGGCCTCAGAAGGGTGCGAAGGGTAGAATTGAAAGTGGTGGGCAGCCGTGAATCCTTAGCTTTCGTCGCTGTGAGAAAACCTCCAGCCGTTGTGGCTAGAACAAACTCGATTGCGGATCCTCCGGCCTGCCTTGCGGCACCGGTGCGCCGATTTTTTCGTAGGCGGCGGGCATGGCGGTGCGGCCGCGGGGGGTGCGCATGAGGAAGCCTTGCATGATGAGGAAGGGTTCGTGGACTTCTTCGATGGTGGCGGCGTCCTCACCGACGGCGACGGCGAGCGAGTTCAGGCCGACGGGGCCGCCGTTGAATTTGTAAATGAGGACCTCGAGCAGGCGTTTGTCCATTTCGTCGAGGCCTTGGGAATCGATTTCGATCATGGCGAGCGCGGCATCGGCGATTTTTCCATCGATGTTGCCAGTGCTGCGGACCTGGGTAAAATCGCGGACCCAGCGGAGCAGGGCGTTGGCGACACGCGGGGTGCCGCGTGAACGGGACGCGATTTCGAGGGCTCCTTCGCGTTTGATCGGGACTTCGAGCAGGCCGGCGGAGCGCTCGATGATTTGAGCGAGTTCGTCGTGGGTATAATAATCGAGGCGGTTGGCGAGGCCGAAACGCGAGCGCAGCGGCGCGGTGAGCATGCCGGAGCGGGTGGTGGCGCCGACGAGGGTGAAGCGCGGTAGATTGATCTGGATGGAGCGGGCGGATGGGCCGGAGTCGATGATGATATCGAGGCGGAAATCCTCCATCGCCGGGTAGAGGTATTCCTCGATGGCCGGGTGAAGGCGGTGGATTTCGTCGATGAAAAGGATGTCGCCCTTTTGGATGTTGGTGAGGATGCCGGCGAGGTCGCCCGCTTTTTCGATCTGCGGGCCGGAGGTGGTGTGGAGTTGGGTGCCGGCGGCTTTGGCGATGAGGTTGGCAAGCGTGGTTTTTCCCAAGCCGGGCGGGCCTGATAGAAGAACGTGGTCGAGCACATCGCCGCGCTGTTTGGCGGCTTCGAGCATGAGGAGGATGCGGTCCTTCACCTTTTCCTGGCCGATGAATTCGGAAAACGCCGGCGGCCGCAGCGAGACATCGAACGGCGTGACAGGCGCGGTGGTGGTGGATTGGTAGAAATTTTCGGACATCGGGCAGGCGGGGGAGTGGAACCCATGGAGCGGCGGCTGAAAAGTGCGGAGTTTCCGGAGGTGGGGGAAACGGGGCTTGTCGGGGCGATTTCTGTTTGGGAGATTGTGGAACCATGCAAAACGACCCTTACGCCACTCCTGTTGCCGGAAACTATTCAAGCCCGAACTCGGGAAATTCGGCCATCACCCAAGGCGTGATGCAGCAGCTCGCCGGGACCAAGCCGTGGGTGCGGTTGATTTCGGTGATGATGTTCATCGGGGCCGGGCTGCTTTTGGTGCTCGCCCTGGTGATGGGGCTGATGGGAGGCGCGATCGCGAGTGCCAGCAAGAATCCGATGTTTTCCGGTGGTATGGGGATCGTGATCGCGGTGGTTTACGCGTTGATGGCGCTGCTCTACCTTTATCCGGCGGTGAAGCTTTGGAAATACGCGACTTGCATCGGCAATCGGTTGAATTCAGGAACCTCGATCAATCTGGAAACGGCGCTCAGCCAGCAGCGTTCGTTCTGGAAATTTGTCGGAGTGATCACGCTCGTCATCCTCTGTCTGTATGGGGCGATCATCGTGATCGCGATGGTCGCAGGCGGCATCGGGGCGATGAGCGGCCGTCATTGAGTGGGAAATGAAAGGTCTGATCTATGGAGGAAAAAAACCGGCACAGGGTTTCGATGGCATTTCTGATTGCGGCGCCGGGGCTGTTCTCGGCGTTTCATTTCCTGCCAGTTTTTTGTTGGACCGATAGTGGGTGGAATATATGGCCGCGTTTGTGGGAAATGGTCCCGAATCTGCGACACTTGAAACCACCGGACGTCGTGCGCGCTGCCTGTTTTCTGAATTTCGCGTTGCTGATTGTGGTATCGCCGTTTTTTGCAGGACGTATTGAGCAAATCGCTTTGGGCATGGTGGGGCGCGGTGATCTTCAGCGGAAACGCGGGGGCGGGGTTCCAGGTGATCTATTTCATTGAAGCGAATGGAGTGCGTCCAGAAGGCGGCGGTTGGTGCCTGCTGATCGCCCCGGTTTTGAACTTCATTGGCCTGCTCCTTGCGCGGCGCAAATCATCCGAATCCAGCGAATCCGTAGGCGGAAGCGAGGGGTTTACCGAAGCTTGGCTGGATTTTGCTGAAAACCAGCGGCTTTGGCCTTGCCATAGCTGGTTCGGTCGGTAGTTTCGGCGTCCGTTTTTCTTTTTGCTGGCAGACGGTTGGTGCCCCGGTGTCTGTCAGTATTTCCAATTTCCGGGGCAACTGCAGAAGAAAAACGAACCAACAACACAACCCCAAACCAAGTAAACATATGGCTTACGCATGCGCGGAACCCACCAACACTGAACTAAACGACCTCATCGATTCCAAGTTTCGCGAATTCAGCGCGGGATCGATCGTCAAGGGCACGATTCTCGAAATCCGCCCCCAAGTCGTCCTGGTTGATATCGGCTACAAATCCGAAGGAGCCATCCCATCGAACGAGTTCGAGGATGAAGAAATCGAAGTCGGCGACGAAATCGAAGTGCTTCTCGAAAAACTCGAAAACGACGAAGGCATGGTCGTCCTCTCGAAGGAAAAAGCCGCCCACAAACAAAACTGGGAAAAAATCGTCAAAGTCTTCCAAGACGGCGGTCTCGTCCGCGGCAAGGTCAAGTCGGTCGTCAAAGGCGGACTCACCGTCAACGTCGGCGTCGAAGCCTTCCTTCCCGGCTCCCAAGTGGACATCATCCCACCGAAAGATCTCAACGAATACGTCGGCAACGTTTACGAATTCAAGATCGTCAAGGTCAACGACGAGCGCAAGAACATCGTCCTCTCCCGCCGCGAAGTCATCGAAGCCGAGCGCTCCGAGCAACGCCAGGTCTTCCTCCAGTCCGTCAAAATCGGCGACAAGGTCACCGGCGCGATCAAGAACATC
>JBBRCO010000086.1:0-16952 GCA_038204755.1 Verrucomicrobiales bacterium
CGGATTCTTCATTTGATTACGGTGAGTATAAGTGGTCCATCTTCGCCTACAAGTTGCGCTCCGATCTGAAGCAATGCCATCGCTTGGAATCTAACCGCCCGAAAGACTATGATGAACTGATGGCATTGATGAACCGGATAAATGAAATCACAGGAATGTCCGAGGGAATCACGATAGGACAATGTCTCCTAGAAAATCAGGATGTAGCTTGCCGTCCGAAAGAGCATCGCTGGTGCCCCAAATAACGTCTTCATCCTCCAATCGAAGCAATGTCTCCGTAAAATAATCGATGAACTCCCGAATATCCGTCGGGTCACCAAGAGCTGAAATCTCGCCGTAGAAGTCAGCCTGAAGTGACCCTCCATCAATCGCCGATAATATTTGATATTTTGTCATACCATGAAAAATAAAAACGATGCTAAAACCAACGGCGCGGTAGCGCCTTCTTCAATACCTCTTCCGAACGTTTGATGTGCGCCCACCGGAGCGAGTGAAGGGTTGTTGAAGTGAAATTGAAAAGCTTATGGCCGGTTGGTGCGTCACGACTTGTTAGCCTTCTTTGTTTCATGTAAGTTTTGCGACATTGCTCTCGCCTTTTGCGGCAAGATCGCGAATTCGGCTAACGGCGTGGGCATACCCCTCAGGAAAGTCACCATCGAGTAAACGCAAAGCATCCTCGAATCTAGAGAGTTGGCGTAATGCCTCAGCCTTCATCAGCCTCTGGTTGTCGTCATCATCCGATAAGATGGACTCGAAATGCTGTAAGTTATTACGTTGGGCTTCAGAAAACAGAGAAGGCCTCCCTTGTCGGAACGGGTCGCTCGCTTGCCACCACAATCGCATTCTGATGTATCGTTCCTTATCTGGAGTGCCCGCGATCCCTGATTGCAGCGCCCTAAAATAATCGTCTTCTGAAGGTTCCTCCGCGTATACGAGATCGTTCCACTCGTGATTCTCGTCCGCTTGAGAAAAATAGCCGATCTGCCCTATCTCCTCACATTCATCCGACCAAAAGATCACCTTCTCTGCTGGGCTTACACGCAACCAAGGCTCATCCGGTAGCATGGGGGCCTCCTGCTTGCCGTCCGTCCAGTATGTCGCACCGAAATTATTCCCTGATGCAATTGTAGCAAACTTCACAGGCTTAACGCAGCCAGGAGCTTTCATGATTAGTGTAGGACCGGGTGTCATATTTTTTCTTGGCTAACAGTTTTATTGAACAGCGTGCTGTATTTGTCCAGTAACAGGCGCGTGCTGTATTTGTCCTGCAAATGCGGCACGGAAGGACACTTCTCTGGGAGTTCCGTTCATGGGCGGATTTTTAGTCCGCCATGGAGGAACTGCCAAGCAAGAAACGCGGGTTGTGGTGAGGAATTTCGGATCAGGGAAGGTCGAGTGGGCTTGGGCCACCGGCACCGGGTCTTTTGATCACATGCAGGTAGATCATCGTGGTTTCGACGCTGGAGTGGCCCATGAGGGTCTGGACGGTGCGGATGTCGGTTCCGGATTCGAGCAGGTGGGTCGCGAAAGAATGTCGCATCGTGTGGCAGGTGGCTCGTTTCGGGATTGCAGCCTTGCGGACGGCGTCCCGGAACTGGCGCTGCATGGAGGTTTCATGCAAGTGGTGGCGTGCGATCCTGCCGGTGCGAGGGTGGGGGCAGAGGGTGGCGGATGCGAAGATGTATTGCCAGCACCACTCGTGGGTTGCGTTGGGCCATTTCCGCAGCAGTGCCTCAGGCATGTGAACGTCTCCCGCACCGACGACCAAATCTTGGAGGTGTTTTTCGTGGAGATTGGCGAGATGTTGTTGGAGCCGATCTTCGAGGGCTTTTGGCAGGGTGACGATGCGGTGTTTACCACCTTTGCCATCGTGAATGGTGATCGTGCCTTGGCCGAAATCGAGATCCTTGACGCGCAAGCGCATGGCTTCCATCAACCGTAGGCCACTGCCATACATGACTTGGGCGATCAATTTCCACGGATCTTCGAGGCGCGCGAAAACCGAGCGGACTTCCTCGCGGGTCATGACGACGGGTGGGCGGCGCTGGCCACAGGCGGGGGTGATGTGGTCGAGGGTGAATTCCTCAATGCCCAACACGTTCTTGGTAAAGAAAGCCATGGCGTTGAGGGCTTGTTTTTGGGTGGCCGGTGCGACGTTTCTTTCGAGCGCGAGGAAATCGAGGTAGGCGGTAATGGCCGGTGGGCCGACAGCTTGGGGCGATTGGCCAAGTTTCAGGAAACAGAAGCGGATGAAGCGGCGATTCCAGTAAACGTAGGTTTCCTCAGTGGCCATGGCCTTGTTTTTGAGGCGGATGGCGCGACGCAGGGTGTCGATGAGACGATTGAGTTCGCTTTCGACCTCGGCGACCCGATTGGAAGAGGCGGGCGGCAGGACGGGTAGTTCGGCCCTTACCTGGATCGTCTCACGGGCGAGGGTTCGGTGGTCAGTTTCAAGGGAGCGGGCCTGATCGGACAACCCACGCCATTCAAAGGCAGCCGCCCACGGGATGTGGAGGACATCGCAGGACAGAATACGGGCGGCATCGACGGCCTGGCGAAATTGCCAATCGGCCAGATGGGTGGATCGGCCAAGGGCATCGAAATATGCCTGGGTGCGTTCGACGGATTGGTGGCCACGGGCTTTGGTCCATGCCTCTGCCCAGCGGACATAGTAATCGTGGGCGGCAGGCTTGATTGGCAGTGCTGCAATACGGTTGATGAATCTCTGGCGTGCCTGAGAGGTGGTCTGGCCGGTCGGATCCGGCTCGAATAGGCGAGACATGAATCACCTTTAATGTGTTCAGAAGAACACTTCAAGATAAATATTGTTAATTTCCACGGTGGGACTTCGTTCACAAAATGAAGATTTCTCTCAAGGAACTGAGGGAAACGATGATTTGGCTTAAGATCATTTTTCGGAAGCTGCTTACGGCTGACTTGGTGGTGTCCGCAATGATCACGGAATGCGATGAACTGATCGCCATCATCGTGATATTCCGCAGGAGGTTCGATTGGGCTGCTTGCTACCCGGGGACGCTGCCGCCCTTGGTCGCATCGGGTGCAGATTCCGAAAACCTGAGTGGCGTTGTTCGAGATTGCAGTTAGTCAAACAGCAGGGGTGAGCGGAGTCACTAACCAAAAGCGGCGATTTCCAGATTTTCCCGGCAGGTGGTCGAGCGGTTGAATGTGGGGAGGGGAAGAACAGACAGGAATGTCTGTATCACGTCCGCTTGATCAACGGGATCACGCAGGCGACTGCTACGATGGTGATGATGATCGCGACCCACTTGGTCATGCCGGATTCCGGGGCGAGTTTGGCGTATTTTTCGCTGGCGGGTGGAGGTGTGTTCTGCGAGGTGGCTGGCGGGACTGGTGCTGATTTACCGTCGGGCTTCGGTTCTTCCGTGGGAACTGCGGGAGTGGGGACTTTGAGGTCTGCGGCGGTGAGCTGGGGTTTTCCGACTTCGCTGCGGAGGGCGGCGACTTCAGCGGGGGAGACGGCGGGGGCGGAGTTTCCGAACGAGGTGCGGATGTAGGTGAGGACGGCGGCGATCTGGTCATCTGTCTGATAGGCAAGGGCGGCCATGCCGGCGGGCATGTTGTATTCCTGGCCCTTAACCGTGATCGGTCCCCGGAGCCCGCGGAGCTGGATGCGGATGAGGTTTTCAGCCGGGCCGTTGACCCACTCTGAGCCGGCGAGCGGCGGGGCGATGGCGGTGCCTTCTCCGCCCTGGCCGTGGCAGGCACCGCAGACGATGAATTGTTGTTGGCCGGTTTTCAAGATGGCGGGATCGACGGCTGAGGCAGCGGCGGAAACTTCCGGGGCCTCCAGCGTGTTCGGATCGAGCGGCTCGGGAGTGGCGACGGGTTTCGGCCGTTTGTTATCCTTAGTCAGGGTGGTGAGCCAGGCGACGAGATCGCGCAATTCGCTGGGCTTGAGCAGATCCGCCATCGGGGGCATGGGCGAGGCTGGCTGGGTTACGGACTCGATATCGCTGCGCTGGATGCGGAGGGATTTGCCGGTGGCATCGAGATCGAGGTGTTCCGGAGTCTCGGCGATGAGGTTGCCGCTGAGGTTTGCGCCGTTTTTAAAATGGATGAGGACGGTGCCGAAGCCGGGGGCGATCACGGCGCTGGGGGTGACCATGGATTCGAGGAAATAGCGGGGATCCTTGTTGCGTTTCGCGACGCCGTAGAGGTTAGGCGCGGTTTCGCCTCCGGCGGCGTGGCCTTCTTCGGCGCGGTGGCAGCGCATGCATTCGCTGGCCGGGTGGGAGGTGAAAATGGCTTCACCGTTTTTCGCATCGCCGCCTTCGAGGGCGGTGTTCCATTTCGCGAGCGGGTCTTTACTCTCTGTGAGGGATTTTTCCAGAGCGGCAAGGGCGGCGGAAACCGAGGGTCCGCTGCGTTGTTTGGCTCCGTCGATGAGCTCGATGGCGTGGGGTGCGACGCCGTTGACCTCGCGGAGTTGATCGAGGGATTTCACGAAAATGGCGTCCACTTTGTCGCCGGGAAGGGTGGCGAGGATTTTCCAGCTTTGCTGCACGCGGGCCACCTTGCTAGAACTGATGGCGGTTTCCAGCGGGGCGATGGCGGCGGCGGGCGAGAGTTTCGCTAGATATGAAAATGCGGTTAGCGCGACCTCGTCCGAGGCATCTGTGGCGAGCTCGGCGAGAACGGTGGTGAGGTCCTTCGGCTTGCGCCCGACATAAAGGCCGAGGGCATTGGCACGCGCGTCGGGCGGCAGGGCGGCGTTGCGGGTGAGGGTGCGCAGCGTGGTTTCATCGAGACCGGCGATGTTCAGGTGATATTGGCCGATTAGACCGAGCGCCGAAGTTAGAACAAATCCATCCTGGCGGAGAAGCCCGGGGAGTGCGGCGGTGAGGACCGGGCGGATGATTTCCGGATCGCGCTTGTCGAGTGGGCTGAAATGGCCGGTGAGCTGGTCGGCCGGCGGTGGATTGCTCCAGATGGAGATGAGACGGAATGCTTCCTGGCGTTCGCGTTCGGGGTTCTGCGGGTTTGCGACGAACTTGAGCAAACGCGTGGCGTCCTCAGGTGTGCCGATGCGGAACGAGTTGTGAATCAGCCGGCGCAGCATGAAGGGCGACCATTTCCGCTTTTCGAGATCATCGAGCAACTTGGCCACCGCCGGGCGTTGGCGGACCATGTTTGTGTCGCAGATCGCGCGGATGGCTTCGTCTGCGACTTTGGGATCCTTATCGTGAATGAAACCAGTCAGGTCCGGGCTGTTCATGCGGCGCAGCGCGATGACAGCGGCCAGCCTAACGGCGGCGGAGTCGTCGTGCAGGAGCGCGCTGACCGTTCTTGAGTTAGGAGCCATGTGTTGCAGCGCATAGGCCCCGGCGTGACGCAGATAGACGTCGCTGTTATCATTTTCGCGGAGCATGTCGCAGACCGGGCCGTAGAAACTGATCATCTTGCGTTTTCCCGCGAGGAGGGCGGCGAAGAACCGCACGCGCGGCGAGGCATCCGCCAGCAGTGGGCCGAGCTGGATGGAGGCGTTGGAATTTTCCGTATCCGCCAGCGTGCGCAGGACCTGTGCGCGGATTTCGGCGTCCTTGTCCTGGAGCAGGGAAATCAGCATTTTCTCCGCATCCGCGCGGACCTTGGCAATCGGCACGTCGCCAAAACTCGTCACCGGCAGAGGCGACGAGCCACGGCGTGAGAGAATCCCCAGTCCCCAGATGCTGTGGATGCGGACCATCGCGTTCGACGAGGCGGTGGCGTCGGAAAACCGTTTCAGAGCGTCCGGCTTGCGGGTCAGCGCGACCTGCGCGCGGAGGCGGACACGGGCGTCCGGGTGCTTGAGCAGGTTCGCGAGTTCGCCGGAGCTGCGGTGCTCGAAGCCCTCGCGGATGATCTTCGCCGTGCTCGCGACATCGGCGGCGCGCCAGGTGTTTTCGCCCGCATCGAGCGAGAGCAGACGGCCGGCCTCGTGGGATGCCCAGCCGGTGATGAAATCGCTAACAAAAATGCGCCCGTCCCACGAATATTCGACATCGGTCGCCGCGATGCCCCAGGCGAATTGGCGCGAATCGGTCATCTCCATTCCCGCGCCCTTGGGCTTCATTTCAAACGACCAGATGCCCGAGTTCGCCGAGCCACCGCGGTAGTCGCAGACGAGGAAATGGTTCGCTTCCTTTTCCTGAAATCCGACGCCCGGATTGTAGGTCAGGCCGGACGGACCGGACGTCAGGTAGGCGCTCGGCGGCAGCAGGTAGGAGGGCTGCACGGGGTTTTCCCGCTCCCACATTTTCTCGTCCATCCAGCGGCTAGGCGGCCTCTGGTCGAGGCCGATCTGGCGGTGGAACGAATGCATCGCCTGGTGTTCCATTTCCCACCCTGAGTCACCGCCCTCGACGAGGTAAACGACGCGCGCCGCATCGCCTTGGTCCGAGTTGTTATCGACGGAAAACGCGTTGCCCAGCGAGTCGAAGGCGATCTCCTTCGGATTGCGCAGACCGGTGTGATAGATTTCGAAGCCGCTGCCGTCCGGTTCGAAACGGAACACCGCGCCCTGGTTCGGATAGTCGTATTTCACGCCTGCCTTTGTTACCACGCTCAGCCCGCGGTCGCCGATGGTGCCCCAGATCCGTCCGTCCGGTCCGAGCGTGAAGCCATTCAAATCGTGGCCGGAAAGGGAAACGCGCACGCCGAAGCCTTCCTCGACGATCTTTTGCTCGTCCGCCACTCCGTCGCCATTGGTGTCCCGCAGCATCCAGATTTTCGGAATGCAGGCGAAATACAGACTGCCCTCGTAATAGAAAACTCCGGCCGCAGTGCCATCGAGCGCGTCTTTGAAACCATCGGCGAACACCTTGGATTCGTCTAATTTCCCGTCGCCATTCGTATCTGCGAGGCGGCGGATGACCTCGGATTTCATGGTTAGATATTCCGGAGTGACCTTGGCCTTCCACTTTTCATACATGGCAGTCCGGTCCTTCGTCGTCTTCGAGGCGAGGTCATCGAGATACCAGAAAAGGTTGTTGCGGTCGTCTTCCACGCCTGCGCGGAATCGGTGGGTTTCTGCGACATAGACGCGGCCCTGCTCATCGAAGGTGATCGCGGTGGGGGAGGTGATTTTCTGGTCCTTGTAGGTCGCCTGGATCTTGAGAATGCTGCCTTCCGGGATGTTTACGCCCGCCACTACGCTGGTCGGCACGAGACCTTGGGTCAGCGGCATGCCCTCGCGGGTGGTCGGCGGGAATTTCTGATTCGGATAGTCAGTGAAAATGATTTGGTCCACCGCGATGAAGCCGTTTTCCCGAGTCTCGTCATCGAGCAGGCGGATCCGGGCTTTTTGTCCCTTGAACTCCGCCACGGGCCAGACTTCGGGGGCGCAGCGCAGGCTGCGTTTGCCGGTCGATTCTTTTACGACCTTGCCGTCGATCACCAGTTGCGCGGCGGTTTTTCCCTGATAGTCGCCGCCGGCGATGAGGAAGGTGATGTAGGGTTCGGCGATGGTGAATTCCGGCGAAGTCAGGCTGCCTTTCGCCGCATCGCCGCCGTGGGTGGAGGCGGTGAGGTAGTCGTTGGCATAGGCGGTGAACGGCTGCTCCATCTCCTGCGTTTTTTCCGCCACAGGAGCCAGACCGAAGGCCGTGCCCTCGACTTTCCACTCGTCGAATCCGTCGCCTTCGAATGCTTGGAATAACTGGGTGGCCGCAGGCAGCGTGGCGGTGAGGGCGAGGGAAGCGAGAGTCGTGCGAAGCATCATTTTTTGGGGCTGGAACCGATTGTAATACGATAGGTTCGCCGGACTATTTCCCCGGATCACGGAATTGCCAACCGCAAAGCCCACGCCCCGTTCACGTGAAAAGCCCGGAGCAGTTCCCTGCCCCGGGCAAAACAACCCAATATTTCCCAGAGAAAACTTAGAACTTCCAGATCAGGTCGAGCGTCACGCGCTCTTTCATGAGGCTGTTCTCTTCATCGGTCAGCGGGATTTCATAGGCGAGGCCCATGTCCACCGACTTGCAAAGGCGCGAGCGGAAACCGATGGCGGCCGTCACGAGGTCGCGGTTGTCCTCCGCATTTTTTGCGCCGAGGTTGAAATAGTCGCCGCCCTCGAACTTGACGATCTGTGGCACCACTCCTGATTCCGTGCCATCGCCTGCGGAAATGACGTGGAACCAGTTGATTTCCACCAGTGGGATGAACCACGGGCGGACCTCGTAACTGATGTGGCCGCTCATCCAGCCGCTGATCGTTTGTTGGTCATTGAAGGGCAGGACGACACCGGTGCCGCCCGCGAACTGCCACGCATCGAGCATTTTCAGGCCGGAAACCAGCAGGTTCGCCGCGCCGTCGCCTGCGCCTTGGAAGACGTCGTGGTTGCCGGTGGGAAACTCGATCGTCAGTGTGCCGCTCACTGCGGTGCCGGCTGCTGGATCATAGAGAAATGCGTATTTTGCCCCGGCGGCGATGTTGCCCCAGCCGTTTTGATTTCCGATTGAGTTGTCTGGATTCATGTCCACGTAGCCGTCCTTGGTGGCGACGAGCGACAGGCGTTCGTTGAGCGCGTATTCGAGTTGCAGTGCGTAAATTTCCACGTCACCACCGAGTGGCAGCTTGCCTGCGGTGGTGTTGATATTGTCTGGAAGGCCGTGGTAGATGAAAAGCGGGTGGACGTTGGTCGTCGGCAGCGCGAGGTCGAACAAAGTCGGATTGCTGATCGGGCGGCGGGCGTTGGCGAATGCATCGGCGGTCGGAGCAGGTGCCGCAGTGTCGATGGCGACGGATCCGGCGGTGGCGATGGCGAACGAGCTGAGCAGGCCGAGTGTGCTGAGGATGGGGAATGTGGGTTTCATCAGGTTGTGGCAGGAGTCTCTTCAGGCGAACGGATTCCGGCTACTCATCAATCCTTATGGATTACGCATATTTTGCTTTTCTGGAGTCGGCTGGTATGCCTGGCCATTTCCACGGATCTTTCACATCCAAGCACTTACCTGTCACCCGCCCATGATCCGCGACGCGGCCAGAAACGCCGAGGCCGCCAGCACGAAAAGGCAGGCTCCGCCGGCGATCCGATCCGTCGCCGTCGATTTCGGGCGTTCCGTGGACGACGATTTCGGGAAGACGATCATCGCGTAGAGCATTCCGGCCAGCAGGCCGCCGGCGTGGGCCGCATTGTCGATGTAGCGGTAGCCGATCAGCCCGATGAGCGCGGTCAGCAGCACACCCGCAGCCAGCCGCCGTCGGGTACGCAGTGGTACCAGCGATTTGTGCAAGGTTTCAAAAACCAGCAGGAATCCCAGCCAACCCATCAGCCCGCCGGATGCGCCCACCGACGGAGCTGCCACGAACCGGGCCGATGCCTCGCCCCCGGCACAGGCGGAAAACAAAAAGACCAGCGGCAGATGCGGCCACCTGGCGAATACCTCCAGCCGCCGCCCCAGATAGATCAGCGCCGAGGCGTTCATCAGGAAATGGACGATATTCCCGTGCAAAAACGGCGCGGTGAACAGCCGCCACCACTCGCCGTGCAGGTAGCGGTCTTTCACCAGCCCCGCCTCCGCGATGCCGTCCCAGTTGTGGAAAACCGTCATCAGCGAGGTCCAACCGGAGGTCCTGACGTGGCACAATAACTGCGCCAGCCCCACCGCCGCCGTCAGGACCAGTAAGACCTTGGTCATCGGTGCCTTCTGTCCCTCGAGCCAAGTTTCAAACCGCATCGCCGGCACTGTCGCCGCGATCCGCTCGTCGTTCCACGCCCCGAGCTCGCGCCGCCGCTTCCGCGCCTGATACCATGGAATGAACGCGAAAACCAAAAACAACAGCAACGCCAGACCGGATTGCCCGGACGACAACAGCGTCTTTGCGGCGAATTTCAGCCGCTCGGGAAAACCAACCGCCGCATTTCCCGCACCAGTCAATCCCTGATAGAAAGCCCACGCGCCGAATCCCACACACGCCATGCCGAACCAGCGCAGTTTGTGTCTCGCGTCCTCCAGGTCGTCGCGCGTCCAGCGTTCGCGGGCGGCCCGCAGCGCGTCGCCCATGCCGGGCAGTTCCTCCGGCAGGACCATGCGTGGTTTTTCCGGCGTCCACACCAGATTCACACTGCCATCGCGGTCGCTGCGGATCGCTTCCGTCAGCTTTTCCAGGGAATCGCAGGGATGGTTTTTTTCTTTCGCGTCCACCCAGCCCCAGCCTTGTGGAGCTTCGGGAAACGCATCATCACGCGCCCATATCGGCGCTGCCTCGGGGTTGTCCTGCTCGGTCGCCATCACCGGGTGAAAGCGCCAGGGCGCGGCTTAATTTTGCTTCGGAGCTTCAGTTTCCGCCGGTGCGGCCGGTGGTTCGGTTTCGAAAGGGGCCATCGGAGCGGTTTCCAGAGCAGGAACTGGCGCGTCGGCCGGTGCTTCTGCTGGGGTCTCGGGAGGAGTCATGACCTCGATGGGAAGTTCCTCGGTGAGTGACTTGGGAAGTGCGGGCTCTTTCGGCGCTTCGGGTGCCGCCACTTCCACCGTCGCGACAGTGGCGGTGGTGTCGTTCAGAAGCTTCTTCTGCTTGTTCTGGTGGCCGATCAGAATTGCCAGCACCAGGCTGAGGAGGAAAAACGCCGATCCCAGATAGATCGTGCCGCGCTGGAGCACGTTCGTCGTCCGTGCGCCGAATACCTGGTCCGTCACACCACCACCGAAAGCGGCTCCCAGACCTTCTTGTTTCGGACGCTGCATCAGGACCAGCAAGGTCATCAGAAGGCAGACAATCACGAAGATCACCAGAAGGAGGTTGATGCTGATATCTAGCCAGTTAATCGCTGCAAAAGTCATGGGCGCGGGACTATGGGCGGCACTTCCGACCTTGTAAAGCGGCGAGTTTCCGGTTTTTTTACCCCGGAAATGCTGGGAAATCGCCCGGTTTTCAAAGAAGAATCCGCCGCGGGATGTTTCCTTGCAAACCCTGACGCTGCGGCGACGCTAGCCGCCGTCATCCCCAATGTGCATGAAGTTTTTCCGGGTTTTCCTCTGCCTCCTTGCCGTCCTTTTCCCTTTGGAAAGACTCCGTGCCCACCAGGTCCCCAGCGTGGAACTTGAGTTTCAGAAGCTGGAAACCCAGTGGCGGTTGCTTGGCGAAATGGACATCGCCTATATGCTGCCGGAAACCCGCAACATCCCCGGTGGCCCGCCCATGAGCCGTGCCGCCGTCATGAATTCCTCGCCCGAGGAATTCGCCCGCATCCGCAAGGAAACCGAAAACACTCTGCGCAAACTCCTCCGCTTCACCTTCGCCGGGAAGGACATCCCGTGGCGTGTCGAGTACCCGGATTTTGAGAAAAAGTCCTTCGCCCTGCCGCCCGAGGAGGGCGATGTCGCGCTTATTTCCGTCCGCCTCATTTTCGATCCCATCCCCGGCGGCGGCGAGCTGCGCGCCCATTGGTCCGGCGAGCAGGAAACCGAGCTCATCATCCTCATTGAGGAAGGCGACGACCCCAAAATCACGAGCACGCTCCCCGGCGGCACCGTCCTGCTCATGAATCTCGCCGCGTCCGCTCCCGTGGCCTCTGCCGACCCGGCCGCCCAGCCACCCCCGCCGCCTCTCGCCCAGCCCACCACCGGCGGCTGGCTGGCGTCCGGTTTCCACCACGTCCTGCCCACCGGTTTCGACCACATGCTTTTCATCCTCGGTCTCTTCCTGCTCGTCCCGAAATGGAAATCCCTCGTCGAGCAATCCCTGCTTTTCACCCTCGCCCACTCCGTCACCCTCGCGCTTTCCGTTTACGGTCTGGCGAACGTCCCGGCGAATTTAGTCAACATCATGGTCGCCGTTAGCATCGCATGGATCGGTGTGGAAAACCTTATCATCGGCCGCACCGGCAAGCTTGGTAAGCAGCGGCTCATCCTTGTTTTTTCATTCGGCCTCATCCATGGCCTCGGCTATGCCAGCGGCCTGCGCGACAAGCTCAGCAGCCTGCCGCAGGACAAGCTCATCATGCCGCTCATCGGCTTTAACGCCGGCGTCGAGCTCGCCCAGATCGCCGTGCTTTGCGCCGCCTTCCTCTTCTTTTGGCCCCTCGGTAAATGGAAAACCCAAGTCCAGACCTACGGCTCTTTCATCGTCGCTCTCGCCGGCTTCGCCTGGGTCATCCAGCGGGTGTTTTTTGTTTGATAAGAGTCTATTGGAAACTCCGCTCCACCGCCCAGTATAGGCCCGAAGCGGCGATGACCATGGAGGCCGGGCGGGCGATGGTGGTGCAATAGCAATCCCGTTTCCACCACGCTGCCACCGCCGCGTAGGCGATCCCGACAACCGCGAGCTGTCCGCACTCAATACCCATGTTAAAGCTGAATAGGGCGGGCAGGAACTCGCCGGTGTCCACGCCCCGAGCTTGGAATGAGTGGGCGAACCCGAGCCCGTGGACCAGCCCGAAACAAAACACCACCGCCGGACGCCAATGGCTGAGGCGGTTAAATAACAGGTTTTCGATGCCGATAAAGGCGATGCTCAGCGCGATGGCAATCTCCACCGCAGGAGTCGGCACAGATAGAAATCCATGGATCGAAAGCCCCAGCGCCAGCGAGTGCGCCAGCGTGAAGAGCGTCATCTGGAACAACAGCGGCGCGAATTCCCTCGTCAGAAAAAACAGGCCGAGAATGAAGAGGATGTGATCCGGTCCGCCCGGCAGGATGTGGGTGAAGCCCAGTAAAAAATACCGGGGCACGACAGCACCGGCCCCGGCGGCGGCGAGTAATGAAAAGGCGAGGAGCGTGCGGGTCATACGGTCATTTTTTCTCTATCCGGATTTCCGCAGCGAGAACGCCAGCACCAGCAGGGAAATCGCGATGATCCACGAACCTACGACGCGGATACCGATCCTCGCCCACTCCTTGTCCGCTCCGTTCGACGCACAGATCGCGGTATAAGCGACGAGGGCGTTCATGCTCAGCCAGGTGCCGATCAACGTTTTTGTGATGGCCATCGTGGTCCCGGATTCCACCCCCGAGTCGAGCCCGATGCTGATAGCCGCCGCGGCGCAAATCACCCCGACGATGAGCAGGGGCGGCCGCCGCCCCAGCGCCACGGTGATGGCCGCGCACAGGGCGATTCCTATCAGTAACGGCAGGGGGACGCCGGCGGTTTTCCCCGTCGTGCTCAGCAGCAGCGCCAGCGCGGATACCGGAGCGAAGACGAGCATCGGCTTTTTCAAATCAAACGGCACCCGCTGCCCTAGCAGCAGGCTGAGTCCTAGCAGGATCATCACATGCGCCGGGCTCACCAGCGGATGCAGCGCGCCGTTGCCGATTTCCCCCGCGCCTTCCACCGCTAGATGCGCGTGCGCCGTGGACTGGAAGGCCGATGACAGAAAAGCGGCCGGCAGCAGTCCGGTCCGGCGCGAGGGGAATCGGTTCATCTCAGAGTGGATCTTTATAAGAAACCGCAGCTGGACAGGATATGCTCAGATAAAAGAGGGATAAGATCATGTGAATCGTCCGGCTTTTTATTTTCCATCTGCGTTGTTCATCTGTGTCCATCCTGTTCATCAGAGGTTGAATGACTCTTTCGTTTTTTCAGAAACCCGCTCAGAGCATCTTGAACAGGAAGCCGAAACCTATCAGTGTGATCGCCACGCCTCCCGCCCTCACGGTGATGCGGCCCCACGGCCATTTCACCAGCAGCCCGAAGGCAATCCCGCTCAGGTGCAGCAGGCCGGTGGAAATCACAAAGCCGATGGCGAAGGTGAGCGCGTTCGCCGATTCCGGCATTTCCTCACCGTGTGCGTAGCCGTGGAAAATCGCGAAAATCCCGACAATCGCCGCCGCCACCCACAGCGGTGGTTTCGCCGCGAAGGCGACCATTGCCCCGAGGATAACTCCTGATAGAGCGATGCCCGTTTCCACAGCAGGCAGCGGCACGCCCAGAATCCCGAGCGCCCCGCCAAAAGCCATCACCACCGGAAAAACCACCGGCAGCGTCCACATCGCACGGCCGCCGAGAAATGCCCCCCACAAGCCCACCGCCACCATCGCGACGATGTGATCCAGCCCTGACAGCGGATGGACGAAGCCACTCACAAATCCGCCGACGTTGCCCTTTTCCAGATGGGCGCTCGCTGTAGAAGGCAGCAGGACCAGCAGCAGGAGAAACACAGTCGGTGCAAGCCAAGCCGCGCGGCGGAAATGGAAGGATGTCGAAACGGCATTCATGGGACGATTTTCCATGGGCCGCAGGGTAGATCGCGCCGCCGCACTGACAAGGCATTAGTCGGCAAGGTCTGCCGAGGCCGTCCGACCCTACCGGTCTCCGCCCTTTGAGATTGCCGCGCCCGCTCTAGCAACCCCAGATCCTTCCATGCCCGCCGCCTCATTGATCTGTTCCGCCTCAGCGAAAAGCAGGCGGAAGAAAAATTCCCCATCGTTTTCCAACAAGTTCCGACTCACGTAAAACCGGAATGTGATCAAAATCACCCTGAATCACGCCCGTGCCGCCGAGGAGAAAAAAGGCCCTATCCGCTACCTTCGCCCGGGTCACCGCCATCCAGAAACTACTCTCCATCACCACGCTCACCCGGAAACGCTTTCTGCCAGCTTCGGCAAGAAAGCCGCGAAACTCACCCAACAGATCGCCGGGAATCTGGAATCGATGAAGGGGATGGGTAGGCAGCGGGGCAACTGCCCGTGGATTCGCAAACTCTGAGCATCCGCTCGCATCGACGGGCTGCTGCTTGCGTTGCGCTGCGGGAAACGGGACAACCGGGAAAACCTCAATCCCGTCATGATTGCACGCGCCACTCCCCAGTCGATCCGCCACACCCCTGATGCCGCCGGCTTTTTCGGAAATTACGGCGGCGTTTTCGTCCCGCCCGAACTGGAAGCGCCTCTCGCAGAAGTCCGGAAGGCCTACGAAATCCTCTCGCGCTCGCATGATTTCATCGAGGAGCTGCGCCGCATCCGCCGCCATTTCCAAGGCCGGCCGACGCCGACCTATCACGCCGCCCGGCTATCCAAAAAACTCGGGCGCACCCAGATCTATCTGAAACGCGAGGATCTCAACCACACCGGTGCCCACAAGCTCAACCACTGCATGGGTGAGGGATTGCTCGCCCGCTACATGGGGAAGAAAAAACTCATCGCGGAAACCGGGGCGGGCCAGCATGGCGTGGCGCTCGCCACCGCAGCCGCGTATTTCGGCCTCGAATGTGACATCTACATGGGCGAGGTGGACATCGCCAAACAAGCGCCTAACGTTGCCCGCATGAACATCCTCGGCGCACGGGTGATCCCCGCGACGCACGGCCTGCGCACGCTCAAGGAGGCGGTGGACGCCGCTCTAACAGCTTATGTGCAGGACCCGGTAGATCAGATCTACTGCATCGGATCAGTCGTCGGCCCGCATCCGTTTCCGATGATGGTTAGGGATTTCCAACAGGTCGTCGGGATCGAGGCGCGCGAGCAATTTATCGAAATGACCGGCAACCTGCCGGACATCGTCGCCGCCTGTGTGGGCGGCGGCAGCAATGCGATGGGCATGTTCGCCGGATTCATTGACGATCCTGTCGAGCTGCATGGAGTGGAACCGCTCGGCACCGGCCCGGCCATCGGCCACCACTCGGCGTCGATGACTTACGGACGTGAGGGCATCATCCACGGTTTCCGCTGCTATCTGCTACAAGATGGAAAGGGCGAGCCCGCGCCGGTCCATTCGATCGCCAGCGGGCTCGACTATCCGGGCGTCGGCCCCGAGCACTGCCACCTCAAGGACAGCGGCCGCGTCAGCTATTTCACTGCGATGGACAAGGATGCGGTGGAGGCGTTCTATGTGCTCAGTCGCAACGAAGGCATCATCCCCGCGTTGGAAAGCTCGCACGCGGTGGCCCACTCGATGCGCCTCGCCCGGGAGAATCCGGATACGGCGCGCACGATTCTCGTCAATCTCAGCGGTCGCGGCGACAAGGACATGGACTACATGATCGAGCACTACGGCACCGGCGATAATTTTGGGATCTGATAGGGATTCGGATGCTGAACGAGGTGTTGGAAAATCAGTGCATGATCATCTCCTCCAGTCCCCGCCCCGTTGCGAGGATTTCATAATCATCATAGGTCACTTTTTCCGCAGGCGGCCAAAAGACTCCGGCGGCGATTTGGGCGGCCACCCAGTTCGCGCAGGCTTGGGCGGCTTCGAGATCGGCGGTGTCGAAATCGGGCCATTCGTGGAGGGCGACGTCGGACTCGGTGGCACCGAGAGTTAGATAACAGGGCGCGGGCAGGGCTTTCTCGCGGCCCATCACAGCAGCGGCGTAGAGCGGGAGTTGGAGATTGGTCCAGCGGAAACTCGCGGATTTGCCTTTTTCCTCGCCGAGGTAAACGACCGGATCGTCCAGCGTGTAATGCGCGGGAAGCACGGTGGCGGTGGTGACTTTTTTCCGGTGCGCCTTGTCCACACTGTCCACTTTGCCGGTTTTGTAGTCGATCACCCGCAGCCGGCCGCTTTTGCGGTGGCGGTCGATGCGGTCGATCTTGGCGACGATGTGTGCTTCTCCGACAGGGATCTCGACCTTACGCTCGACATCGACGACCTCCCAGCCTTCGTTCCTCAATCCTGCCTGAACCTTCGCCAACCATTGGAAACGCTGCCGCAGCGCCTCGGTCTGGATTTTAACGGAGAGTGGCGTGCGTTTGTCAAACCACTCCGCCACCACGCGGTCGAGTTCGCGGGAGAGCCATTCATGAAGTGCCCCGGCATCTGCGAGTTCGCGGGCAGTCACGTCGCGGCCCCAGCGTTCGAGCACTTCGTGGGCGACGGTGCCGAAGTCCCGCGCGTTCCACTCGCCGCGTCCGGTGTCCGTGCTTTGCATGCCGATGGCGTGTTTCAGATAGTAGCGGAACGGGCAGGAAAGATAATCGGCCAAAGAAGTGACGTTCAGACGCTTCGGCGGATCGACCTTGCGGGGTTGCCATTGCCAGTCGCGCTCCCAACGCATG
>JBBRCO010000087.1:0-16501 GCA_038204755.1 Verrucomicrobiales bacterium
AGTCCGTAGCGGGAAACGCGGCCGTAGGAAGGTTTCAGCCCGACGACACCGCAATGCGAGGCGGGCTGGCGGATGGAGCCGCCGGTATCGGAGCCGAGGGCGGCGATGGCGGTTCTATCAGCGACGGCGGCGGCGGAGCCACCGGACGATCCACCGGCGATGCGGGAGTGGTCGTGAGGATTGCTGGTTTTTCCGAGCGCGGAATTTTCGGTGGAGGAGCCCATCGCGAATTCGTCCTGATTCATGCGGCCGAAGGGAATGGCCCCGGCAGCGCGGAGTTTCTTGATGACGGTGGCGTCGTAGGGGGCGATGTAGTTTTCGAGAAACTTGGAGCCGCAGGTGCAGGGCTGGCCGAGGACGTTCATGTTGTCCTTGATGGCGATGGGGATGCCGCCGAGAGGAAGCGATAGATCGGCGTTCGCGGCTTCTGCGAGGGCGGCTTGGAGGTTATGGGAAAGGTAGGCACCGGTGGCTCCGTCGCGGACGGAGATTTCTCCGGCGAGATTTTCCAGAATGGCGGCGGGCGTGGTTTCTCCGGCGGTGAGCTGCTGGCGGAGTTGGGAAATGGTCATGAAAGGGGATTTGAAATTTGAGATCTGAAATTTGAGTTCCTTAGGCGTCTGCCAAGACTTTCGGGACGCGGATCTGGCCTTGGGCTTGGTCCGGGGCGTTTTGCAGGACGGCTTCCGGGGTCAGGCTGGTGTGCGGCGTGTCATCGCGCATGCGGCCGAAGACGTTGGTGGAGTGGGCGGTGGCGTCGATGCCGGAAACGTCGAGCTTCGAGAGGGTTTCCACGTAGCCAAGGATCGCTTCGAGCTGGGGCTGGAATTCCGCGACCTCCGCATCGGAGAGTTCGAGACGGGCGAGATTGGCGACGTAGCGGACATCGATGTGGCGGTGCGACATGGGTGGAGCGTCAGGAAACGGCGCGGCTTTTCCAAGTGCCAAGTGCGTGGAATGACGAAGGGCGGAATCTTTTTTTAAAATCTTTGAACGTCGGGAAAGGTTAAGGGTCTTATCCCTACGAAAGCAGCGAGCAATTGCTCTTTCATGTAAGGGTGTTACAGCACAGTTGTCTGCCGATCCTACGGGTGTGGGTGGGGTAAGACGATTTAGGCCGCCAGGGAAGGGACTCCCTGGCGGCCGTTTTTTTTCCGGGTTTCACGCCGGTCTGATCTGGAAATTCGCCGGCACTCCGCACGCCGCGCCTAACAAGCTTCCGATGACCGCGCCGCGGTGGCAGTTGTCGCCGCCGACCATGGCATTGGCGGTGATGCCGGCGGCGAAATCATCGTGGTATTTCCACGCGAGGTAGAGCGCTGCGGGCATGGCCTCGGCGATATAACAAGCCGGGCTGAAACGGCTGCCGATCACCTGTTCGTCCGGTAGGTCCCGCCATGACTCCGCTTTATTACCGGAGATCCAATCACCTGCCTCCCGCCGGATCGCCTCGCGCAGCGGCTCACCTTGATTCAGCGCGAAAAGCAGCCGGACCAGCGTGTCCGCCGCGCGGAGGACGTTTGCATGGGCGTGGGTGAGGCCGACGTGTTCTTTCACGATCCGCCGCAGCTCCTCGCGCGGGATTTCGCCAAGCGCGGCGAACAATGCAGGCACGGTGGCGAGTCCGCCGATGTGTTCATCGGAGATTCCACATTTGCGGGGCGGTTTCCCCTGCGCGTAGCGGCTGAAAAACGCGCGGTGGTATTCCTCCACATAGGTATCGCGGTGCCAGCCCGGTTCCAGCATGCGTGAAATGTAGCGCTCCAGCCAGGCATCCGGATCGTATCCGCCGCGCTCTCGCACCAGGGAGAAGAGCTCGGACGCGAGTTTGAAATTCAGCGTGTTTTCCCCCGCTTTGAGAAATTGGTGATAATGCACATCCCGCTGCCCCCAATACTCCGCCTGCTCCCGCAGGATATCGCCGCATTCGTTTAGCGGGGTGTAGCTCGACCGCCAGAGGATGCTGCCCGGATGAGGATTCCGTGGGGCCATGAAATGATCGACCGTGCCGTAATCGCGTTGGAGAGCCGCGCGGTCGTAATACCAATGTACCGGCATCGCGAGCGCGTCTGCGGCGAGCGCGCCGTCATGGGCAGCTTTCATCAGATTCATGTCCGCCCGATAAGCGTGGAATCCGATGGCGCAACCCATGACGCGCGGTTATCACTTTTCGAGTGCCTCGTCCACCTTTTCACCGGCCTTTTCGACAGGGCCTTTTGGATTGACGGTGTCCTTCACGTTCTCGATGGCCTTGTCCATATTCTCGCCCGCTCTTTCAGCAGGACCCTTTTCCCTACAGGAGGAAACGGTGGCGACTAACGGGAACAGGCAGAGCGACATCATCAATGGCAGTTTCATGGTTTTGTTGGTGTTTGTTAGATAAACCGCAGCTTGTATCAGACCGCGATCATCCTGCATTTTCACATAACCCCGCATAATTTCCAGCAACTTTCGCAATCCGGGTGAAAAAGTTTGTCGAGGAGACGGCTGCGGTGGAGATAACAGGAATACCTGCGTCACCTTACTGGGCGCGGAGTGCCTGGATGCGCTTTTCAGTCTCCTCGGCTTTCTCCGGGAGCTTGGCTTGTTCGTAGGCACGCTTAAGGCCGGAAAGGGCGTTCATGTCGTTCGGGAAATCGGCGAGGGCGCGCTGATAGGCTTCGACCGCTTCGGGCGGTTTTTCCACGGCGAGGTAGTAGTCGCCGATGCGGAGGGCCATCGGGGTGAGCAGCATGGGCGGCAGCATCATCGGCGCGGGGTGCTGGCGGTCGGCGGCGGAGCTGAACCAGTTGAAAGCGGAACCGATAGAAGCTTTGGGGCCGGCGAGGGCAAGGCGTCCGCGGAGGTCGCTGGCGAGGACTTCGAGCGCGCGGAACGAGCGGTTCCAGGACGAGCGTTCGCCGCTGGCAGTGGCGGAGTTCTGGGTTTTCGACATCGCATCGCCATGATGGGTGAGCGCGTCGGAAACCTGTTTCGCCTCGTCGAGATCGTCGGCATCGATCATGCGCTGGGCCTCCAGGGCGAAGCGCAGGCCGTCGATCCACCAGTAGGCGAGCGAGTTCTGATGGATTTTTTTCAGTTCCTCGGGCTTCGGCAGCGAGTCCATGGCTTCGCGGGCATTTCCCCTCAGACTGCGGTGGAGGAGGATGCGGGCGGGTAGGGTTTTGGCGTCCCACAGGAGGAAACGCGCGCCCGGTGAGGAAGCGCGGTCCGCAGGAAACGGAGTGGCGGCGATCTGGCGGGAGGCGGCGTAGGCGGTGTCGAAATCGCCCTTCGATACCAGCGAAACGATCCGATAGCACTCCGCTTTCACCCACTCCGGGCAATCGGCGACGGTTGCTTTGTTTTCCTTCATCCAGCTTTCGAAATAGCCGGAGGCGCGGCCGAATGCAGAGGCGGCCTTGCCATGCTCGCCGCAGCGCCATTCGTAGTGGCCTAGCAGGTGGAAATACGGCGGATAGTCCGGCGCCATCTGGCAGAGCTTGCGGGCGAGCGGCAGGGATTTGCTCAGATCAGGACCCTCGGCGCGAATGGTGAGCAGGGCGTTGAGGGGGAGGGGATTCTGCGGGTTTTTTTCGATCAGATCGAGCAGGCTCCGCTCGGCGGCGTCCTGATCGGGCGTGGCGGATCCGAGTTCATCGTAGCCGGAGCGGCGGAAAAGCGCGGCAAACACGGCAGCCTGCATTTCGTTAGGAAATTTCTCGGCAATCTTGCGGAACGCGGTGGCTGCTCCGGCCGGACCCTCCTCCATGTATTTGATTAGGCCATAGGCGTAGCCGCGCTCGAGCTCGGTGCCTTTTCCCTGATCGACGAGAGCGAGCAGCCTGTCCGACGCGGCATTGCGGGCCGGGCCGGTCTCGGGCGACGGCGCGAGCAGGCACATCACCATGCCCCAGTGAGCGAGCAGGCACTCCGGGTCCTCCCGCATCGCGGCGGCGAAGTGGCGGCTGGCCTCGAACTCCCATCCGCCGTGGAGGTGGTTCAGCCCTTGGAGCACGTGCGCTTGGGCTTTTTCCGAGGTCGTGGAAACCGCCATCCGGATGCCTGAGGAAAAATTCGTTATCGCCGGTTCGCCCAGCGCTTTCACGGAATCAGGGATGGCCGTTTCCACGTCCGGCAATTTCTCGGGAGCCACAGCCTTTTCCTCAACCGGGGCTTTTTCCTTCGTCGGCGTTTTTTCCCCCGCTGCGAGCGCGCAAGTGGCCATCAACGCCGCAATCATCCGTAATCTCATGCGCGGACGATGGCCGCGCTCCACCCGCCGTCCAAGCAAAATGACGCTGGCGTGCCCCGCCGGAATCCCATTAGTCTCCGGCCATGAAGCTTGGCGTCATTGGTTGTGGGAAAATGGGCACCGCCCTCGTGCAGGGTGCGATCCGTGCCGGTGTGGTGAAATCCGAAAACGTGACCGGCTGCGATCCGTTCGCCGGATCGCGTGACGCGTTTGCGAAAGCCACCGGCGCGAAAGTCACCACCGACATCGCGGAAGTGGCTGCTGCCAGCGAAATCCTCCTCCTCTGCACCAAGCCTCACGACGCCCTCTCCGCCCTTGCCGATGCCGCGCGCGCCGTTGCCGGAAAAGAACGCCTCGTCATTTCCATCGCCGCCGGGCTCACGCTCGCCGCGCTCGAATCCGCCGTGCCGGAAAATTTCCGCATCATCCGCACCATGCCGAACACCCCCGCCCTCGTCGGAAAAGGCGCTGCTGGATTCTGCCTCGGCACCCGCGCCACCGCCGCAGACGGAGCGCGCGCGCTATCGCTTCTCGGTGCCGTCGGCCTCGCCGTGCAGGTCCCGGAAAAGCTGATGGATGCCGTCACCGGCCTCTCCGGCAGCGGTCCCGCCTACATCTATGTCGTCATCGATGCCCTCGCAGACGGCGGAGTCCGCGCTGGAATCCCCCGCGCCGATGCCGTGAAACTCGCCGCGCAAACCGTGCTCGGTGCTGCTGCGATGGTGCTCGAAACTGGCGAACATCCGGCCGTCCTCAAGGACATGGTCACCTCGCCCGGCGGCACCACCATCGCCGGTCTAGCCGAACTCGAACGCCACGGCCTGCGCTCCGCCCTGATCGAAGCCGTCGGCACCGCCACCCGCCGTGCGACCGAGCTTGGGAAGTGACTGATTTGCGGCGATTTTGGACTTCCCCCGCCGGATTGTCCTCCTATGCTCCGCGCCATGACCCATCGGTTGATTTCCTGCGCGTTGTTGTCTGCTGCCGCCATTTCCTTTTCCTCCTGTGGCAATGACGATGATCTTCCGGTCATGGCGGGAAACACGCAGGCCGCATCCGGGCAAGGCGAGGCGCTTTATGTGAAGGCAAAACAGGCCGACGACGGAGGAAAAGACGGCCGCGCGATCAAGCTATACGACCAGACCGCCACCAAGTATCCGTTCGCCCCCTCCGCCCCGCAGGCTCGTTTTCGCCAGGCGGAACTGCTTGAGAAAAAAGGCGATATCCAGGAAGCCTTCGCCGCTTACGAGCAGTTCCTCAGTCGCTATAACGGCACCAACCTTTACTCCATCGCCCTTGATCGCCAGGCAAAGATGGCCCAAGCCGCCGCCGATGGTGATGTGAAAACCAGTTTCCTCGGCCTCAAAACCAAACTCTCCATCGACAAGACCGTCGAGATGCTTGGCAAAGTTCGCGACAACGCTCCAAAGTCCCGCACCGCCTCGAAGGCCCAGTTCACCATCGGCGAGCTCTATCAGGCAAAGGCCAAGGCGAAGGAATCCATCGCCGCCTACCGCCAGCTCGTCCGCGACCAGCCGGACAGCCCGGAAGCTCCCGAGGCGTTGTTCCGCGTCGGCCTCATTTTCATGAAGGAAGCGGACCGCGGCAACCAGAATCAGGCCAACCTCGACCTTGCCCGCGAGGCATTCAATGACTACCTCATCCAGTATCCGAACCATTCCCGCAACGCAGAAGCCCGCAAGCTCATCGCCGGCCTCGGCAACCGCGACCTCCAGCGCTCCTTCGACATCGCCGAGTTCTATCTGAAAACCGGCAAGACGGAATCCGCCAAGGTTTACTACCGCGACGTGGTCAAACGCACGGGTTCTGGAAAGCTCCACGACGACGCCCGCGCCCGCTTGAAGCAACTCGGCGAGTGAGCCTGCGACGCCTCCGGACCATGAAACTCCTCGCTCTTCTCGCCCCCGCGCTGCTCCTCGTTTCCTGCGCGGGCTATCAGCTCGGCGGCATCAAGCCCGCCTCCATGAACCAGGTGAAAACCATCGCTGTCCCGATGTTTTCCAACTCCACCCTGCACCCGCGGGCCGAGGCACTCGCCACCTCCGCCGTCGCCAGCGCCTTGGTGCAAGACGGCACCTACAAGCTCGCAAAAGTCGATCACGCCGACGCCATTCTCGAGGGGGACTTCCGGAGCATCAAATACTCCTCCATCCGCGGCACCCGGCTCGACACCCTGTTGCCGGAAGAGCTGAGAAACACCGTCGTCCTCGAGTGGAAACTGCGCGACGCGAGAAACCCCCTCAAGATCCTCGCTTCCGGCAGTTCCTCCGGCTCCAGCCAGCTCTTCGCCGGTGGCAACCTCCAGACCGCGAGAAACAACGCTCTCCCCGAAGCACTCGAACGCGCCGGAGAAGCCCTCGTTTCCCGCCTCGCCAACGGCTACTGATCAGAGAGAATCGTATCCGATAGTGGCTGTGACGTGCCATCTCATTTCCAAAGACAAACTTGCCATCATACCATTTGGTTGGTATTGAGTTCTTCATGAACCAGCGCAAGAAGCAGCCCGAGCAAACCCGCATGCTCATCCTTGATGCTGCGAACCATGAATTTTCCCTCCAAGGATACTCCGGCAGCGGCTTGAACGGCATCATTTCCCTTGCCGGACTCACCAAAGGCGCGCTCTTCCACCATTTTTCCGACAAACGCGCGCTGGCAAAAAGTTGGATCGATGAACGCCTCGCCCCGGCTGTTGACGCGCTCTGGATCGCGCCTCTTGACGCAGTGAACTCGCTCGATGCCTATCGGAATTTCTGCCGCGAGCGTTTCACCGGACTCCAGCCGGACGACGCGGTTTCCGCCCTGAGCGCGGTCACCGCCGAGCTTGCCGCCCGCGATGAAATGTTGGGCGAAGCGCTGGAAGCCGTTTTCACCACTTGGCGCTCCGCCATTGCCGGGCTGCTCGAACGCGGGAAAACCTCCGGCTGGATCCATCCTTCCATCCAGCCCGCGAACGAAGCCGCGCTCATCGTTGCCGCTTTCGTAGGATTTTCCGTCACCGCGCAAGCCTCCCGCGACCCGGAAATCCGGCGGCTCGCCTTCACTGCGCTGGATGGATATCTAGAAACCCTGCGCGCTCAAGAATCCTGAAAGCAACGCCTTTCCAGTCCCGTAACTTTTGACCTACTCGCAATCCATGAAAATTCCACGCACCTTCCTGATCTCCGCCGCCTGCATTCTCGGCACCGCCCTTGCCCACGCCGAACCTGCAGCCGCTTCCGCCGCAAAGAAAAAGATCGTTTTCATCGCCGGCCGCCCCAGCCACCCGCCGGGTGCCCACGAGCACTGCGCCGGCTGCATGCTGCTGGCGAATCAACTCGAAAAGAGCGGGCTGCCGCTGGAAACAACGGTGGTCACCAACGGCTGGCCTGAGGATGAATCCGTATTCAACGGTGCCTCCGCCATCGTCATGTATGCCGACGGCGGCCCCGGACACCCCGCGAACAGTCACCTTGACAAGCTCAAATCCCTCGCCAAGGACGGCGTCGGCATCGGCTGCATCCACTACGCCGTGGAAATCCCCAATGGCGACGCGGGCAACACCTTCCTCGATCTCGTCGGCGGCTATTTCGAAACCGACTGGTCTGTAAATCCGCATTGGCATGCCACTTTCAAGCTGCCGAAACACGCCGTCACCCGCGGCATCGCGGACTTCGACACCACCGACGAATGGTATTACCACATGCGCTTCCGCGAGAACATGGAAGGCGTCACTCCGATTCTCACCGACCTGCCACCGCCGGAAAGTCTCAAGCGCCCGGACGGCCCGCACCAAGGAAATCCCGCCGTCCGCGCCGCCGTGCTCGAGCGGAAGGAACCGCAGCACATGATGTGGGTCTATGAGCGCCCCGTCGCCTTTGGAGCTGGCCGTTCTTTCGGTTTCACCGGTGCCCATTTCCACAAGAGCTGGCAGAACGACAGCCAGCGCCGCCTCATCCTCAACTCCATTGCATGGATCGCAAATCTGGAAGTCCCCGCTAACGGCGTCCCTTCGAAAACTCCGACCGACGAGGAAATGCAGGCGAATCTGGATAAGAAGAAATAACCCTGGTCCCCAGAAAGGTGGTCCTCACAGAAAGGTGGTCCGCGTAGAAAGGTGGTCCGCGTAGAAAGGTGGTCCGCACAGTCCCCTGTGCGGAATCTTGGTTCGCAGGATGGTCCTGCTGCAACCGAAGACCGCACAGGGGACTGTGCGGACTACTTTTCCGCACAGGGGACTGTGCGGACTACTTTTCCGCACAGAGGACTGTGCGGACTACTTTTCCGCACAGGGGACTGTGCGGTCTACTTTTTCGCACAGAGGACTGTGCGGACTACTTTTTCCTTCCGGTATTTTGCGGAATTCTTAATGGTGCTTCCAATGCAGCAGGACGGTCCTGAAAATCAAGAACCCGCACAGAGGACTGTGCGGACCACCACCTTTTCTTTCTACGATCCCGCGCTTCCCGTTAGTCGCACCCACGGTCATTTGCCACACTGGGAGCAGGAACGGGGCACCTATTTCATCACCTGGCGTCTGGCAGACTCGATTGCGAGGCAGACCTGGGAAACGTGGAGAGAAAGCCGTTCGGCATGGCTGCGGATGCATCGCATCGATCCCGGGAATCCAGAATGGAGGCGGGAGTTAGAGAATCTTCCTGACGAAGCAAGGCAGGATTTCCGGCGGTTTGCCACGGCATTGGAAGACGAACTGGATTCAGGCCACGGAGCTTGTTTGCTGAGAAATCCGGGTGTGGCGGCGATCATGGCAGGTGCCTTGAAACATTGGGATGGTGATAGATACCTTCTCGGCGATTTTGTGATCATGCCGAATCATGTGCATCTGCTTGTTGGTGGGTTGTCCCGGGGAAGCATGGTCACACAAGTAACCTCCTGGAAAAAGTGGACGGCGATCCAAATCAACAAGGCCATGGGTGCAAAAGGCCGACTTTGGCAGGATGAGAGCTTCGATCACTTGGTGAGGAGTGAAACGGCTTTCCAAAGATTTCGCCGCTATATCGCTGCGAACCCAGTCAAAGGTAACCTGAAAGCTGGCGAACACATCCTCTGGCAGCGGCCGGATTGAAAGTGGTCCGCACAGTCCCCTGTGCGGAATCTTGGTTCGCGGGACGGTCACTGCTGCAACCGAAGAACCGATCAGAAAGGTAGTCCGCACAGAAAGGTGGTCCGCACAGTCCCCTGTGCGGAATCTTGGTTCGCAGGACGGTCACTGCTGCAACCGAAGAACCGCACAGAAAGGTGGTCCGCACAGTCCTCTGTGCGGAATCTTGGTTCGCAGGAAGGCCCTGCTGTAACGGAAGAACCGCACAGGGGACTGTGCGGACCACTCCTCACTCATACCCCACCGCCACTCGATAGAATACCTGCGGGCCGGCGTTGCTGAACGGAAGCGAGACCGGCGCGCCGGTGCCGCTTTGGGTGGCGCCCGGTGTCCAGTTGCTGAGGTTCGTGCTGCTCTCCACCGTGTATTTGCGGCCGGTTAGTGTAGTGAATGAAACCGTGACGGTGGTGGGTGACGATGGGGCGATCGTCGGCCGATAGACCGAATTCGCGTCGAGCGGATTGCTGCCGAAAATCGCTTCGCTGGCGTCGGTGATGCCGTCGTTGTCATCGTCCGGATCGAGGATGTCGGGAATGCCGTCGAGGTCGGTGTCGGTGAGGAAGGTGACAGCGAGATTGTCGATGGCGATGCCCTGGGGCTGGAGCGGATAGGTGAAGGTCTGGCCGGTGTTGGGGTGGCCGGCGGTGTAGGGGATTCCGAGAAATTTCGTCCACGAGAAGCCTGACGGCGAGCCAGCGCTTCCGGTGTAGCCGATGGATGCTTGTCCGGCAATCTCATTGGATTGTGTTACCCCGATATTCACCGATGTCAGGCCGCTCGCGACTCCTGCGGTGGCGGCGAATGTTCCACCGTAGGAAATGAACTGCCTGACCACGCCGCGCACGGTGACGGCGAAACCATCGGGATTTCCATTCTGGATGCTGGCCGAGCCCGTGGTGATGACCTTCGAATAAATCCGGTGGCCTGATGGAGTGACGGCACCGGCAGTGAATGTGGATAGATCGGGAGAGCTTCCGTAATTCGCTCCATCGGCACCGTTGTAAAGAATCAGTTTCACGCTGTTCAAGGGTTCGGTGAATCCGGGGCCGATGACGATTTCCACAAACTCGTTCACGTCGCCGCCTGCGTTGTCGTAATGAAATTCATTGATGAACACGTCGTCCGGAACCGGTCCGCTTCCCATGCCGGGAGTGAAGGTAAGGCGGAGATCGAAGGTAGATGCCGGCGCGACGGAGAGTCCGCTGATGATGGTGGATTTCGCGGTGCTTGTCCCACCCGTGATCGATCCCGTGGGCAGGTGGGTGGCGGCATCGAACGTTAGTGACGGAAGGGGCTGAGGTGCTCCGTTCACGATCAGCTCCGCGCTGAGCTTGTCCGCGCTGCCGCCGGACACGCCGCGCCACTGTTCGGCGGAGAAATCGATTTTCAGGGCGGTTAGGACCTTGGCGGAGTCGTTGGCGAAGGTCGCAGTCGTGACGCCGGGTGCCGAATTTCCGATGAATCCCAGAGAGCCGTCGTTGCCAGTCCCGTAAGCGCGGAAGCCGGTGCTGGCGTTTCCTCCGTCATCCATGGCCAGCCAATCCCCGCCGCTGGTCACCCATGGCGCGGGGTCATGACCGCCCGTGAAGCTGGCGAAATTTTCGGTAATGGTCTGGCCGGCGGCGGTGAATCGATAGGTTCCGTCAGCATCGATCACTTGGAGAACTGCATTCGCCGGATCGTATCCCGGGGCGCTGGCGGTGAAGACGACGGGACGGGTGTCGTTTGCGGTGAAGTTGGTCGATGTGCTGATGGAAACCGTGCCGGTGAGCGATCCCGCCGGAATGACGGTGGTGCTGGCAGTGGGAACGGTGACTGAATCATCGGAGGAAATGGTGACCGTCGTCGCGGTGGCGCTGATAGCAGGTAGAGTGACGCTGAAAGTGACGGTGCCGGGTGGCGCGTTTTCCGCAACAGACGGAATTGATAGAGAGGCGCCCAGATTCGGGAAATCCTGGTCCATTTCCATATCCGCGAAGACGGCATAGTGGTCGGATGCGATGTAGCTGGTGTCCGCGGCTGGTGGCGCGCCGGTTTTGGGAAGGCCGATGCTGTTGGAGGTGTCGAGGGTGGAGTTATAGATTTCCTGCGAATGAGGGCGGCCGGCGATGGCAGGGGAGACTAGGAAGAGATCGTAGGTGGGTCCGGTGGTGACACTGGTGTTATAAGTGGCGGCGGAGTTGTTCACTTGCCTGGGATCGAGTTTTGTCGGGATGGGATTGGTGAAATAGGCGGCCGGATTCGCGGAGTAGGTGATAGGGATCGCAGGGAAGTTCAGATCGGTCCCGAGGGAAAACGAACCGGGCAGTCCGGAGGGAAGGGCGGTGAATGTTTTGTTGGTCGCCGACGGATTGAAATCACCGAGGATGATGAAATTGTCTTCCGCCGTAATTCCTTGGGAGGTGAGATAGCGGGCGACGCGTTTCATTTCCACCGCACGGCGGAACCGGTCATCGGAGCCGGTGCCGGACTTCAGATGGACGCCGATGATGGTGGGATCCTTGGAAGTGCCCGGCAGATCGACTTTCACCACGGGATGGAGCCGCGAGAGCTCCTTGAATCCCGCCGGCGCGTCGATTGATGTGGTGGTGATGAACGGGAACCGCGAGAGGAAGATCACGCGCAGGCTGGTGTCGAAGGTGTTCGTATTCGGGGCGATATAGCTGTAAGTATAGCCGAGGTTGGAGGCCAGGATGCTGACATTGCCGGCATTCACATCCGCCGTGTGAATTTCCTGCAGCGCCACCACATCGGCATTGATGCGGGCGATCACGTCGCGGACCTTGTCGTGATCCGGCTGGCCGGGTGCGCCGATGCCGTAGTCGAAGTATGCGGGACCTCCATCGGGCGGGACCACCAGATGTGCGCCGATGTTGAACGTTGCGAGCCGGAAGCCGGCGCCCTGGGCCTGCGGAGCCAGGAGCAGGAAAAAAGCGGCGGCACGCGAAATCATTGCCGGACAACTAAGCAGAAATTATTGTGTTAGACATCAGGGATTTGGCTGCATCATTTTTCCTGCAAGACGGCCTGCGACCCGGGATCAGTCGGCCGGTTGATTTTTGCTGGTCGTGGGGATGGGATTCTGGCAATCAAGAGAAGAAAACTGGTACAGATGTTATCTGAAAATGAGTGAAGAACACAAAATAGCAGAGCGTGTCCATCCGCGAGGTTGGTGGATCTCGGCAAAATAAGAATCGAGGGCTCTGTTGAGGATCGGCTGCGAATCGCCGCATCACCGGCCAGGGTGCGGGTCCAGCCGATCACGCCCGGCATTGTCACGGAAATGATCCGACGGCCAGCCAGTTTCCACCGCGATCCTGCCGACCGCTTGATCGTGGCCACCGCGCGTTTTCTTAAACTCCCGTTAGCCACGAAGGATTGGAAAATCCGCAGTTCCAGACTGGTTCCGCCTTGGAAGCCGTAGCGCACGATGATCATTTCAAGCTCACCCGGCACATGCCGTGCATGAATCGTATTTCACCCGCCGCCCTGATTTGGCTTTGCCTCAGCGGCGGGGTTCGCTGAAGCTACCGCAACTTCATGAGTAATCCCTTCCGCGAAGATCTTGTCTCCCGCTCGCCTGCCGAGCCTTGTTCCATCGTGATTTTCGGCGCCACCGGGGATCTCACCCACCGCAAGCTCATCCCCGCACTTTACAATCTCGCGGTGGATGGCGAGCTGCCGACCGGAGTGAAAATCGTTGGTTTCGCGCGTCGTGAAAAGTCCGACGAGGAATTCCGCAGCGGTCTGGAGGAGCTGAACCGCAAGGTTTCACGCTCGGGGCAGGATGACAAGATCTGGGGGAATTTCATCCAGTCCGTCAGCTATCACAAGTCAGAGTTCGATGATGCAGCGGGCTACAAGAGCCTGTCAGAAAAGCTCGATGCCATTGATGCGGAACACGGCGGCAAGGGCAACCGCCTTTACTACATCGCCTCGGCGCCCGAGTTCTTCGACGTGATCCTGATCAATCTGAAAAACGCCGGGCTCAACGAAGCCAAACCCGGTTGTTGGTCACGCGTGATCGTGGAAAAACCGTTCGGCACCGACCTCGCCACCGCGAAACACCTGAACCGGGTGGCGAACGAGACTTTCCACGAAAAGGACACCTATCGGATCGACCACTACCTCGGTAAGGAAACCGCACAGAACCTGATGGTGCTGCGTTTCGCCAACGCCATTTTCGAGCCGCTCTGGAACAGCAAATACATCAGCCACATCCAGATCACTTGCGCCGAAAACCTCGGCATGGAAGGCGGCCGCGGCGGTTATTATGAAGGTGCCGGCGCGCTGCGGGACATGGTGCAGAACCATCTGCTCCAGCTTCTCAGCCTGGTGGCCATGGAGCCGCCGACCGACCTATCAGCCGATGGCGTCCGCGATGAGAAGGTGAAGGTCATCCGCTCGCTCCGCCAGTGGGACACGCCGGAAAAAGTCGCTGCCAATGTCGTGCGCGGCCAATACACCGCCGGCTACATCGATGGGAATCCGGTTCCCGGCTACCGCGAGGAAGACCGGGTTTCTCCGACATCTGATACGGAAGCCTACGTCGCGGTTAGGTTGCTCATCGACACCTGGCGCTGGAGTGGCGTTCCATTTTACATCCGCATGGGCAAGCGCCTGCCGAAGAAGTCCACCGAGATTTCCGTGCATTTCAAAGATGCGCCGTGCGTGCTTTTCAACACCCCATGCGGCGGCACTCCAGGCGGCAACGTGCTCGTCATCCGCATCCAGCCGGACGAAGGGATCTCGCTGCGCATGGTTTCAAAAATCCCAGGAACCAGCCTGCGCCTTGAGCCGGTGAAAATGGATTTCCACTACGCCACCAGTTTCGGCAAGGGCAGCCCGGAAGCCTACGAGCGCCTGCTGCTAGACGCCATCGCCGGCGATGCCACGCTCTTCGCCCGCCGCGACGAAGTGGAGGAGGCCTGGAAATTCATCGATCACATCGAGCACGCCTGGCACCAGTCGGACAACCCGCCGCCGATGGCCGAGTTCGTCGCAGGCTCGTGGGGCCCGCGCGAGGCGGACCAGCTCCTGCAACAGGATGGCAACCAGTGGCGGAGGCTGTGATTCTGGACACTTGCGCAGGGTTCCATTCAAGCTACCATTACCCCATGAGCACTCAGTTTCTCACCAATGAGAACGGCAAGAAAATCGCTGCGGTGATTCCGATCGAAGAGTATGCGGAGCTGATGGAAGATCTCGAGGATTTGGCTGCGATTGCGAGCCAACGGAATGAAAAAGGCATTCCCTTCGAGGAAGTCATGAAACAATTGAAAATGCGGAGTTCTACCGATGGCCTCATACGAAATTAGATTCTCAAAAGAATCGGTTAAAACTCTCGAATCACTGGAAACCAAACTGGCGCTTCGCATTGCGGAGGCCATCGAAAAATTGGCAACCATCCCAAAACCTCCGGGTTGCCGCAAAATGGTGGGGTCGGAAAAAGATTTCCGCTTTCGAGTGGCCGGTTACCGGGTGACCTATCAAATTAGAAGCTCGGTTCTGATGATATTTGTCATCCGCATCGGCCACCGCAGGGACATCTACCGCTGACATGAGCACCACCTTTGAAACCATCCCTGACTTCTGCCCCGAGCTGGGCGTCGAGGTCGCTGTTTCCGCCATCGATCTGGAGTTGCGCAAGCTCTGGGAGCAGGACGAGGCGCGGACAAATGCCTCGCTGATGAACTTGGTCGTCTTCTCGGAGAAACCCGGCTCGCTCATCGAGAACTCCGCCATCATCCGCGAGCTGACGCGCGAACATGCCTGCCGTGCGATTCTGGTAGAAATTGATAAACTATCCGATCCCAGTCTGCGTGCCTGGATCACCGCCCACTGTCACCTCGCGGAAGGCAGGAAATCCGTTTGCTGCGAACAGATCTCGTTCTATCTGACAGGACGCGTCACCGGCCGTTTCCGCAACACCGTTTTCGCCCACCTGAACTCGGACCTCCCGCTGGTCTTCTGGTGGCAGGGAGAGCTTTCAGACATCATGACCGAGAGACTCGTCAGCGTGATGGACCGCCTGATCATCGACAGCTCGTCATGGGCGGATCCGGTGGCATCCTTCTGCATGATCGAGGAAAATTCGCAGGCGAACGGTGATCTCGTCATCCAGGACCACGCGTGGACGCGCTCCCTGCAGTTCCGCATCGGCATCGCCAGTTTGTTCGATGATCCCGTCGCCCAGAAGGCGCTTTCCAGAATCCAGACCGTCGAGATTATCTATCATCCGGAGCACCGCAACACCGCGCTCCAGGTCCTCGCATGGCTGGCGATCCAAATCGGTTGGAAAGACGCGGCATGCAACGATGGATTCGCATTCACCTCCGGTTCCGGTGCATCCATCGCTACGACTCTCAAGGCGGACGCCGATTCCGGCCCGCTCTCCGCGCTCATCATTCGCTCGGCGGACACGACCGTGCAGGTGATTTACGAAAAAGGCGCATCCCATATCCAACGGCACATCGAGTGTGGCAGTTACAAGGCCACCTCACTGTCTCCGGCCGATCCCACCACCCCGGCGGAACTCGTCGGCCTGCAGCTCGCACGGGGCGGCAAGAACTCACTCTATCAAAAAATTCTCCCGCACTTCCGGGAGATGTTGAAATCCTAGGAAAATGCCCGCGCCACTACTTTACGAATCCCACTGCCATACGACGCTGTGCAAGCATGCGTTCGGCACAACGGACGAATACGCCGAAGCCGCAATCGTGCGGAATTTCAAAGGTATCACCTTTACCTGCCACTGTCCGCTGCCCGGCGGTTTCTCCGCCAGCGTGCGGATGGCACCGGAACAGTTCGACGAATACGTCGCCATGGTTCACGCCACGCGTGAAAAATTCGCCGGGAAACTCGATGTCCGGCTCGGCATTGAAAGTGATTTCTATCCGGGCGTGGAACCGTGGTTGGAAAAACTCCACGCCAGCGTGCCGCTCAGCCATGTGCTCGGCTCGGTCCACTATCAGGTCCGCGATTACCGGGCGCTCTTCTACACCGGAGACACCTTCAGCTATCAGCAGCTCTACTACGAGCACCTCGCCCTCTCTGCGGAAAGCGGGCTCTTCGACACGCTCTCCCATCCGGACCTGATCAAGAACGAGTCTCCCGACGAGTGGGATTTCAAACGCATCCGGCCGTTC
>JBBRCO010000088.1:0-16429 GCA_038204755.1 Verrucomicrobiales bacterium
TCCGCCGCGAAGGAGGAGATCATTCCCAAAAGCCAGAAAATCGATGTGGATAATAAGAATCGCATGCAGGAAGCCCACTGCCGTAGGGCGCGGGGTCTTTAAAGGATCGCCGATGACCTCCGCAAGATCTATTTGTGAAAAATTTCACAAACCCGGAAAAATCCTTTATCCACAAGGGCTTCCGCCCCATAAAATATAACAGCATGCTCGCCGGAACCGCTCGCTCTGCAATTTGATTTCCGAAGAGATTGACCGTCCCGGCCAGACCTCTCCATCAGACACGAGGCTCCTCCGCCGGCAGGTCACGGCGGACATTCATTGGGATTCCGGCTGAAACAAGGCCTTGTCCGGCAATCCATACCAACATCCCCAACCCGACTGCGAATCCACACGCTAACACAATCTAGCTGGCTTGCCGCCCTCCAACCGGAATTCTCCAGACCCGTGATTTCAAGCTGGGTAACACCCCGCCACTCCTCCAAGTCAAGCCGCCAATCGAAAAAAATCCCTTTATTTTCAACAGATTTTCTCTTGCCAACGCCCGACTGCATTCTCAGAAACGTTGCTGCCATGAATAAAGCTGAACTCATTGATGCCATCCAAGCCGCCCTCGGAAAAGACGCTACCAAGCGCGCTGCCGACGAAGCCCTCGAAGCCGTTCTCTCTTCCATCGCCAAAGGCGTGAAGAAGGACAAGAAAGTCCAAATCATCGGTTTTGGAACTTTCGAAGTCAAAAAGCGCGCCGCCCGTCAGGGCCGTAACCCAAAGACCGGAGAATCCATGAAGATCGCCGCTTCCAAGTCGGTCGGCTTCAAGCCTTCTTCCGTGCTCAAGGGCAGCCTGTGATCACACGGAGGCTCCGGCCTCTTTTATCCATCATAAAAAAACCAAAAAACCCCGGCCACTTGGCCGGGGTTTTCTTTTTGAAACCAGGCTTTCCCAAAACGTCAGAACCAGCCCTTGCGACCGGTGATGTAAGTCGCGACGAATTCCTCGTCACTCTTCGTCAGGTAAATGATGCCCTCGATCAACCCGATCGGCCACATCACCACCGCGCCCACGCCACAGGTTAGCAAGCTGACGAGCAGCATGATCAAACCTTCTTTCTGGTAGCCGAGATAAAATTTGTGGATTCCTAGGCAGTTCAGAAGAATGCCAAGCAATCCGGCGACAAGCTTTTTCTCAGCTCCTGGAATCTTGTTTCCTGACGGGACCGGGGCGGACGGAATAGGTTCTGTGGACATAGTGACTTCCATCTACTAAGCCGTGCCTGACAAAGCAAGCTTTCAAGCCACATGAAACCAAGAATCACACTCGCAGAAACCCCGCTTCCTGATGGAAACACCCTCGTCCTTCAGGAACACGACGGCCGAAAATTCCTCCTCGTCCACGGCCAGCAGATCTGCGGCCCGGCCACCCGCGCCGCCGAGGAGGAGCTCGCCCGCCTCGCCTGCGCCCCGTTCCGCCCCGCGCGGCAGCCGAAAATCTTCTTCATGGGCCTCGGCCTCGGCCACGCCATCGCTGCGGTGGCCAAGGAACTGCCACAAAAGCGCGCCACCTTCATCGTCGCGGAGCCACTCGCTGCGATCCCCGCATGGCACCGCGAACATCTGCCTGATAGTCCGCTGCTCACCGATGCCCGCGTGGTGTTGGAAAACGACTGCTCGCCCGCGTCCCTGATCCGCCAAGAAGGCTCGTTGCATGCCATTCTCCTCCATCTCGATGCCTCCCCCACCGGTCCGCGCAATCGCACCTGGGTGGACGAACGCCGCTGGGTTTCCGCCGCTTACGAGGCGTTGCAAGCGGGAGGCCTGCTCGCCATCGCTGGTTCCCGCCACATCGCCAATCTCACCCGCCGCCTTCAGGGATCCGGCTTTGAAGTCGCCGAATTCAACGTGCCCTCCTCACCCAATGCGAAACGCCCGCGCTTCCTCCCGATCTGGCTCGCGCGGAAAGGCAAAGCGGCGGATTGATCTTTTCGGAATGGCGTGTTTGATTGCGCTGTCCCATGGCCCGTATCACACCCTTGCACCTCATTCCCGCTTTGATCGCAGCCGCCTCCCACGCCGGAGAAATCACCGTCGAGCAGCGCCCGTTTTCCATCGGGAAAACCCTCACCGCCTCCGCACTCCCGGGTAACGATTGCCTGCTCATCACGCTCAGCCCCAAAACCTGGACTGATTTTGAAATCCTCCAGCTCACCGAGCATGGCAGCAAGGTGGCCAAGGGAGACGTGCTCGTCCGCTTCGACGCCGAGGCCATCGACAAGAAACTCACCGATGCCCGCAGCGCCTTCGCCGCCGGAACCCTCACGCTCGCCCAAGCGGAACTTGATATAAAGCAACTCCAGGAGACATCCCCTAACAAACTCGAAGCAGCCCGCCGCGCCGCGGAAACCACTAGGGAGGAGAACACCTATTTCACCCAGACGCGTCGCAAGGCCGCCGAGGAAACCGCCGGACAAACCCTGAAACGCAGCCAGCAGATCCTCTCGAACCAACAAGAGGAACTCAAGCAGCTCTCGAAAATGTATCAGGCGGACGACATCACCGAAGACACCGAGGAAATCATCCTCATCCGCCAGCAGGACGCCGTCGCCGCCGCCGAGTTCGCCCTGCGCATGGAGATGCTCGATCACAAGCGCACTCTCGAAGTTTCCCTTCCCCGCGAAGCCAAAACGCTCGCGGATGCCGAGCGCGACACCGCCATCGCCCTGAAAAAAGCCGAGACCGACATTCCCCGCACCATCGAGTTGGAAAAGATCAAGGTGGAAGCCCTGAAAACCGCCCATCAGCGCGACAAGGACACCCTCGCCGAACTCGAGGCCGACCGCAGCCAGTTCGAGTTCAAGGCCCCCGCCGACGGATTTTTCTATCATGGCCCTATCGAAAACGGCAAATGGACCATTGGCGATCTAGCAAAGGTCCTGTTTCCCCACGGCCGGCCTCCTGCCCACCGGGCCTTTGCCACCTTTGTTCCGGCCAGCGCGAAACTCAGCCTCATTTCCTTCCTTGATGAAGCCAGCTTCCGCTCGCTGAAGCCCGATCTCACCGGCATCGCCACCCTCGCCGGCCGCGAGGATCTGGAAATCCCGGTCAAGCTCATCAAACTCGCCGCCGCCCCCGCACCGGACGGCACTTACCGCGCCGATTTCTCGGTGACCTGGCCCAAGGAGCTCGCCCCAGCCGCCGGCACCACCGTCGAGATCCGCGTGATTTCCTATCAACAACCGGCTGCCATCGCCATTCCTAACAAGTCACTCGGCTTCGACGCCGCCGGCTGGTCCGTGGAAGTCAGACTCGCCGACGGAAAGACAGAGCGCCGCAGTGTCAAACGCGGCCGCGCGACGAAGGAGGAAACCGAAATCCTCTCCGGCCTCGAAGTCGGCCAGGTGGTGCTCGTTCCGTAAACGAGACAGAAGACAGGAAGACATAAGAAAAGAGGACGCCGTGCATTTTCCCACCACCCGCTTCCGCATGCGTCTTCCTCTTCGTCTTGTGTCTTATGTCTTGCTGTCTTGTGTCTTGCTTTCTTGCGCCTCCTCCCGCGCAGCAGAAAAAGCCACCCCCCTCCCTGCCGCCCTCGATGCCTCGATCCGCCGCGGTGTCGATTTCCTAATCACGCATCAAAACACCAACGGCTCGTGGGGGAACGCCACCCACACGAAAGATCTCAACATCTACGCCCCTCTCCCCGGTGCCCACCACGCCTACCGTGCCGGCGCTTCCGGTCTCGCCCTATCAGGTCTGATCGACGCCGCCGACTCCCGCCCGGAGGTGACCACCGCCATCGATAAGGCCGCCGCGTGGACCGCCGCCGAGCTGCCGAAACTCCGCCGCGCCGACCAGACCACCACCTACAACGTCTGGGGCCACGCCTACGGGCTCCGTGCGATGTCCCGCCTCTATCAGCGGGAAAGTGATCCAGCGAAAAAAGCGGAATGGGTGCGCCTCGGCCAGCAACAGGTCGATCTCGTGGATCGCTACGAGGACGTCAACGGCGGCTGGGGTTATCTCGATGTTTTCGATAATCTAACCACCCAGAAACCTTCGGGTATCCCCACGTCTTTCACCACCGCCACCGTGCTCCTTGCCATGGATCAAGCGCGCAGCACCATGGGAGTAAAACTCAAAGAAAAGCCCGTCAAGCACGCCATCGCCGGCATGAACTATCAGCGCACACCGGATTTTTCCTACACGTATTCCTTCAATCACCGGATGCGCCCGCGGGCCGATATCAACCGCCCCGCAGGCTCCCTCGCCCGCTCCCAAGCATGCAACGCCGCGCTCCGGGTCTTCGGTGAAAAGGCTGTCACCGACGAAGTCCTCACCACCTGGGCCGACCGCTTTCTCGCCCGCGAGGGATTTCTATCAAACGTCCGCAAACGCCCGGTGCCGCATGAGGGCCAGTTCCGCATCGCTGGCTATTTCTACTACTACGGCATCTACTATTTCACCGAGTCCGTCCGCCTCCTGCCGAAGGAAACCCACGCCGCCTACGCCAGAAAACTCGCCACCATCCTGCTGGAGCGTCAGGAAAAGGACGGCTCGTGGTGGGACTACCCGCTTTACGACTATCATCAGGCCTATGGCACCGGCTATGCTCTCATGACCCTCGCCTGGTGCCGCGATGCCTTGAAAAAATAGCCGCATGAAATCTCTCGAACCTCCCACAACTGCATCCGCCATCCTCTCGTTCGATTTCGATGGCACGCTCCATCATCCTTCGGAATCACCGCCGGTCCCCACGGAGTTTTTCAATCTCATCCACCAGCTTCGCGAGGAGCAGGGCGCCGTCTGGGGAATCAACACCGGGCGCTCGATGGCGCAGATGGTCGAAGGTTTCATCGAGAGCCGCTTTCCGTTCCTGCCGGACTGGGTCGTCGCTCGGGAGCGCGAGGTCTATTTCCCTAACAATTTTGGCCGCTGGCTGCCGGAAACCAAGTGGAACAAGCGTTGCGAGAAGGAAATCCACGGTCTGTTCAAGCACTCGAAAAAACTACTCGCCCGCCTCCGTCACGAGGTGGAGGAACACACCGGCGCGCAGTGGATCGAACTCGACGGCGAGCCTGCCGGCATCATCTCGCGTACCGAAGAGGAAATGGAATGGATCGTCGATCACCTCAGCCCGATCATCAGCGAAGAACGACATTTCTCCTGGCAGCGGAACTCGATCTACCTGCGTTTCGGCCACCGTGATTTCCAGAAGGGCAGCGCTCTGTGCCACGTCGCCGGTCACTATCAGCTTCCCGTCGCCCGCCGCTTCGCCATTGGTGACAGCCACAATGATCTCGAAATGCTCGATCCCTCGAACGCCGGAATGACCGCCTGCCCCGCGAACGCCGTGCCGGAAGTGAAGGCAAAGATCGCCGCGACCGGCGGATTGATCACACGAGGGCGGCACGGCCACGGTTCGATCGAGGCGCTCCGTCATTATTTTTGCAAATGATCGGGCGGAATTTTATTTTTTAAAACTTAACTATTTACAAGCCCAAAGCTTCCAGGTAGGTTCCCACCAACCTCGCGCGAGCGTGCAAGCAAATCGGATTCCGGGGGGAAATCGGTTTGCAACAATTGCGGTGCTACCCCACGCGGGAGGGGATATGTATAAGGCGCGGACTTCAGAAATGAGTCCGCGCCTTTTCCTTTTGCCGAATTAGCAGAAGATCCGACCCAGGTTCGGCGGCGTCAGATCGGCCGAGGCATACAGCAGCGGGCGCAGCGTTTCGATCAACTTTCTAGCACAAAGGCTGTCCCGGCACAACGCTCGGATGACACGCACGCCGCCGGTCAGCGGGCCGTGGCCGAGATAGACGCCGTCGCTGCTGATGGCGTCGAGTGCCCCGGCGGGCCAGTTTTTCGCCATGTCGCCCGCCGCATAGACAGATAGATAGTGGGCCGCCGGAAATTTCGCCTTCAATGCTTCAAGACTGCTATCGTCCGGCCGCAGGGTATAGCGCTCACGGGCGATCAGCGTTTCATCCAGCCTGAGATCCAGTTCCCAGCGCAGTTCCTTGTAAGCGAAAACCTCGCCCATCGCCACGCGCCCGGGCGAGATCCAGTCGAAGAATAACAGACTTGCCGACGGGTGCAGCGCAATCTCCGTCTGCTGCGCATACCGCGCCCCGGCATGTGGGATGAACGGCTCAGGAATCCATTCCAGCGAGGCATTCTCCTCCACGCGGAATTTCTGAAAGCCAACCGCCGCCGCGCCCGACCGCGCTCGATAGACCCGCGAGGCGGATGGCGTGCTGAGCACTAACTTTGCTCCGGGCGCGACGTGGACGTCTGACTCCAGACGGTCGCCATCGAAGAATCCAGCCGTGGGATTCACGATGCTCAGCACGAGCTGGCCGTGATCGATGTGGGATTTGCTGACATGGATCGGCGCGCGGAAACTCTGCTCGGAAATGATAGGCACACCATCCGCCCGACACTCGCAGCGGAGATGCAGGTGACCGCTGAGGGAAGTGCCGGAGACATTCATAGGACGGACCGCGAAATTCATTTCGCATGCCTTCCTAGCAAACAATGATCCTACCGGCGAAATAAATTTCGCGGTCCGTTCAAACAAACAAATATTCATGCCTCAACCATGCAATTAGATCCTCCATCCCCTTCTCCGATTTCAAATCCGCAAAAAGGAACGGTCTTGTCCCCCGTTGCATTTTCGAATCCCTGGCCATGACTTCCAAATCTGCGCCGACATAAGGGGCGAGTTCGGTTTTATTGATTAAAAGTAGATCGCTCGTCCGGATCGCAGGCCCGCCCTTGCGCGGGATCTTATCGCCCTCCGCCACATCAATCACGTAGATATAGGCGTCCACCAGCTCCGGCGAAAAGGTGGCTGATAGATTATCCCCACCGCTTTCGATGAGGATCAATTTCAAATCCGGATGGCGGTTTTCCAGATCGATCACCGCCGCCATGTTCATGCTGGTGTCATCACGGATCGCGGTGTGCGGGCAGCCGCCGGTTTCCACGCCGGTGACGCGGTCCATCGGCAGCACGTTTTCGCGCAGCAGGAACTCCGCATCCTCGCGGGTATAGATATCGTTGGTGATAACAGCGAGCGAGATTTCGTCCTTCAACCACTGGCAGAGCCGCAGCACGCACATCGTTTTCCCGGAGCCCACCGGACCACCGATGCCGAGACGGAACGGACGTTTTTTCGAGTCAGGAAATGAAGAGTCGTTGGTTGGCACGGGCATGGCGGAGTGAGGCGATTTCCAGAAGAGGATTGAACCAACCGTCGGCTTCTTGGGAAAGTGCAGCGTCGATTTTTTCACCGAGTTTGATGAGCATGCGTCGGGAAATCTGTTGGCACGACGTCTGGCCGATCCGCATGAGTTTCATGGAGGCGGCCGTCAAACCGGCGATGGTTTGAAAAGCAAACGCCCGCGCGGCCCGGGCGACCGGCAGTCCGGAAAGCTCCAGCGCGGTAACCACCAGATGATGGCTGCGGGGTGAATTTTCACGATGAAGGAGCACCAGCGGCGACGGATCGAGCTGTGCTAACAAATTCAGCCGCTGCGAGCCGATCCGGCGTGAGGCGTCGCGCAGTTCGGCCGGAATCCGCCACGCATCAAGCTCGGCGTCGAGCCCTAGCAGAGCATCTGCATTTCCGGCGACACCCGCCGCATGGGCACGGGCGAAAAATGGAATCTCGAATGTCAGCAGCGCAGGCAGGATCTGTTTTTCGAGAAAATTTTCCAAATCCTGCGGGGTCTGGACGACGCCGGATTCCACCAACTCCTCAAGGCCGAACGAGTGGGCATACGCGCCGGACGGATAGGCGGTATCGTTGGCCTGAAGCAGCCAGAGCATGGGATCGGCACTCATGGTGTGTGGGCCATCGCCTTCATGGGGGTGAACAAAACTTCCGGTTCGGAATAGTCCCAACCTTCACGTTCGAGAAGGTGGGCCATCGACTCGTCGTGCAGCACCCACACCGCGTTTCCGACAATCTGAGCGGGAAGATGGAGGTTGCCGGCCTTCCAGCCGACAAGCGCTGCCTGCGCGGGCGTCGGGCACTCGATTTGATAGACCATTTCCGGGAGCTGCCGGACGATGTAGTCGTTTCCATCCTGTTGGAAGATCACGCCGCCGTGGGTGAGCCGGGTTTCCAAATCGAATCCAAACTCGGTGCCATCCTCCGCGATACCCCGCCAACGGCGCTTGAGGAGCTGGCGGCGCTCGGCGGCGAGGACAATCTGCCTTTCAGGCGGAAGTTCGGATTCCGGAGCAATGGCGTTCTGGATGACGTGCATGGGAAGAATATGAATGAAAAGCGCGAGCGCGGAATCGTCATCGCCTCACGAGCAGATAGCATACCGGAATCAAAAAGTCTCATTCTGATCGATTTATCACCGACCACTCCACCGCCGCCCGCATCGCATCGTCGTCCAGCGCCACGCCATGGTATTCTTCCAAGCGCTCGCGCAGCGCACTCAGAATCACCACTGCCTCCTCCGGCGTGGGTTCCCCGATCCGCAGCCGCTGGAATCGCCGTTCCATTGCTCCGTCCTTTTCAATCGTCTGCCGGTATTCCTTGCTCGTCGTCGCGCCGATCAAACGGATCGAGCCACGGGCCAGCGCGGGTTTCAGAATGTTCGCCGCATCCATGCTGCCGCCGCTCAAGGAGCGTGGTCGTCTCGCCCACGTGCCAATGAATTGAAAAAGCGAGGAAGCTCGAGCCGCGTCCCTTTCTCCATCCATTGCCAAGGTGGTCAGAAATGTCCACCCGCCGCAGGGAAATCTCGATGACCCGCGTCTTCCCAAGCTCTTACGAAAAGCTCCGGTCCGCCATGAGCTGCGCGAATCCCCCGACCACCCCGGTTTTTCCGACGCCCGGCTCGTCGATCAAAATCAGGTTGTTCTTCCGGCTTTGCAGCAGAATCCGGGTGATCGCCACCAACTCCGCCTGAGGCCCGATCAAAGGGGGCAAAGCCCCCGCCGCCGCCAGCGCCGTAAGATCCCGCCCGAACCGCTCCAGCGCGGACTTCTTCTTCGGCATCTCATTTTCCTCCGCGATGCCCCGTGCATCCTTCTTCCTCTCGTCTTCTGTCTTCTGTCTTGCCGTCTTCTGTCTCAGCTTCTTCACCGCCGCCGAAACCGCCGGATCTCCACTCTCGATCAAGGCCACCAGCAGATGCGCGGGCCGCAGGCTTGCCGATGAATAAATGAAGCTTGGATTACATATGCCCAAAGGCTAGCTCATCCCCATGAATTTGCGGGACTGGCCCCGAAGCAGGTTGTTATTTGTAAGACTCTTTCATTCTCATTTCCAAGTCGGTTTATCCCGGCGCTTTCACTGGTACCCCGTCGCCCTGCTCCGCCATCACCGCGTCCATCATGGAAACCTGCGCCGCTGAAAAGGTTACGGCAAAAGCCCCAGCGCCTGGAAAACCGCCTGCCACGTCCAGCGCGCGCCACGACCTGCCAAAACTCCCTCCCCAGCGGTGAATCCCGTATTCCAGGTCTCTGGCATACGGGCTTGCCGGTTAACGTTGGTTTGGTAATATGGCATTTATTCTTGAAACTGTTATGAAATCGGCCTATGGCCGGACCCATGCTTTCAAACCTAGGTCTAACTCGCGCCCAAAATGCTTTCTTGACCCACCCCGTCCTCGCCGTGGCGGTCCTTCTGCTCAGTTGTGTGTTTCTATCAGGGGAAGAGACCTCGGCCCTGAAGCGCTCCCGAGTGCTGCTCGGGTTCGGCCCCGAGGTGGCGCTGAACTTCCCCAGCGGACAGGTCAGCGCTGACCGCGCCTCCCGCATCGCCACCCTGGAGGGTACCGACAAGGAGTATGGTGCCGATATCGGCATGGCCGGTGATACCCGGCCGGCGTTCCGGCGCGGCCAGAGCGTGACGATCAAGGCTGAACTGCTAGAAGGCGAGGCGGTCGCGGTGGCGATCCTCTTCGTCGATTCCGCAGGCATGGAATTCGCAACCGGCAACCTCGCACTCAAGCCCGGGAAAAATGCGTTGGTCTGGGATGTCCCGGTGAAGGTTAACAACCACTGGGGGACACCTAGCGACGGGGTGATTAAGGGCGAGGTGCGCATCTCCCGCTTCCTGCTCGTCCGCTGGCCGAATCCGGCGTAATGCAGGGTGACGAGCTGGTGAAAAAGATCGTCTTCGCCTGGTCGCGCGGTGCCTACGCCTACGAGTGGTTCACCGCCAACGACTGGGAAGAGCGCTGGGGCCTGATCAACCCGGCGAAGCAGGCGAAGCCGGCCTATTGCACCTACAACACCCTCATCCGCACCCTGCGCGGCCTGGCCCCGATCGGCCAGATCAAGGGCATGGGCGATGACCGCTGGGGCTTCTCCTTCGCCGATCCTGAGGGCAAGGACGACCGCCGCGTGTTCGTGGTCTGGCGGGAGAACGACAAGCTGCCCGAGGCCGACTTCCGCTTGGGCGTAGGTACCGGGGCCACCTGCGTCAGCGTTGACCTGTGGGGCAACGAAAAACCCGAGCCGGTCATCGGCGGCGAGATCCGCTTGCAGCCGCGCTTCCGCCCGGTCTTCTTGGTGGTGAAGGGTGGCGGCAAGCAGACCGCTGGTGCGGCCATGCCACTGGCCGTACCTGCGGCGGCGAGCGGCATCGCCCCTGGAGAAACCTTCCGCATCGCCGTCCAGCTTGGCAACCCAGCTGGCGCCGACCGCACCGCAAAGTTAGCCGTCAAGCTGCCGGAAGATCTGCACGTCACGTCAGTCGCCGCGCAGTCGGTGAAACTGGCCGCAGGAACCGAACAGCCGGTCAGCGCCGCAGTGGCGGTGCCGCCCGCCGCCCGCCTGCCGAATCTGCTGCAAGCGAAGCTGAACTACGCCCTTGACGGCGGTTGGTCGGGCGAGCTCTCGCTGCCGCTGGAAGCCGTGCACGTCATTCAGCCAGGCAAATGGGAAAGCCGTGCCCCCGACTTCGTCCTCAACCGCGAGGCAGACATCGTGAACTACTTCGCTGCGGACCCTGCGAATATCGACAAGTTGTGGAAAGGATCCCAGGATCTTGGCGCCCAGGTGTGGCTGGCGCGGCATGACGCCCGCGTCCGGCTGCTGGTCACGGTGGACGATGACGTGCATGACCAGCCTTTCTTGGGCGGCGATGCGTGGAAGGGCGACGGCCTGCAGGTAAGCATCGCGATCCCCGGTCAGCAGGGCCTCTGGGAATTCGTATTCTACCGCGCTCCAGATGGCAAAAACCGTTGCCATGTTTCTGGCATACCGGCGGTGACGGGGCTCCCCAATCCGTGGGACAAGATTCCTGTCAACATCACCACCCGTCCTGGTGGCCTGAACTACGCCATTGAGCTGCGCGACGCTGATCTCGGGTTCACCCCGGCGCTGCTAGCGCAAGGCATCCGTTTCAACCTGATCGTCAACGACAGTGACGGGAAAGGCATCCGTGAAGGCTATGCCCGCATCGCCCCAGGCATCGGAGACGGCAAGGACATTACCAAGTCACCACTCGTACGCTTCCGCTTGCCATGAGAGGACACTGCGGATTCACCCTAATAGAAGCCTCCCGCCAAAAATACTTTTCTAGCAACTACCCAACATGGTTTCGCCGCTCACACCCTGTGACCACTTCTAGATTGCCTATAAAGTCGCACCATCGGATCGGCTGACTTTACAAAAAAAGTCCGGGATTCCGCACCTGCTAAGGTTAAAAGAATCCCGGACCCGTTGTCTTCGCCTTCCAACAAAGGGAATTATTGTGGCATCAGCATTACTCCATCCACAAAGCTCGTGACATCTCCCGCTGTCACCGTTGTTTGCAAGGTGATGGTATGGCTTCCTGCGGTAACCGTGAAGTTCGGCGTGGAGTAGCTGGCAAAAGCAGAACCAGCCGGGGTGATAGAGGAACCCACAGCAACGCCATCCACTTTGACCTGAATGGGCTGGATCTGTGTGTTACGGCGTGCCGCCCGGAAAGAAAGTTGATAAATTCCGGCAGTCATGTTCACCGATTGGCTGATGTTCGTTCCACCCGTATTAGATTGCAAGAATGCCGTCTGCGATCCCTCAGGAGATGCTGAAGCTCCCCAACCACTACGCTGAACGCCGCAGCTTCCCGAAAAGGTCCAGCTGGCGCCAGTGGGATTGTATTGAAAGGTGGTAACGACAGGCGTTTCAAATCCTCCGTTAGGAAGGGGTTTGTTCAATTTAACCGCATCCACGAAGGTCGTGAGATCGCCAGTCGTGGCAGTCGTCTCCAAACTGACAGTGTGGTTGCCTGCCGCAACCGTAAATGTCGGCGTGGTAAACAACGCAAAACTTGAGCCGGCCGGAGTAATGGGCGCACCCACTGCCACCCCATCGACTTTAACCTGGATCGGCTGAACCTGAGTGTTGCGTCGTGCTGCCTGAAAGGACAGACTGTATGTTCCCGCGCTCATTGAGATGGCCTGACTCATGCTGCCTGCACCCGCATTGTGTTGTAAAAACGCGGTCTGAACCCCCTCCGGCGCAACGGTGGCAGCAAAGGCGCTTCCATTGCGCTGAATCCCAGCATTTCCAGTGAAGTTCCATACGGCTCCGGTTGGATTGTATTGATAGGTGGTGAAGGCTGGCGTTTCAAAGCCGCTGTTCTGGACAACATCCGCAAACGTCGCCGGATCGTAGCCGACATAAAGCGGCACATAGTAATTGCGGCTATTGCCAGTGAAGCGTTGAGGGAAATCAGCATTGACCGTTTTAGAAGTAACCGCGCCTCTGGTCTCCCAAACCGCCTGCTGGTAGTTCCGGTAATTGAAGGTACTAGATACAAAACTGACGTTTGAATTATCGTTTAACAACATCGGTTTTCCCGAATCCGCCGTGGCCGCCATATTCTGATATCCTCCGAGGACTTCCAGAAATCCACCGTTTTTCGCGCTAAACGCAGTTTGATCTGCTTCAGTCTTCCAGCCCATGACCCACAGCAATCCGCCGTTTACGGTGTAGTTGGTCGTGGAGCGATTTTCTTCATTGATGCTGCGAGCATACATCTTTACGTTAGGTGGACAAAAACTATCCAGATGACCGAGAACCAGAACCGTATTCGACACATGAACGATGGTCGGCAAGGTGGTGGTGACCCTGAGTGCGGTGCTTCCAAAACGAGTCACTAGGGTCCGGGGCTGGCTGACAGTGATTGAAGTCTTGCGGCTCGTGTGTTCGACGAACAATGGGGTGGTCGATGCCTCGCTGATTTGGAATGCGTTTTGAAACCAGCTTTCTTGGCTCATGAAGTCCATCTGCTTTACAGTCGCCGGGACTGTGAAATCAGTCCCGGGCGCAATTGAGTAAAGTTTCGGGAACAGAATTGCAGGCTTCCCGGAGTTCAATGCGGATTGAATTTTTTGAAAATCCGTCCCGGTGTAGTCTTCCGGAGTCGTCCAATTTGCCACGTTGCCTTCCCAAGGAACCAATGGCGCCTCTTCAATCGGTAGATTCATGCTGACTGGAGGCGTGGTGGATCCGAAAGAAAACACCGACCCATTCAGGTATTCGCTAATGCTACCGGTCGCGACGGTATTAGTGGTGCCAATCTTGACACTTGCACCATAACCCGCCGTTGTCACGTTCCGGACAAACAGTTGTTGTTTCGTGCTATCCACGACTGTCATTGCAGCGTTCGCTGCGGCACCACCCAAAAATTGTGAATCAAGAACAACCACATGAGCACCATCGCCGTTGGCAACGATTCCCGGAACCGTGTTTGTGCTTTTGAGTTTGCGGAAGTTAGCCACTGCTCGCGCAACCTGTGCCCCGGCGACCGTCTGGCCGCTCAGAGTCACATATTCAAAAGTAGGCTGGGTTTCACGCACGTCGTCGCAACGAATTCCGTGAGCGAAGCCCTGAACGGTCAGATCGGAGAATTGTGTCTGGACCGACCAAACTCCATTCAAGAATCCAAATCCCGCATATCCCTGGCCATCACCCGACTGGACGGTAACATTATCCATCGAACACGAGTTAGCACCCATGAAAACGACTCCAACCGCGCCCGGATTCCCCGAACCGGTATTGATCGTTATATTGCGGAGTTGATTGCTCCACATGATGTTTCCTTGCTGCGTGTAGCCCGATCTGGCCCAGGCCAACACAGCCTTCGGGGTACCTGCCGTTCCAAACCCGGCACTGTTGTTTTTGAGTTGGATCGTCGTATTCACCCGATTCTGTCCCACCCATCGCACACGGCAGAATGAATTGAGAGTCGCTTTGGAAGCACTGTAAATCACCGTGTCGGAGATCAAGTAGGTCCCGCTAGGAAGATAGATCGTTTTTTTCGGATCCGTGCCAGCCGCCACTTGGTTGTAAATGTAGTCCATAACTGCCACAAAGGCGGCCGTATCATCGGTAACTCCGTCACCTTTGGCATTGTAGGGAGGGTTCTTCAGGTTGATGACAGGGCCTCCGTTTTCAGTGAAGGCCTTCGCCGGGTAAACAACATTCATCACAATATTGCGATCCTGGGCTTTGAGCGAGGGCGCTGCGGCCACTCCTATCAGACATATTGACAGGTAGCCCAGTGCATGTCGGGCATACTTTTCGATGATTGCGTATTTCATGGTTTTTTGTTTTTCTGGTTTTTTCTTTGTTTTGGGTTTGTGACGCGGTCATTTAAGACCGCTGGAGTCCAGAACTGTAGTTACAGGTCTAGTAAAGAGACCTTGTCCAATTATTTGGCATTTGTCTCTCCCCCAAAAGTAGGAGAATTCTGTAGGATCAAAACCAGACGTGCGACCGCCTGTCCGCCGCCAAGCACTCCACCCTGCGGCCTAAGGCGCTCAACGCCCACAACCGGATGCCCAGGAAGAAGCTGCTAGAAATTTTCTTTAACGAAAGCCTTCTGAAACAGCCATTGGCCGGACCGGAGGGCGGGAGAAAGGGGGGGTCGTTTCACCAAGGGTCGGCGTCAAGTTGGCAACCGGAACTCCGGGCGGCTGAGCGGCGGTTTTATTTTAAAGAGGAAAATCGCTCCTACTGAAACCACCAGGCCAATGGTGAGAAGCCATCGCGCGGCGCGATTCACTTTGGATCTCGGATCCCTCGTGTTGGCGACGCGCCAGAAATACAGTCCGAGACCCGCGACCGGATAGGAAATGACGAGACAGATGAGGAATGTCCACATCCAGCCCGTGAGTAGAAACCAGATGCCGCAGAGCAGGGCGGCGATCAAGGGGGCGCGGGCGCTTTTGACCTCGGGTTCCATGGGGTTTCCTAGCAGAACTTGGTGAATCTCACCACCGGTTCGACGGCGGGATACGGGTTGAATCGGCCTGATAGATCGGAGAGGAAAGTAACGGAATCGCCGCCGGTGGCACCGGCGGAATCGGTGGCGCGGAGTTCGAGGGTGTGCTCGCCCTTGGGCAGGGTGTTGCCGGGTATGGGGCCGGTGGCGGTTTGGTCCTGCGGGAGCGGGTGGTCGGTCCATGGGCCGTCGTCGAGGCGGGATTGCAGGGACGTGATCGGCAGGGCGGACCAGAAGCGGGCGCTCCAGATGTCGGGGCCGGTGACGATGTGGCTGGCCTTGGTCGAGAGGATCAGGCGGCGCGGGTGGGTGATCTGGACGGCAGGGCCATGGTCGTCCACGCTGCGGTAGGTGACGGCGAGGTCGTCGCCGTCGAGCGTGACGATGGAGTAGCCGGCAGGTCCGCCTTCGGGTTCGCCGATAGAGCGGGTGGCGATGTAGAGGTTTTTGCCGTCATTGGCCATTTGCCCGTAGTGGGTGTGGCCGGCGAAGAGGGCGTGGATCGGGCGCGTCTGCATGATTTCCCGCCATTCGGGGATGCCGGGGGCGTTGTTGAAATCCTCCCAGATCTGGAACGGGTAATGGTGTTGGAAAACGACGACGCGTTCGCCGCGGGCGATGGCGGCATCGACTTCGAAGCGGAACCAGAGCACTTGCTCGGTGGTGATGCCGAGGGGCTTGGACTGCATCGTGTTCAGGCAGATGAAACGGAAGCCGCGCAGGCTGAACGCCTGATAGGTGACTCCGACATTGATCTGATAGGCCTGGGCGCCGGGGTCGTGGTGGGCGTCGTGATCGCCGACGAGGGCGCGCCAGGGAACCTGGAGGCGGCTGGTGACTTCATGAAACAGCGCCCACTCGCCTTCGCGGGCGTGCTGGACATTGTCACCGGCGAATTGAACGAAGTCAGGCTTGATGAGGGTATTGACTTCATCGGCCATCCAGAGTGCGGCCTTGTGGTTGTCGCGATCGGGGAACTCAAGGTGGAGGTCGCCGGGCCAGACGAAGGTGATGGGGGAATGGTTCATGGGGAATGGAAGTTGAGAGTTGAGAGTTGAGAGTTGAGAGTTGAGAGTTGAGAGTTGAGCGTTGAGAGTTGAGCGTTGAGAGTTGAGAGTTGAGCGTTGAGAGTTGAGAGTTGAGCGTTGAGAGTTGAGCGTTGAGCGTTGAGCGTTGAGCGTTGAGC
>JBBRCO010000089.1:0-16352 GCA_038204755.1 Verrucomicrobiales bacterium
AGACCCTAAATCAACCTCCTATTCACCACGGACGGCGAAATGGCGGTCGATGCCAGTCGCGCGGTGAACCTGAAAACGGCTCATCGCACGGCTTGAAATGAGACCTCAACGTCAAGCCTTCACATCCGCAGGAATCGAAGCTGCCTCGTGCTGTTCTTCGGCTGCTTCGAGTTCGGCGCGCTCCCTGGCGATGACGCGGACGAGTTTGCGCGTCGTTTCCTCCCAGTTTGCCAGCAACTTCTTCGCCTGCGGGCTGCCGGTGGCTTCCAAGTGGGCCTCAATGAGGGATTTCACCTCGGCAATGTCCTGGGCGCGCTTGATCTGAAGGGCGACGACCATCTCCGCATTGACGCGGGAGAAAAATTTCCCATCCACATCATAGACATAGGCAACGCCGCCGGACATGCCGGCTCCGAAGTTTTTTCCTGTCTTGCCGAGGATGGCGACCTTGCCGTTGGTCATGTATTCGCAGCCGTGGTCGCCCACGCCCTCGACCACGGCGGTGGCACCGGAGTTTCTGACAGCGAAACGTTCCCCGGCGCGACCGTTCGCGAACAGCTTGCCGCCGGTGGCTCCGTAAAGGCAGGTGTTCCCGCAGATCGTGTTGGTGGCGGCTTCAAATTTCGCCCTCTCGGAAACTCGGATGGCGATTTCGCCGGCGGCCATGCCCTTGCCGACGTAATCGTTCGCCTCGCCGATGAGTTCGAGTTTCACGCCTGAAACGAGGAAACATCCGAACGACTGCCCGGCGCTGCCACGACAGGTGATGTGGACGCTGTTACCGCGCAAGCCTCGGTCGCCGTGGACTTCGGCGATGCGGCCGGAAAGGCGCGTGCCAATGTTGCGGTCGGTGTTCACGACGTCGTAGCTGAGCGCGACCGGCGGGCGGTCCGGCAGCAGTTTCACGGCGCCGGTGATTTCCGCAGGGATCGAGTCTGGGCCGTATTCGGGCGACTTCTGGCCTTGTAAATCAGAAACCGCCGCGACGAGATCGGAGAGGATCTGGAGGTCGAGCGCGGGTTTTGCGAGGCCATCGTTGCGATCCTGCGCACAGATGCGGGAAATCGATTCCGCAGCATTTCCAGATTTTTGCGCGAGGATGGGGACCACGTCTTTGAGCAATGCGCTGAGATCCAACGTATTGGCTTTCGGGTGATCTGTGATGTGGCGCTGTTTTAGGAATTCCGGCCGACCGATCAGCTCATCCAGCGTGCTGACTCCGATACGGGCCAAGATGCCGCGTGCCTCGTCAGCGACGGCGGTGAAGTAGTTGATCACCATTTCCGGCGTGCCCTTGAACTTGGCGCGGAACTTCGGATCAGTGGTGGCGATTCCGACCGGGCAGGTGTTCAAATGGCACTTGCGGACGTAAACGCAGCCCATTGCGATCATTGCGGTGGTCCCGAAATTATACTGCTCGGCACCCAGAATCGCGGCGATCACCACATCGCGGCCGTTGCGGATCCCACCGTCGGTGCGGAGGATGACGCGATCGCGCAAGTTGTTGATCAGGAGCGTTTGCTGAGCTTCGGCGAGGCCGAGTTCCCATGGTGAGCCAGCGTGTTTGGTGGAGGAAAGGGGAGATGCGCCCGTTCCGCCATCGTGGCCCGAGATGAGGATGTTGTCTGCAGAAGCCTTCGCACAGCCGGATGCAACCGTGCCAACCCCGGACTCCGCTACAAGTTTCACGGTGATCCGGGCACGCGGATTCACTTCTTTGAGGTCTTGAATGAGCTGCGCCAAATCCTCGATCGAGTAAATATCATGGTGCGGCGGTGGCGAAATGAGCTGCACGCCGGGCTGGGTATTCCTCAAACGAGCGATTAAAGCATTCACTTTATGGCCGGGGAGCTGACCACCTTCGCCGGGTTTCGCGCCCTGGGCTATTTTGATTTCCAACTCGTCCGCGTTGACGAGGTAATAAGCCGAAACGCCGAAACGTCCGGAGGCGACCTGCTTGATGTAGGAGCGGGCGAAATCGCCGTTCGGATACGGCTTGTAGCGCACCGGATCCTCCCCGCCCTCGCCGGAGTCCGACTTGCCGCCGATCCGATTCATCGCGATGGCAAGTGTCTCGTGGGCCTCGGGTGAAAGCGCTCCCAGCGACATTGCGGCCGTGGTGAAACGGCGGCGGATGCTCTCCATGGACTCGACTTCTTCCAGCGGGATCGGCCCGCTTTTCGCAGGCACGAAATCGATAAGGTCCTTTATCGCTACAGGTTTGGTTTCCAACGAGACACGCACATATTCCTCGTAATCCTCGGCCTTACCGGATTTGACGTAGGTGTGGAAATTCTTGATGACTTCCGTGGTGTAAACATGGCGCTCGCCAGCTTTCCGGTAGCGGTTGTAGCCAGGGTCGCCAAGGTCGAGCGTCTTACCGTTTGGAACGACCGTTTCAAACGCAGCTCGGTGACGAATGATGGATTCTTCCGCGATCTCCGTGAAGCCGATGCCTCCGATTTTTGAGGGCACTCCGGTGAACGAAAAATCGACGACCTCGTTGCCGACGCCGATGGTCTCGAAGGTCTGCGCGCCTTGATAAGAGTTCAGGACCGAGATGCCCATTTTTGACATGATCTTGAGAATGCCCTTTTCGAGCGCCTTGCGGTAGTTCGTCATCGCCTTCTGGGCGGTGATTTCACCAAGCTTGTTCTTTCCTGCATCGGCCGCGACGAGCTGGCGGACAGAGGCGTAGCCGAGATACGGGCAAATGGCCGTGGCTCCGAAACCGAAACAGCAGGCGATCTGGTGAACATCGCGGGCCTCGCCGGTTTCCAAAACAATGGAAGCCCGCATCCGCATGCGAATCCGGTTGAGGTGATGGTGAACGGTGCCGATGGCCAGCAAAGTCGGGATCGGGATGCGCTCGGCGGATGTGGCACGGTCCGAGAGAATCAGGATGTTGTTGTTTGCCCGGACGGCTGCTTCCGCTTCGGCGCAAATTCCGTCGAGGCGGATTTTCAGCCCCTCGGCACCGCTCGCGGCTGGCCAAGTGCAGTCGAGGGTGACGGAAGGGAAGCCGTGTTCTTCGAGGTGCTTGATCCTCTCAAGCTGGTGCTCGAATAGGATGGCGCTGTCCAGACTCACCGTCATGCAGTGCAGTGGAGTTTCGTCCAGCAGGTTGCGCTCGACGCCGAGCCCGGCCCCGAGGGACATCACCGCCCACTCGCGGATCGGGTCGATCGGTGGGTTGGTGACTTGGGCAAACAGTTGTTTGAAGTAGGTGTATAGAAGTCGTGGCTGGGTTGAGAGAATGGCGAGGGGAATATCGTCTCCCATCGAGAAAACCGCCTCTTGGGCGCTCTTCATCATGGGTGGAAAGACCATATCCAGTTCTTCGAGAGAAATGCCCTGAACAACCTGATGACGAGAGAGTTCCAGTGGTGGATAGTCGATCTCTGGAACGTGTGCCTGCGGCGAAACGAACTTGCGGAGTGCGAGTGCGTTTTCATCGATCCAGCGGCGGTAAGGCTTCTGCTTTGCAAGTTCCTCCTTGATCTCGCGATCGTATTTGAACTCGCCTGTGACGGTATTCGCCGAGAGCATTTGACCGGGACCCAAACGACCTTTTCGAACGACCGTTGCATCGTCAAAAATCACCGCGCCGGCTTCGGAACCGATGTAGAGCACGCCGTCTTCCGTGATCTTGTAGCGCGAAGGACGGAGGCCATTGCGGTCGAGGGAGGCGCAGAGTTTGGTGCCATCGGTGAACACCAGACCGGCCGGACCGTCCCATGGCTCGGAAAACGAACGGATGTATTGGTAGAACGCACGGACCTCGTCGGAGATTTCCTGGTCGTTCCGGTAGGCGGGCGGGACCAGCATGCACATCGCGTGCTCCGGCGAGCGACCGGAAAGGATGAGCAGCTCGAGCGCGTGATCGAGCGAGGCGGAGTCGGATTCGCCGTGGCGGATGAGGTTTTTCACCAGTTCGATGTCGTCACCCCAGACCGCCGAGGCGAAAAACTCCTCGCGGGATGTCATCCAGTTCCGGTTGCCCTCGATGGTGTTGATTTCGCCGTTGTGGCACATCATGCGGAACGGCTGCCCGAGCGGCCAGGCGGGGAAGGTATTGGTCGAGAACCGCTGGTGATAAAGTGCGATGGCGATTTCGTAATCCGGATCGGCGAAATCGAGGTAAAACGCCCGCAGAGCGGCTGGCATGGCGAGCGCTTTGTAGGAAATCAGGCGGCTCGAAAACGTCGGCATGTAGAAGCTCTGGATCGTCTTCGTGCGGTGCTCGATCTCGCGCCGGCAAAGGTAAAGTTTCCGCTCAAAGTCATCGGCCTCCATCGCAGAAGGACGGACCATCAGCAGGTGCTCAATCTGCGGGCGACTGGCGAGGGCGATTTCCCCGAGTGCATCAAGATCGACCGGCACTTCGCGCCAGCCGATGGCGAAAATTCCACGCTTGGCGATCACCTCGGAGGTGACCTTGCGGATTTCATCAATGGCGGTGGTGTTTTCCGCAGGGAAAAAGAATACGCCGATGGCCAGATCCGCATCGTTTTCCACCTTGAAGCCGAGTTTCTCCGCCGCCTTGCGGAAAAGCGGGCGGGGGATCTGCGTCAGCACGCCCGAGCCGTCGCCGGTTTTCATGTCGGCATCCACGGCTCCACGGTGGGTCATGCAGCAGACGGAGGTGAGCGCGTAGTCGAGAATCTGATAGCTCGCCTGGCCCTTCAGGTGGGCGATGGCACCCATGCCGCAGTTGTCGTGTTCTTGGGAAAGCCGGTGCAGGGAGCCGGGAACGAGAGGAGTGCTGGGGTGGTAGAACGCGTTCATCAGGATTCGAAAATCAGGCTGCGATCACAACGCCGCGCAGAGGGCGGAATAAACGGCAGCTCACGGGCACTGCCAAGCAGGAATTGTGCCTAACACTGAGCCGCCTGAGAAGATCAGACGATGGCGGAAAGTTCGTCAGGCGGCAGCAATCCACGGTCCACCAGGAAGCGATCAGCAGCCCCCAACGTCACATCGAAATTCTTGTGGCTGACGTTGAAATTAAAGAAGCTGTGCTCGGCTTTTTCAAAATCGACAAGCTCGCAGGCATTGCCGCGCCAGCGCATCCGCCGGCGGAATTTCTCCACCTCGTCAAACGGCGTGGTGCGGTCGGATTTTCCGTGGAAAAACAACATCGGCGGCAGTTTGCGGCGCATCAGGCTCGTAGGACTGAGGCGCTTGGCGGTCTTCGCGTCGGGGAAACGGTCGGTGGCCGGCCCTTTCGTAGCGGTATTGACCAAGGCGCTAAAAAGGATCAGCGCTTGCGGCGTGCAGGTCAGACCGTCCACCGGCGGCAGATCCTTTGCTTTCGGCATCGCCGTGAGCAGGGCGAGAAATGCACCACCGCCCGCACCGCCGATGGTCAGGCGGCCGGGATCCAGATTGAAGGTGTCGAAATTGTGCCGCAGCCAGCGGATGACGGCGCGCGCGTCCTCGATGGCTTCTAACGGACCTGTGCCGTGTTTCGCCGAAGTCCTGGTTTCCGCAGCCACCGCCACGGCACCACGACTGGCGAAGTGGAGGCAGTGGGGGACGAACTGCGTCGGCGTCGGCGAATCCCAAAAACCCCCGTGGAAGAACACCACCACCGGCCTCGGCGCGGCATCCGGCTTTTCCGGCAGAAAGACATGCGCGAGCACGTCGCCTTGGGGACGTTGCTCGTAAACGTAGGTCGCCGCGTCCTTGAGAATTTCCCGGTCCCGCGCTTCGCCAATCGGCGCCACCCTCTGCAAAATACTGCTCATAGCTCAATACCTGCCGCGCTCAATCGAATCGGCCTGCAATTTGTTTGTTGTGAAACCGCCCGTCTTGTCCAATCGTTTCGCCCATGAATCGATTATTTTTTGTGTTCTCGCTGCTTCTCTGCTCCCTAGCAGCCGCGCAGGACAACCTGCGGCCCGCGCTGGAGACCACTTACAGCGCGTGGCGGGAGGCGATGATCCGCCGCGATCCGTCCGCCTGGCAGCGGGTCACCGCCGAGCACCGCCGGGTGGAGGTGCGCAACCGGGTCATTTCGGAGAAAATGCCGTTTCCCGCTGCTGTTTTCGATTTGCCAGCACCCCCGCCGAGCTTGCAGGGGCTGAAGTTTCTCGACGCGAAACAAAACGGAGCGACTGCCAAGGCGTCGTATTTCGGCAAAATCGATTTCGGGATCGGTGGCGAACCGACCGACAATCTGATCGTGCTTTCCTTCATCAAGGGCGGCGGGGGATGGCTTTACGACAGGGCCGACTACGTCAATCTAACCGCCTTGCCGGCGGTCCGCAAGGAACTCGCCGCCGGGGATCTGAAGTATTTGAAAGAAACTCCCGAAGCCCAGCCGACCGGCCAGGTGCCGATCCCGCCGCTGGCCGCTAATCCGGCAAAATACGTCGCCAAGGTTTACGTATTCTGTCCGGGCCGCGAGGTGCAGGTGCAGGTGAACAAGATCAGCCGCCACCGGTTTGCAAACGCGAAGGAAGCCGAGATCGTCATCGGCGGTGCGCTTGATGGGCCGAACGAGGTGCAGTATTCGATCAAAAAGCTGGAGGGCGGCACCGGCAAGGAAGTCATGACCATCCGGGTTTATCTGATGTCGAGCATCCAAGGCGAAAAGCCGATCAAGACGTTCGAGTATCAGATCGGCGCCGGCGAGGCCCCGAAGCCGTTCGGCAGCGGGACTTTCAGCGTGGACGCTGCAACCGTGGCCAAGCTCTCCGCAAAACAAGCGGGTTGAAAGTCGATTCTCAGGGATAGGCCACACCCAGGGTCGCTCCGGTGAATCGAAATCAAGGCACGGGTCATCTGAGTTCCTATTCCGCATTACATATATTGTTACAAGTAATAATCAGTTTGATTTTTGGAACTCCATAGCGCCGCCAATGCGCGGACGGAAAAAATTTCACTCAAGCCGCCTCTGCACTGAACTTTTGGAATTGCATGAATTGCTCGCCCCAGAGCCATCGACAAGCGATGATTTACCCCTAGCTTTACGCCCATGCGCAATGTTCTACCCGTTTTGTTTGCCCTTGGTTTGTCCTCGTTCGCCGCCCCAGAGCCGGAGAAACCAGCGGATTCTCCAGAAAAGGATACGCCGGCCGCAAAACCGGCCGCGCCGGTCATCCGCGAATCCACGATCACCATCAATGGTCAGAAAGTGCCCTATCGGGTCAGCACCGGAAAACTTCAGCTCAAGCAGGACGACGGCAAGGCGCGTGCGTCGATTTTTCACGTCAGCTACGTCCGGACCGACGTCAAGGATCCGGCAACCCGGCCGGTGATGTTTGCGTTCAATGGCGGCCCTGGTTCCTCGGCGGTGTGGCTGCACATCGGCGTGCTCGGTCCGAAAATCGTCAAGCTGCCGGGTGACGGCACCTCGGCCCCGAAGCCCCCTGCCCGCGTCGCGGACAACCCACTGAGCATCCTCGACGTGTGCGATCTGGTGTTCGTCGATCCCGTTTCCACCGGATACAGCCGCGCGGAAAAGGACATCAAACCGGGAGATTTCCATGGGCTGGACGAGGATATCGAGTCGGTGGGTGATTTCATCCGCCGCTGGATCAGCGAACATGACCGCTGGGCTTCGCCGAAATATCTGCTAGGTGAATCCTACGGCGGCATCCGTGTTGCCGGACTTTCCCAACATTTGCAGAGCCGCTACGGCATGAGCCTCAACGGCGTGGTCCTGCTTTCGTCACTGCTGGATTTCGCCACGCTCCAACCTGCCCAGGGCAACGATCTCGCCTATGAGGTCTTTCTGCCGTCGCTCACCGGCACCTCACATTTTCACAAGAAAATCCAAGGGGACCGTGACGCATTGGTAAAGGAGTGCGCGGAGTTCGCCTTCGGTGATTATGCAGCAGCATTACTCAAGGGCAGCGCGCTCGATCAAACAAGCCGGGCCGCGATCGCGGCAAAACTGGAGGGATTCACTGGAATCGCGGCTGGGACCTGGTTGGCGCACGGCCTCCGGATCGACTCGACCTTTTTCCGCGCCGAGTTGCTGCGCAAGGAGGGCAAGGTGATCGGCCGCTTCGATGCCCGGGTGGCGTGGGATGCGACTGACAAGTCGGCTCAATACGCGGACTACGATCCGTCTTACTCGCTGGCCTACGGCGCGTTTTCCACGGCAATGCTCGATTATCTCGGGCGCGATCTCGGCTACAAGGAGGACCAGCCGTATGAAATCCTAACTGCAAAAGTCCAGCCTTGGAAATGGAACACGAGCAATGAGGTCGTAAATCTCAGTGAGCGCCTCGCCAACGCGATGCGTGATAATCCACATCTGAAGGTGCTCGTCATGGGCGGCCACACGGATCTCGCCACACCGCCGGAAGGTGTCGCGTATTCGATCCGGCACCTGTTGGATCTACCGGAAAACGTGCGTGGCAACTTCCAAACCGCTTTGTTTGACGGCGGCCACATGTTCTATTTGAATCCGCCTGATCTCATCAAGACCCGCACGGAACTGGTGAAGTTCATCCAGGGAGCGAATCCTTGACATACCGCAGGCAGGCTCCCCCGCCCTACCCGGGAAAAAGTGTTAGGCCGGGCGCCGTCCGTCTGTTTGCCATGACTCGCCTTCATACCGTGAGGGAAAACACTTCACGGGAAAAGGTCCTTGGCAAAGTCAACGTGGCAAGATTCGCGCTGGTCCCACTCGCACGAGCATCAAGCAGCTCAGCACACCACAACCACCATGAAAACGAAAACACTGTTGTTCTTATCAGCTGCCAGCCTTCTCCGTGCGGGAAGCCCTGACCTGGAAACTTCCATCGCAGCCAAGCCAGAACCGTGGATCAAGCCGCTCATCGACATCCGTGCGCGCTTCGAGTTCGCCGATGTCGAGCCATTCGATTCCTCGACTGCCTTTACCACCCGCGAGCGCCTCGGCCTGAAAACCATGGCATGGAACGGTTTCAGCGCATTGATCGAAGGAGAATTCAGCCAAGCCATCGGCGATGACTACAATGCCGGTGCCGGTCCTGACGCAACGCCGTTCGATCCCGCGAACTCGCCGATCTTCGATCCTGAGACCAACGAGCTCAACCAAGGCTATATCCAATATGAAGGCTTCGATACCACTGCACGCGTCGGACGCCAACGCATCATCTATGACAACGCGGCGTTTATCGGCAACGTCGGCTGGCGTCAGAACGAGCAGACCTATGACGCGGTCACCTTTGCTAACAAATTGATCGACGGGCTTACCATCAACTACGCCTACGTCGGCCAGGTGAACCGAATTTTCGGATCCGATGCGGACTCCCCGATCGGGTTCCTCCCCGGCTTCACCAACGTTCAGGACATCCGGTCGGAAGTTCACCTGATCAACGCCTCCTATGCCGGAATCAAGGGACTCACTCTCGGCGGATATGCCTATATCATGAACTTCGAGGACGTCGGTGCCTGGGATAACAACACCTTCGGCGTCAGCGCAAAGGGCACGCTCGGCGGAGTGGCCCTTTATGGAGAGTTTGCCTATCAGGACAAGGCTGGTCTTGCTGGTGAGGATGACGCCCTCTACGCCCATGTCACCGCTTCGAAAACGTTTTTCGGAAACCAGGCTTTTACACTAGGCCTCGAACACCTCGACGCCGGCTTCAAGACTCCGCTCGCCACCGTGCATGCCTTCAACGGATTCGCCGACGTCACCGACGGTGCCCGTATCTCCGGTGCCCACAACGGTCTGACGGACCTCTACGTTTCGCACACCACTCCGCTGTTCTGCGGGATCAAGTGGATGAACGTGCTCCATGCAATGGGCGATAATGAGATCTCCGTTGGCTACGGCTGGGAATATGACTCGGTGCTGACCAAGAAGTTCGATGACAACTTCACCGCCATCGCCAAGTTCGCCTGCTTCCAAAGCGAGGACGATGCCTACGCCGGCCCGGTCGCGCTTCCGGACGCCACGCGCTTCTCACTGGAGCTCAACTATACCTTCTGACTTTTCCGGGTAAACGGTTGTTTGGAAAAAAGGCCGTTCTGGGAAGCCGGGGCGGCCTTCATCCATCAAGCTAACAAAAAATCACCTGGTCTCCGCCAGGTTGACAGGCATTGCAGCGAACGCCATTTCGCAAAGTCCGATGAAAGCCTCCTCAACAAGACTCGGCTCTCGTTTCGGAGAATGGAAAACCCCCCACTCGCGTTCGATGCCGGGCTCGTCGATATTCACGACCTTCAGGCTCCCATCTTCAATCTCACGCGTGGCCACCCAGGGCGCGACGATTCCCACGCCGATTCCGAGCTTGGCCATTTCCTTGATCGCCTGCATGTCGCCGAGCACCAGCGGCTTTTTTCCGCGACCGCCCTTCTGTTCAAGCCACTCTTCTATCAGTCGATGGGTTTCCGTCGCCTTGGCATAGATGATAAACTGATGGTCGTTAATTGTTGGTAGAACCGACGCTTGGTTGACCGCCCACGGATGGAATGGCGAGACCACAAATGCGAGACGGTCCCTGAACATCGGGCGGTATCCTTCGTCGCCCTTGCTTCGCGGTTTCAGCCCCACGACGAGATCCAGGTCCGCGCCGGCAAGCCGATCCAGCAGAAGGGTGGTATCCCCGGCTTCGATCACGGGCTCGCATCGGGGGAAACAGTCGCGGAACTCGCGCAGGACAGACGGAATCAGGAAATGACACAAACTGTGCGGCGCACCGATGCGGATGCGGGTCTGCCCCCAGCGGCGCAGACCGTCGAGATCGCGGCTCGCCTGTTCCAGTTCGAAAATGACGCGTTTGCAGCGTCTCAGGAGGAGTTCACCTTCCGCCGTGACCGCCACCCGTTTTCCGGTGCGGTCCAGCAGACGGCATGAGAGCTGCTCCTCCAACGTACGCAGCGAATGACTGACAGCGGACTGGGTGACGAAAATCCTCCGAGCCGCAAGCGTGAAGCTCCCCTCCTCTACCACGGCAACAAATGCCCTCAGTTGTCTCAAGTCGGGAACCCAGTCCATGATGATGAATCACTCTCATTGAAAGCGCTGCCACAAAACAGCAGAGCGCATGCCAAACTATCGCATTTGGCACTCCACGCGCTTATAGGCCGATCATGCTAGTTCTGGAAAACCCGCGAAAACAATTTCCGATACGTCTCGGATTCGTGCCCCTGAGTGACTGCGCTCCGATCGCCGTCGCCAAGGAAATGGGAATTTTCGAGCGCTACGGGCTGAACGTCATCCTGTCGCGCGAACTCGGCTGGGCCAGCGTGCGCGACAAGATGTTCTACGGTGACCTTGACGGAGCGCAGTCCATCGCTGGCATCGCGTTCGCCCTCGGCATGGGTTTCAGCGAGCTGCGTTGCGAGGTGGCTGTTCCTCTGATTCTGAATCTCCACGGCAATGGCATCACGCTTTCCTCGGAAATCAAACCCACTGACATCGGCAAGGGCGAAGGCCTCCAGACCTATCTCACACATCATTGGAAAAAAGACCGGCCGTTCACCCTCGCCGCCCCCCATCGTTTTTCATCCCACCACATCCTCCTTTACCAGTGGCTCCGCCGACACGGGCTCAACTCGCCGTCCGATGTGGAAATCATTTTCCTCCCGCCGCCACTCATGCCGCGTCATTTGAAAGCCGGTCACATTGATGGCTACTGTGTGGGCGAGCCGTGGAATTCGGAATCCATCATGGCCGGCACGGGCTGGTGCCCCGCCACCTCTTCGGATCTATCACACGGACATCCGGAAAAAGTCCTGCTCGTCTCGGGAAAATTCCTGCGCGAGCGCAAGGACGAAAACGTCGCCCTCGTCGCGGCATTGCTAGATGCGTGCCGCATGTGTCAGGATCCGACTTTTCGCAACGACCTCATCACCATCCTTGCGATGAAGGAATACACCGGTGCCTCAGAGGAAGTGCTCCGCAACAGCATGGGAAACATGTTCGACACCGGTGCCGGATCCATGGCCGCCGCCTCGTTCCACGTCTTTTATGGCGATGCGGTGAATCGCCCTACCGTCGAAAAAGCATCCTGGGTTCTCGCGGGACTACGCAGCATCGGTATCCTGCCGGACATGACCTGCGGCTCCATCTCGCGGATCTATCGAGAGGACATCTTTCACACCGCCACGCTCTGCGCGCAAGGTGCATGACATGAGTAACCCTCATTGTTGCGATGAACCAACATCCGCCAAATTTCTAGCTACTCCGCCATCTTGGCATCCATGCCGCTTGATTGAATGCGACTCTTCTAAATCAACGACCATGGAACCATCCCACTCACTATCACGCCGGAAATTCCTTTCGAATTCCACCAAGGCCACCGCTCTCGGCCTCCTCGCCTCCGGCCTGCCCACCGGCTGGGTCGGTGCGCAGACCGCCAGCGAAGCACCAGAATCGCCGAACGTCAATTTCGGCATCATCGCTCTAACGGACTGCTCGCCGATCGTCATTGCTCACGAAAAGGGGCTCTTCAAAAAATATGGCATCAACTCCACCGTCACCAAAGGCGCGAGTTGGGCCGCCATCCGGGACTCCCTTTCGAATGGTGACATCCAGGCCACCCACATGCTCATCGGCATGCCCATCGCCTCCACCATGGGCCTCGGCGGTGCGCCGAAAAAGCCGATGATCGCGCCCTGGCTGCTCAACCGCAACGGCCAATCCATCAGTCTATCAAACTCTCTCAAGGGTAAGGTTGCCGCAGATCCGAAAGCCCTGAAACCCCTCGTTGACGCCGCCAAGGCGGCGGGAAATCCCATGCAGTTCGCCATGACCTTCCCACCCGGCACCCACGCCATGTGGCTCCGCTACTGGCTCGCCGCCGGCGGAATCAATCCGGGCGACGCATCCGGTGCCGGAGCAGACATTTCCCTCATCACCATTCCACCGCCGCAGATGGTGGCTAACATGCAGGCCGGAAAAATGGACGGATTCTGCGTGGGCGAGCCATGGAATGCCAAGACCATCAAGGATGATATCGGCTTCACCGCCATCAATACCCAGGACATCTGGAAGGATCACCCGGAAAAAGTCTGCGCCTTCACCGAGGAGTTCGCCGCCAGGAATCCCAAGACCATCAAAGCCGTTCTCAAGGCCCTTCACGAGGCCAGCGTCTGGCTCGATGTGATGGACAACCGGCCCGAGCAGGCGAAAATCGTCAGCGCACCTACTTATATCAACTGCCCGCCGGAAGCCCTGCTTCCCCGCCTCCAAGGGAAATACGACATGGGCGACGGCCGTAAGTTCCGCGACCCGAACTACATGATCTTCAGCGAGCGCAACTGCAACTATCCGCAGTTGAAGTATGGCAAGTGGTGGATCACCCAGCTCCGCCGCTGGGGCTTCACCGATGGTGCCCCGGACTATGAAAGCGTCGCCAAACAAGTCATGCGAGCCGACATTTACGAAGAAGCCATGAAGGAAATCGGCTACACGCATGGCGGTCCCGGCAATGACAAGGAAACGTTGTTCGACGGCTCCGTCTTCGACCCCGCGGGCGACATGGAAGCCTACGCCAAGTCGTTCGCCGTCAAGACTCTCAAGGGCTGATCCCCCACCCTGCTCCTCGCCCTACCCTCCTGCCTGGCCGGTCCCATCCCTGCCTGCATGGAGCCCTCGTTCCCTTCCCACCTCATGAAACTCTTCTATCAACTCAAGCTCGACGCCCTCCTTCTTCCACTCATCGCCATCCTGATCTGCCTGGGTGGATGGGCGGTCATTTCGGGACATTCGAAAATCACCAAGTCAGTGGACGACTGGGGCGATACCGTCACCAAGACCGAGCGCTTCGGTCTATCGAAAAATCTTCCATCTCCGTCCGAGACATGGGTTGCCAGCAAGCCCTACCTCGTCGAGCCCTTCGCCAAGCGCGGTGAACTCGACCAAGGCATCCTCCGCTTCGCCTGGCTTTCGCTCAAGCTCGTCGCCCAAGGCTACGCCATCGCCCTCTTGCTCGGCACGCCTATCGGATTTTTCCTTGGGCTTTCCAAGAATTTCACCCGCGCCTTCGATCCGATCATCCAGATCCTCCGCCCCGTTTCCCCCCTCGCTTGGCTGCCGCTCGGCATGGTGCTTTTCAGTGGCCTCAAGATCATGGATTCAACCGGCCGCACCACCTTCGGCACCTCGGATGCCGCCGCGCTTTTCACCATCGCTATCTGCGCCATGTGGCCGACCGTGCTCAATACCGCCGTGGGTGTCCGAGCAGTTCCGCAGGATTATCTAAATGTCGCGAAAGTCCTGAAACTTTCCCGCACCAAGACCTTGTTCAAGATCCTCATCCCCTCCGCACTCCCTTATATGTTCACCGGCTTCCGGCTCTCGTTAGGAATTGCCTGGCTGGTCATCGTTGCGGTGGAAATGCTGATCGGAAAACCCGGCGTCGGCGGTTTCCTCTGGCAGCAATACAACGCAAACAGCTACGCCCACATCATCCTCTCGATCCTCACCATCGGCGTCATCGGCTACGTCCTGGACCGCGCCATGAGCATGATCGAGGGCCGCTTCCGCTCGGCGTGATACAGGCATTCCTGCCTGTTCTTCCCCATCATCACCCACCATGACTCCCATCCTCGAACTCTCCGGTGTCACGAAAAGCTTCGGCCGTGCCCACGAGCGCGCCACCATCCTGAAAAACATCAACCTCACCGTCCAGGAAGGCGATTTCCTTTCCATCATCGGCTACTCCGGCAGTGGAAAAAGCACGCTCATCAATCTGATCTCCGGCCTGCTCAAGCCAGACACCGGCACTGCGAAAATGGACGGCGGAATCATCGCCGGCCCCGGCCCCGAGCGCGGCATCGTTTTCCAAAACTACTCGCTGCTGCCGTGGCTCACCGTCACGGAAAACGTCCGCCTCGCCGTGGATCAGCTTTTCCCCGCCTTGTCGGAAAAGGAACGTGCCGAGCATGCGGCCAAGTATATCGACATGGTGAAACTCACCCCGGCTGTCGGCAAGTTCCCCCGCGAACTCTCCGGCGGCATGCGCCAGCGCGTCTCCGTCGCCCGCACGCTCGCGGCGAATCCCAAGGTCCTGCTGATGGACGAACCACTCTCCGCGCTCGACGCACTAACACGAGCCACCCTCCAGGACGAGATCGCGGATATCTGGGAGAAAAACCGCACCACCGTCATCTGGATCACCAATGATCCTGACGAAGCCCTGCTCGTCGCAGACCGCGTCATCCCGCTGCTCCCCGGCCGCGATGGCGCGACGCTGGGAGATGAAATCACGGTGGCCATCCCCCGCCCCCGCCCCCGGAGCGAGGTGCTCGCCTCCACCGGCTTCAAGGACCTGAAACTCCAGCTCGTCAATACCCTGCTAGATGCCAAGCGCGATAGCAATCCCACCATCACCAAGCGCCTTCCCGCCCCGGACATCCTCCCCGAGGATCTCTCCATCAAGCGCGTCCACTTTGGAAAACGCGAACCCCGCCGCCGCTCACGCCTTGAGCGCGAGGAACTCAAAATCGAAGCGTCATGACCGCCCACGCCCCCATCCTCGAACTTTTCAAACTCTCCAAAGCCTACCCCACGCCCAAGGGGCCAGCCGTCATCGTTAGGGATTTCAATCTGAACCTTGCCCAAGGAGAGTTCGTCACCCTCATCGGCCACTCCGGCTGCGGGAAATCCACCGTTCTATCCATGGTCGCCGGTCTCACCGATGCCACCGCTGGCGCGATGATCCTCGCCGGCCGCGAGACCAACGAAGCCGGTCCCGACCGCGGCGTCGTTTTCCAATCACCCTGCCTGCTGCCGTGGATGACCGCTTTTGAAAATGTCATGCTCGGCGTGAACCAGGTCTATTTCACCGCCCCGAAAAAAGAACGCCGCGAGCTGGCCGAGTATTATCTATCCGTCGTTGGCCTGGGAAATGCCATGCACAAGTTCCCCGGTGAACTCTCGCAGGGCATGTGCCAGCGCGTCGGCATCGCCCGCGCCTTCGCCCTTCAGCCGAAGATGCTCTTGCTGGACGAACCCTTCGGCATGCTCGACTCACTCACCAAGATCGAGCTTCAGGAAGTCCTGTTGGAACTCTGGCGCCGCAACAAACTCACCACCCTCATGGTCACCCACGATGTGGACGAGGCGATTTTTCTATCCGACCGCGTCGTCATGATGAGCGACGGCCCGGAAGCCGAAGTCGGCGACATCCTCACCATCCCCTTCGCCCGCCCCCGCATCCGCGCCGAGGTTCTGGCAGATCCCCGCTATTCGGAAATCCGCAATCACCTGCTCACCTTCCTCAACGAGCGCTCCCACATCCGCCCAAGCCGCCTCGCCCACGATAGAGGTAGGAACGGGGCTTTCGCCCCGCTCCCCCCTCCGAACCGGACGTGCGGATCTCCCGCATCCGGCTCTCCAGTCAGTAGTTTACTCCGTTACGGAGGCTCGCGATTTCAGTTTCTCGGGCGTCTAGCAGGCA
>JBBRCO010000090.1:0-16243 GCA_038204755.1 Verrucomicrobiales bacterium
ACTGGACGGTACGAATGTCGGTTCCGGATTCCAGCAGGTGTGTCGCAAAACTATGGCGCATGGTGTGGCATGTGGCGCGTTTGGGTATGGCGGCCTTGCGGACGGCGGCCTTGAACTGGCGTTGCAGCGAAACTTCATGGAGGTGATGGCGGGCGACCCTGCCGGTTCGCGGGTGTGGACAAAGGGTGGCGGATGCGAAGATGTATTGCCAGCACCAGTCGCTGGGGGCATTCGGACATTTGCGGATAAGGGCTTCGGGCATGTGAACCTCACCGGCACCGAATACCATATCCTGGAGGTGTTTTTCGCGAGCATTGGCTAGATGGTGTTGGAGTCGCCCTTCGAGCGCTTTCGGCAGCGGTACTACGCGGTGTTTTCCATTTTTACCATCATGACCGGTGATGGTGCCTTGCCCAAAATCGAGGTCTTTGACGCGCAGGCGGAGGCACAGAAGTGATGATCTTCGAGAGATTTGCGGCTGCGATCACTTGATTCTATTGCTGCGAATCAGGAGATGTGGAAACGCTGGCGGAGGATTGCGAAAATGGGGAGAAGGGGTTTGCAACCCTTTTGCGAAGAATTGGGGGAAAATGGCTGGGCTTGGCTGGGGTCAGTGGCTGGGGTACCAGTCCCGGTAATCGAGTAATAAGATACCAGGGAAACGGCGGAGTCTCCCCTCAAAGCGGTGGTGCCCACGGAACTCCAAAGGTGAGACGCGCCCCGGAGGCCGGCTAACCATGGGACAATGCGCTGTTTTCAGGGTTCCTCGATGCCGTTCTGGATGACCTCGTCTTCTCCGACAGGAATGGCCTTGGCGGGACGGCGGGGTTCTGGCGTTGCCTTTTCCAGCGGATCAGCGGGGTCGGCGGGAGTCTGGGTGCCGGTTTCGAGGGGGGTCACGGGCAGTGCTTTCCACGTGCTTCCTTTGGATTTGTCTGGAGCGGGGCTCTCGGTTTCGGGAACTGCATCGGTGGCGGCATCGGGATCTGCGGGGATGGCCTTCGGGATGTTTTCGTCGCTGCTTGCGGTTTCATCCACGACGATGAGGGCCTTCTTGGGCGGGGCGATGGTTTCCTTGATGTCGTCTTTGATGCCTTCGAAAAATTTCTTCACCATCGGCGCGGCCATGCGTCCGCCGGAAACGGTTTCGCCCGGGCGGCCTTCGTAGAGCACGGCGAATGAGTAGCGCGGATTGTCTTCTGGCAGGAATCCGGCGAACCAGGCGAGGCGCTGGTCCTTCGACGGATCGCCCCACTGGGCGGTGCCCGTTTTGCCACAGAGCGTGGTGAAACTGAGTTGCGCGCTGTGGCCGGTGCCGCCGGAGCCGTTGACGACGTCGCTCATGCCTTTTTGAACGATCTCGACAGCCTTGGCATCCACGCCGAGCCAGCGCTTCCGCTCGGGGAGGGCCGCCTTGACCACGCGGCCGCGGGTGTCCTGGATCTGGCGGATGAGCTGGAGCTTCGGCACGATGTCTCCGTTAGCGATGCCGGCCATTGCCTGCGCGACTTGCAATGGCGAGGCGAGCAGGCTGCCCTGGCCGATAGAGAGGTTAGCAGTATCGCCATTGAGGATGCGCCGTTTTTCATTCCGGAGCATCCAGTCGTCGTTAGGCACCAGTCCGGGGCTCTCGCCGATCAATGGAAGGCCGGTTTTTTCGCCGAAACCCAGACTGCGCGAAAGATTCAGGAAAGCGGATGGTCCGATATCGATACCAACCTGATAGAACCAGGTGTTACAGGAGCGGGCGAGCGCGCGCTTCACGTTGATCGAGCCTTCGGGTGTCTTGCTCCAGTTTTTCATCACCGTGTTGCCCACGTTCAGCGCGGCAGGACAGTAAATTTCCGAGTTCTCGGTGACCGTGCCGTTGTTGAGCGCGGCGAGGGCGACGACCGGCTTGAAAGAGGACGCGGGCGGATAGACGGACTGGAATGCACGGCCATACAGCGGCGTGGAAGGATCCTCGTTGAGCGCCTTGAAGTCCTTCTCACTGATGCCCGGGATGAAGGAGTTCAAGTCGAAGGAAGGACGCGACGCCATGACGAGCACCTCGCCAGTGACGACATCGAGCACGACAAACGCGCCGCGCTTGCAACCGGCGCGCAGCGTTTTTTCCGCGAGCATCTGCCACTGGAGATTGAGCGTGGTGACGATCGTGCCGCCGGGGCGCGGGCGTTTCACCTGCTCTTCCAACAGCTTGTTACCGCTCTCGTCGAAGAGCAGGCGCTTCATGCCGGGATCGCCGGTGAGTGCGTCGTTGAAAATCTTCTCAAGGCCCGAGCGCCCCTCGCTTTCCTCCCACAGTGGTTCGTTGAAATTGATAGGACCGGTCGGCAGTTTTCCGACGCTGCCGGAGTAGCCGATGATGTGTGCCGCGAGCTCATCTTGCGGATAGAAACGGGTGTACAACGGCTGCAGGACCAGACCGGAGGTGAGCTTGGTCTGCAGGTTGTTCGCCTCCTTTTCGTCCAGCTGGCCGCTCACCAGCAAGGGCAGCCAGCGGCGGTTCTTGTAGTGGTCGTAAAGTTCCTCGTCGGTCTTCCGCGTCAGGTTCTTGACCAGTGGCTGGAGCGAATCCATGCGGGTGCGCGCCCAGTTGACGACGAAGTCGCGGTCGGCATTTTCAAACTGCCGGAACTGTATCGCCACCTGATAGGCCACGCGGTTCTGGGCGAGCGCGGCACCATCCCGGTCCACGATCTGTCCGCGCGGCGCGGGGATTTTCAGCGTGATCGTCCGTGCGTCCTTGCGGGTGTTAATGGCACCATCGTTGGCACTGCGGGATGCGGGGGCCTCGACGGGCGGCGCCACATCGGCTTTGGCGAGATCGGGCGTGCGCAGGTCCTGGGCACCCAGCGGCAGGACCGTGAGGCAGGAGGCCAGCGAAATTCGACAAAAGAACGAAGGAAACACCATGGGGTTTGGGGAGGCTAAGCTCGAAAAACGGGCAAGGCAACGCTCAATCCCAGCCCGAGGCCTTCCACTCGGACGGTGATTTTCCGCTGTTTTCCACCCTACAGAGAAAGCAAAAGAGCGGCGCTTGCGGCAAGGCCGGAGCTATGCATGATGCGCGCGATGACTGATTGGAATTTCATGGCCGTGATTATCCTGGTGGGGCTTTTTGCGCTTTGGAAGCTGGAATTCGCCGCCACCTTGCTGAATCTCAAAGCATTTCCCGAGTCCGTGCCGAAGGGATTCGAGGACGTGATGGATTCGGAAAAACTCGATAAGGCCCGCGCCTATCTGCGGGCGCACGCGCAGTTCGGCATCATCGGATCCACCGCCTCGCTCGCGATGATGCTCATTTTCTGGTCGCTCGGCGGCTTCGGCTGGCTCGATGGCTGGGCGCGCTCGCTAGGCCATTCCGAAGTGGTGACCGGCCTGGTTTTCCTAACTGCCCTTCTGATCGGCCAGAGTCTCGTCGGCCTGCCGTTCTCCATTTACGACACCTTCGTCATCGAGGAGAAATTCGGCTTCAACCGCTCGACGTTCGCCACCTTCGTGATGGACCGCATCAAGGGCATGGTCCTCGGTGCCATCATCGGCCTGCCGCTCGCCGCCGCGGTGTTATGGATTTTCGGAAACGTTCCGAACGCCTGGCTTTGGGCCTGGGCGGTGGTGACGGCCTTCCAACTGATCCTCACCTATCTGGCACCGTCGCTGATCATGCCGCTCTTCAACAAGTTCACGCCCATGCCGGACGGCGAGCTGAAAAACGCCATCGAAGCGCTCGGCGTGAAATGCGGCTTCCCGCTCACCGGCGTCTTCGTGATGGACGGCTCGAAGCGCTCCACCAAGGCGAACGCCTTCTTCACCGGCCTCGGAAAACAAAAGAAGATCGCCCTCTTCGACACGCTGGTGGACAAGAGCACCCAGCCCGAGCTCATAGGTGTGCTCGCCCATGAAATCGGCCACTACCGCTGCGGTCACATCAAGCAGCGCCTCGTCGTCGGCATCGTGCAAATGGCGGTGATCTTCTTTCTGCTGGGCCTTGCCACCGATCCTGATGGGAAATTCGCCCGCCTCCTGTTCGACGCGTTCGGAGTGAAACAAATCTCGCCGCACGCCGGGCTGGTGTTTTTCAGCATCCTGTTGGAACCCGTTAGCAAGTTGCTCTCCGTCGCGGCCCACGCTTGGTCCCGGAAGCACGAGTTCGAGGCAGACGCCTACGCCGCCAAGGTCACCGGCGACGGCGCGGCACTCGGCGACGCCCTGAAAAAGCTATCAGCCGACCACCTCTCGCACCCATCCCCCGCCGCCCTGCGCGTCTGGCTGGACTACTCGCATCCGCCGCTACTCCAGCGCTTGGAAGCACTGCGGCAAAAGTGACACCGGCATTCCTGCCCGCTGCGTTCCACCCACCCCATCACTGCGAAAAAGCCCCGCCTCAGACATCCTGACCCACCCACGTGAATGATGGACGGATCCCCGTTGGGGAATCAGAAATCTGCTGCGGACCATCCCGATCCCGGGTCATGTCATTTCCTTCGAGCTCAGGATGTCTGCGCCTGTTTCCAGCCTTGTCCGCGCCGATACCCTTCCTGTGCTCCGGGTGCGCCTGTCGCGATGAAGCCTAAAGTTTTACCGCATTCAGCGCGATGAACAGCGGAAATTCCTCGGCAGCGGCGTGCTCGGCTTTGCTGAAAGGGCCAGTGCCTTGGGAACGGCGGTGGCTGTAGAGTTCCTCGCAGGCAGTGACGGTGAGGCCGCCCTGACCCATCGCAGTCAGGAGATCTGCCAGCGGGCGGTGATAGAAGACGGTCTGTTCGCCGGAGTTTTTTCCCGGATGCGTGGTGATGGAGATTTCCAGCGGCTTGCCGTAGCTGTCGAGGCGGCGGTATTGGATTTTCTGATCGCCGTCCCAGCCCCAGTGACTCTTTTTCGGAATCCGGAAACATGGGTGCATGCACACCATCACGGCGCGACCTCCGGGCTTGAGCGCGCGGGCGATATTGGAAAACAGGGCGACGAGATCCGGCACGTCGTGCACGGCCATGATGCAGGTGGCGGCGTCGTTAGAAGCATCCGTCCAGCGGCCGGGCTGGCAGGCATCGGCGGGGATTAGGGAAACCGCCGGGTTCGCGCCGTGGCGGGATTTCGCCGCTGCGATGAGGCGCGGGCTGGCATCGACTCCGGTGAATTTCCCAATCTTCGCTTCGAGCAACGGTTTGATCAGCACGCCCTGGCCACAACAGACGTCGATGATAGATTCACCGGGCTGCGGACCGAGGATGCGCAGGGCGGCCGGAAGGATGACGTTCTGATGATAGTCCGAGCCGGACTCGCCTACGAGCTTGTCATACCAAGCGGCCACCGGATCCCAACCGCGGTCTTTCGAGGGCGGTTTGTTCCCGGGAGGTGGTCCCGGATTGCGTTCCTTTTGAGGTTGGAACGGACGGCGTGGAGGCTGGGGCATGGGGAGAGTCTAAGTCGCCATTTCCAGTTACCACAAGCTCGCCAGAACCCGATTGAGAAATCCAGTCGAAATGTGACATGGACATTCCTTTCTGTTCTTTCACAAGCCTTCAGGAATGACTGTGTCACGCCGTCTCCAGCCACCCTTGTAACAGGCGAAATCACGGATACTCTCAGACGGTCATGCCCTCCCGAACCGTTATCCCGGAAATCCTCGATCATCTGCCAGCAGATGATCCCGACGCCATGCGCAGCCGGCGGGACTTGCGGCGGATCAATTTCCTGATGGGAAACGAACGCTGGGTCTGCCGGACGATGCGGCGGTTCTCCACCGCAGCGAACCGCGGCATCGTCGAAATCGGCGCGGGAGACGGGATGCTCTGCAACAGGCTATCACGGCTGTTTCCACAGGCTCCGGTGGCGGCCTACGACCTCGCCCCACGCCCCGAAAACCTGGCCGCGCGGGTTGTTTGGCATCGCGGGGATCTGTTTGAAACCACCGCCCCGGAGGGTGGGGGCGTGCTGGTGGCGAATTTGTTCCTCCACCATTTCCAAGAAACCGATCTGCCCGCTCTCGGCCGCTGGATGGGAAATTTCGACATCCTCGTTTTCAACGAACCCGACCGCAGCCGCACGCCTCATCTGCTAGGAAACCTGATGCACCCGTGGATCAACCACGTTACCCGGCACGACATGCATGTGAGTATCGACGCGGGTTTCGCTGCGGGAGAAATCGCGAAACAGCTAGATCTCGATCCCAGCCGGTGGCGGATCCGCGAAACTTCGATGTGGCGCGGCGCGAGGCGCGTGGTATCTTGCCGAAATTGAATGAGGAAATCACCATCACTGGCGGAGGTCTGGCGGGACTATCGCTCGCCACAGCCCTGCGACTTCATGAGGTGCCGGTGACCGTGCTGGAGGCAGGCAGTTATCCGCGCCACCGGGTCTGCGGGGAGTTCGTTTCCGGAGTAAGCACGGAAACGCTGGAGGCACTGGGAATTTCCGATCTGTTCGCAGACGCGCACCGCCATCGCTCGCTCGCCTGGCATGAAGGCGGCAGACTGATTCATCGCGATGGATTCAAAGATCCCGCACTGGGGATTTCCCGACATCTGTTGGACGAGCGGCTGTGGAAGCGGGTGACCGGGCTCGGTGGAATCGTTAGGACAAATGTTCGCGCGGCTCCGGAACTTGGGGACGGTCACGTTTGGGCGGCGGGAAGAAAACCGCGGAACGGCCCGTGGATCGGGCTCAAGGCACACGTCAGAAATCCATCAAAATCCGCCGATCTCGAAATGCACGCGGGGACCAACGGCTACGCAGGACTCGCCGGGGTGGAGGACGGCTGGACGAATGTCTGCGGGCTTTTCCGTCTGGATCGTTCCCTCAAAGCGGATGGAGCGAATTTGCTAACAACCTATCTTGATGCCGGAGGAAACTACGGACTCGCCGCCATGCTGCGCGACTGCGAATGGCGCGAAGGCTCCATTTCCGCCGTGGCCGGTTTCGAGTTCGGAAGGCAGAAGTCCACGCCCGGACTGTTCAGGCTGGGCGATGCCGAGAGCATGATTCCTCCGTTCACGGGTAATGGCATGTCGATGGCGTTCCAAGCAGCCGAGTGCGCCATCGGGCCGCTCGTTTCCTATTCTCGGGGAGAGTCCTCATGGAAAAAGGCCGCGAATACCGTGCGGGCCGCCGTGCAGAGGAAATTCAGGCGCAGGCTGGCGGTGGCGGGTGTGCTGCATCCGCTCCTTTTTGAGACCAGTTGCAAGTCTGTCTTGCAAAGCTTGGCGTCCGCGCGTCTTTTGCCATTTCAGCCAATGCTTTCGCTGATCCGTTAGTTTCCTCGCCTCCTCATGTATCTCCGCTCCATCGCCACCGCAGTCCCGCCGAATTCATTCACCCAGGAATCCTGTTGGAACGCGATGCAGCAAGGCAATCTGCTTTCCACGCTCAAGCCACGGTCAGCGGTGCTGATGGAGAAAATCCTGATGAACGGCTCGTCCGGCATCGAACGCCGGAACATCGCTCTGGATTCCATCGAATCCTCATTCGGCCACTGCGCGGAAAAGCTCAATAACAGCTTCGAGCGCGAGGCACCACCGCTCGCCAGCGCGGCGCTGATGGAAGCCCTGAAAAAATCCGGTCGCCTGGCGACGGAGATCGACGCGCTTTTTGTCTGCACATGCAGCGGTTACCTCTGCCCCGGCGTCACGAGCCACGTCGCGGAAATCACGGGCATGCGGCACGATGTTTTCCTAGCGGACCTCGTCGGCCTCGGCTGCGGCGCGGCGATCCCGATGCTGCGCGCGGCCGAGGGGTTTCTAGCAGCGAATCCGCAGGCGGTGGTCGCGACGGTGGCGGTGGAAATCTGCTCGGCGGCGTTTTTTGCGAATGACGATGCCGGCGTTCTAATCAGCCTCTGCCTTTTCGGCGACGGCGCGGCGGCAGCGATCTGGGCGAACGACGGCGCTGATGGAGATTGGCAGGCGGGGAATTTCACGACCACCCACCGGCCGGAGGAGCGGGAGAAGATCCGCTTCGTGAACTCGGCGGGAAAACTGAAGAACCAACTGCACCGCGCGGTGCCGGGACTGGCTGCGGAGGCCGTCGCCGGATTGTATGCGCTGCGGAAAGGCGAGCCGGACCAAGTGCTCGCCCACTCGGGCGGACGCGATGTGGTGGAGGCTTTGGAAAGCGTGCTGCCTTTCAAGCTAACGGAAACACGCGAGGTGCTGCGCGATCATGGAAACATGAGCAGTCCGTCGGTGCTCTTCGCGCTGGAGAGGAGACTGGCGGGAGGACATGCGGATGACAAACGGCTGTGGCTAACGGCGTTCGGGGCCGGGTTTGCGGCGCATGCTTGTGAGCTTTGGCGATGAGATGCCGGAGGCGGGACTGCCACGCTCCTTGAGTAGCAGTTCTGAAATTGTCCGAATTCATCCAACCAATCCCATGAGCCGCCTTAGCTTGAGACTTCCTGCGTCCCTCCACCGCAACCTCGATATGCCGACCCGCCGGTAGCTGGCGCTTGACGCTCAAAAAGGCCAGATCAGCGGGATGAGGAGGCAGGAAGTGACCCAACAGATGATGTTGAGCGGGATGCCGACCTTGAGGAAATCGGTGAATTTATAACCGCCGGGACCATAAACCATCATGTGGGTCTGATAGCCCATGGGCAGGGCGAAGGCGGTGGAGGCGGCGATAGTGACGCATATGATGTAGGGCCGCGGATCGACGTGCAGGCTATGGGCGAGCTTGAGGACGATGGGGATCATCATCACGGCGGTGGCGTTGTTTGAAAGGACTTCCGTGAGGCAGAGGGTGAGCAGGAAAATAAGCCAAAGCAGAACGAGCGGCAGGTTTTCCGGAGAAATGAAGTGCTGGGCGATTTCCACGATGTGCTTGGCGAGCCAGGCGGCGGTGCCGGTGTTCTGCATGGCCATGCCAAGGCCTAGCAGGCCGTAAAGCATGAGGAGGACCTGCCAGTCGATGCTGGCGTAGGCCTCACGCGGGGTCACGACTTTCAACCATAACAGGGCGAGCGCACCGACCATGGCGGCATAGTGGATGGGGACGACCGGAATGGCCGGATAGTAGCCGTGCAGAAAATCCGAGAGGGTGGCGACGAGGACGACGCTGATGAGGGCCGTCCAGGAGAGGACGACGTGGCGCATGGGCTTTTTGTATTTCACCTCGGGCTTGGTGTCGTCCGGCGTATCGGTGAGGATGAAATCGCGGGTGGCTTCGAGGGCATCAAGGTTGTTGAGCGCGGTGATGACGAGCAGGGTATCGCCCTCGTCGAGGGTGAGCTCGGCGATGTGGTGGGTAATGTTGATGCCGTTCCGGTGGACGGCGAGCACGACGCAGTTGTAGTGCTGGCGGAAATCGACATCGGCGAGGGTGCGGCCAAGGAGCGAGGATTCATCGCGGACGACGAGTTCGGAGACGATGCCGTCGATGGTGGAGAGCAGCTCGCCGCCGATTTCTGCGAAGAGTTGCTCGGGCTTGGCGGCTCCGCCACGACGGCGGTGGAGGGCGACGAGAAAGCGGTCGTTTTTCTGAACGACGATGTCGGTGAGGGATGCCATCAGGCGCGCGCCGGCGCGGCGGACTTCCATGACGTGGGTGCCGGATTCGCGGCTGGCGAGCGGGGTATCGATGAGTTTTTGCCCAATGATGGAGGAGTTTCCGCTGATCAGGACGTGATAGAGCGGCGAGGTGCGGTTGGAGATTTCCAGACTTCCGGTGATGGACGAGCGTGCGGGAATAAGCTTCGGCCCGAAAATGGTGAGATAGGTGATGCCGGCGATGGCGAGCGGGATGCCGAGCGGGGCGAGCTCGAACATGGTCATCGGCTTTTCATGGAGATCGCGGAGGGCGCCGTTTACGAGGAGATTGGTGGAGGTGCCGATGAGGGTGCTGCAGCCGCCGAGGATAGAGGCGTAGGAAAGCGGCATGAGCAGCCGGGAGGCGGGAATGTCCTTGGAGCGGGCGAAGCCGAGGGTGACCGGCAGCATGATGGCCACGATGGCGGTGTTGTTCATCCATGCGCTGAAAAAAGCGGTGAGCAAGGAGAAGGCGAGGATGGCGATGCGGGTGTTCCCGGAGAGTCTGTCGCGCAGGAGTTTCCCGATGTGATCGACGGCTCCGGATGCCTCGAGAGCGCCGCCGATGACAAACAGGGCGGCGATGGTGAGCGGTGCCTCGTTTTTGAAAACATCGGTCATCTGCTTCGGATCGACCAGCCCGAGCGCGACGACGAGGCAGAGAATGGAAAGCGCGAGAACATCCGGCGCGGCCCATTCACGAATGAATGCGACGAGCGTAATGAGGATCACCAACAACGTCAGTGTGATCGGAAGTTCCGGCATGATTTTGAGATACCTGCGTGAGGTGGGATTCCCATGAACCGCCGGGAGGGGTTTGGCAAGGGCGGGATGTGATGGGAACTGCGAAGGCTTCTTGCGCCAGTCCGCCGGAAGGTCCAGAATCCGCCATGCTGCGGCCACGAATTTCCACGAATCTGGCAATCTCGGCGGACGGGAAAATTTCCTCCATGGCGCGGATTCCGTCCGGCTGGACGTCGGAGGAGGATCACGCGCGGTTCATGAAACTTCGGGAATCCGCGGACGCGATCCTGGTGGGACGCGGCACGCTGGAGAGCGACCGGATGACGATGCTCGTCCCGGGAAAATCGGTGCAACCGCTGCGCTGCGTGGTTTCACGGAGCGGGAAATTCGACACGGCGCACCCGCTTTTCCACACGCCGGGGGGCGATATCCATCTGCTGGTGACCGGTGGGGAGTCGGTGGATTTTCCCGAATTTCCTGACGCTAACGTGACGATCCATAGCAAGAGCCTGTTGGTTTTCCTCGAAGCGCTGGCCTCGAAATATGCGGTAAAGCACCTGCATTGCGAGGGTGGCGGGCAGCTCATTCGCGAGCTGGCGGCGCTGGATGTGATCGATGAATTCCACGTCACGCTGGCCGGGCACACGGTTTTCGGCGGACTCGAGGCCAGCACGGCGACGGGGGTTCCAGCGGGATTTCTGCCGGCGACGGGGGTTTACGCGGTGAGCCACTTCGATCCGAGGCCGGATCTGGGAGAATGCTTCGTGAGCTACATCCGGGTGCGGGAAAACGGCTGAAGAACAGGCGGGAAAGCCTGTATCACGTCGCTCAATGAGCGGGCTCCGCAGATTTTTCCGCGTGCCCTGCACCGGCCTCGGCGTGGGCCGCAGGGTGGGCGCTGTGGTGCTCGTGAAGCTGCTTGGTGCCATCAGGACCTTCGAATTCATGGCGTTCGCAGGAAACCCCGAAAACGGATACGGCCACAAGGAGGATGGAGAAAAATTTCATCGCGGCGCTTCAATAGCCACTCGCCGCCGAAACGCAACCCCCAAGGCGACACAAAAAATTCGTGATGTTCGGCAATTTCAAGCAATCGTCCTCAACGGTGGAACAGGTTTCCAATCCCATACTCTCGCGCCCAGCAGCTATTTTGGAAAATGGAACTGGCAGCATGAATCCACCTTGCAACTGCTGAGCCATGCCGCCACCGCCCTGGCCGCTTTTTCATGCGCGCCGAGACCGCCTAACATAGCTGCCGTTTCAGCCAGCCGTTTTTGCAAGGCTTCGCGTTTGGCGGAAGATTCGAGAAAGCCATTCATCGATCCGGCGACTGCTTGCGGCGTCGCGTCGCCCTGCACGAGTTCCTCCACGACCTTCTCGCCTGCCAGAATATTGACCAGCCCGATGAGCTCGATTTTCACCAGAATTTTCGCCGCCACATACGTCAGCGGCGCGACCCGATAGACGAGGCAATACGGCAGCCCGTAATACGCCGCTTCCAGCGTCGCCGTGCCGCTGGCAATGACCGCGCAGCAGGCGCGCTGCATCAGCGAGTGGCTACCGCCGTCCGTGACCGTGATCAAATCCCCCGCCCCGGCCTCTTCCATCAGTCCACGGATCTGCCCCGCCAATCTTGCCGACGCAGCGGGCACTTCGAATTTCAATTCCGGCCTTCCCGATTTCAACAGCTTCGCGGACTCGATCATCATCGGAAACAACCGCGCGATTTCCCGCTCCCGGCTGCCGGGAAACAGGCCGACCAGCAGTTCGCCGCGCACCACGCCCGGAATGCGCTTCGCCTCCAACTCGTCCACCAGCGGGTTTCCGACAAATGCCGCCTTCAGCCCGGCCTTCTGGAAAATCGGCGGTTCGAAAGGAAACAAGCACAGCACCTCATCCAGCAGTTCCACCATTTTCGGGATCCGCCGCTTGTTCCACGCCCAGACCTTCGGGCTGATGTAGTAAACGATGCGGGTCTCGGGGCACGCCTGCTTGACCGCCTTCGCAAAGCGCAGGTTGAAACCCGGGTAATCGATCAGCAGCAGCACGTCCGGCTGGAATTCCTTCACCGCCCCGAGCATTTCCACGAAGCGCTCTTTAAACCAACCGTAGCGCTTCAAAACCTCCCACACCCCCATCACCGCCGCGTCCTCCACCCAGTCGGTCAGCCCCGCCCCGGCGAAATCCGCCATTTCCGGCCCGCCGACGCCGCGGATCTCCAAATCCGGCACGATTTCCCGCAGCGAGCGGAGCAATCCCGCGCCGTGGGCATCGCCACTCAGCTCCCCCACCACCACATAGACCCGTTTCGACATGCGCCGGGAGGCTAGGCAACACCCCGCGCTCTGGCCAATAAAAACCCTCCCGCCATTGCCTTCCGGCGAAAATCGGCAAACTTCCAGACTTCCGCATTGATTTCGACGCCACCGCCGCTTTGATCGTGCTTCCGCAGCACTGCCCGCCTTCCATCATGTCCGCTGACAACACCAACGCTCCTGTCCCACTTGCCGAAATTTCCCAAGGCCCGAACGCCTTTGAGGAGTTTCTCGACCGAAATCAGAAGAACCTCGTCGTCCTCGCCGTCGTTCTCGCGCTGGGTGCCGCTGGCTACGTCGTTTACAGCGGCATCGAAAAAAGCGGTCAGCAAACCGCCGGAAACGCCCTCAACAAGGCAGAAGATCTCTCCGCGCTCCAGTCCGTGGCCGATCAGTATCCCAAAACCGCCGCCGCAGGCAGCGCGATGGTGCTCCTCGCGAACAAACAATGGACTGATGGCCAGCAGGACGCCGCCATCGCCACCCTGCGGAAATTCGTCGCCGCCAGCCCGGACCATCCCGCCATCCCCACCGCCCAGGCCAGCCTCGGCGCGAAACTGATGACGCAGGGAAAATCAGCCGAAGCCACGCAAGTTTTCCAAACACTCTCAGAAAACACCTCCGCGAAATTCATCGCCCCGTTCGCCCTGATTTCCTTGGGCGACATCGCAAAAGCCGGCGGCGACCTCGAAAAGGCCGGGGCGTCCTACAAGAAGGTGAACGAGAGTTTCCCTGATAGCAGCTTCGCCGATACCGCAGGCAAACGGCTGGCCATTCTGAAAGCGAAACCTCCCACCGAGGTCGAAGCCCCGCCTGCACCGCCCGCGCCCCCTGCCGATCCGATGGCCGCCATCCGTGCCGCAATGCCGCCCGGAGTCACCGTCACCCCCTCGCCTACTCCCGCACCCGCCCAGCCAGACGCCCAGCCAGACGCCCAGCCAGACGCCCAGCCAGACGCCCAGCCAGACGCCCCGCAAACGCCGGAACCGTAAGATCAATTTGACATCACTCCAACTCCCGACATTCTAATACACCGTGTTTAAAAAAGTAATCGGCCAAGACAATAGCGACTCCCAGCGGTCCGCTCCACTTCCGGACACCCGCCACCCGGAGCCCATCGCAGCACCCGCGGCACCACCATCCTACGGTGCGCAACAGCCTGCCGCAGCCGCCGCTCGCCCGGTCGCCGCTACCCGCAACGTCCTCTCCACCGACGTTGAAATCAAAGGAACTGTCAAGTTCACCAACGACCTCGTCGTCGATGGCAAGATCGAGGGTGAAATCAACTCGGACGGCAATCTCACCGTCGGTGAGAACGCCCGCATCAAGGCGGAAATCAAGACCGCGACCGTCGTCGTTTATGGCAAAGTCCACGGCAACCTCACCGCCACCGACCGCGTCGAGCTCAAGTCCAGCGCCGAAGTCGTCGGCGACATCAAGGCCAAGACACTCTCCATCGAAGCAGGCGCGATTTTCGTCGGAAAATCCACCGTCGGCACCCCGGCCAACGTCCCGGCAGCAGCAGCAGCGGCACAACCCACTGCCAAAGCGGCACCCTCACCGGAAGAGCCCAAGCAAGGCACCCTCGCCGGGACCGTTTCCTAACCGTTCAAGAATCGCCCTCCTGAACACAACCCCGCTCTGCCATGTCCGATGAGCCCCTGCGCCATCGCATCGAACTGATATGCCCCGAATGCGGGCATGTTCAGGCAGAGCCCGCACTCGTCGTCTCGACCCAATGCCGCGCCTGCCGCGCGAATTTCCAAGTCCATGACGGCAAGGGCGTCGTTAGGAACCGCCCCGTCACCCGGCTCGCCAAGCCCCGCAAAGACTCGGATCCCGAGCCGGAACAGACTCCCGTGGCGAAAAAAACCCAGCCCATGCTGCGTCGCGGGCCGGTCATCCAACCGCCGCGCTCCTTCCTCATGCGGCTTTTCAATCCGGTCAAGCCACCGCGTGAAATCCGCTGTTTCACCTGCGGCTACAGCTACACCACCGTCGCCGAAGCCCAGTCGAGCCAATGCCCGAAATGCAGCGGCTACATCAGCCTGATCGACTACGAAATCACCGAACCCTGGAACCGCCGCATCCAAACCTGCGGCGATGTCATCATCCAGAAAACCGGCTCCGTCACCGGCGTCACCCTCCAGTGCCACAACCTCACCGTGCTCGGCGAGCTCGCCGGATCCGTCGAATGCAGCGGTGACCTCATCATCCGCAGCCACGGCAAGATCATCGGCAAGGTCACCTGCCGAAATCTGCGCGTGGAAAAGGGAGCAAAGGTCGAATTCCTCAATCCCGTCAACGCCGCCACAGCCTTCATCGACGGCAGCGTCCGCGGCCAGATCTCATGCACCGGTGCCGTCACTCTCGAAAAACGCGCCCACCTCCAAGGCCTCGTCCGCACCACCTCGCTCGTCGTGAAACCCGGTGCCAAACACACCGGCACCATCGAGATGATCCAAGCCGCCCCCAAGGCCTGATCTGAAATTTCAAATCTCAAATTTCAAATCTCAAATCTCCCCATGCCCGCCTCCCTCGATCTCAAGGAAGAAATCCTGGCCCTCAAGAAATCCAGGAACGCCGTCATCCTCGCCCACAACTATCAGATCGGCGCGATCCAGGACGTGGCCGACTACGTGGGAGATTCCCTCGGCCTCGCCTATCATGCCAAGGCCACCGATGCCGATGTCATCGCCTTCTGCGGCGTCCACTTCATGGCGGAAACCGCGAAGATCGTGAACCCGGGAAAAATCGTCGTTCTCCCGGATGCCGACGCCGGTTGCTCGCTCGAACAATCCTGCCCCGCCCCCGATCTCGAAGCCTTCCTCCAGGCGAACGCGGAAAAGAACTACTACGTCATCGCCTACATCAACTGCTCCGGCGGCGTCAAAGCACTCTGCGATGTCATCTGCACCTCTGGAAACGCAGTGAAAATCGTCAACCTCGCCCCGGCAGATCGACCCATCCTCTTCGTCCCGGATGAAAACCTCGGTGCATGGGTCATGGAGCAAACCGGCCGCAAGATGGACCTGTGGAAGGGAAATTGTTATGTCCACGTCGAGTTCACCCGTGACTCCATCAACCGCATCAAAGCGGAATTTCCCGATGCCCTCGTCGTCGCCCACCCGGAATGCACCGCCGCCGTCCGCCTGCTGGCAGACGAAGTTTGCTCCACGGAGAAAATGATTTCCTACTGCCGGAACGCCCCGGTCAAAGACGTCATCGTCGTCACCGAGAGCGGCATGCTCCACCGCCTGCGCAAGGAATGCCCGGACAAAAATCTCATCGCCGGCCCCACCGACCGCTGCGCCTGCGCCGACTGCCGTTACATGAAAATGAACACGCTGGAAAAACTCCGCGACTGCCTGGACACCCTCCAGCCCCGCGTGGAAATGGAAGAATCCCTCCGCAAGCGCGCCGAGCTGCCACTGCTGCGAATGCTGGAGCAGTCCAAATAACGTGACACAGGCATTGGGTGCATGACAAAAAAGTTATGAAGCTGCTTTCCATCGGCGAGCCTTGGATTGGCGGGCGGCGATGATCGGGCGGCGGGCTTGCCAGGCGGCTTGGAAGTGCGGACTTTTGATGAGGCAACGCAGGCCCAGGATATTCTCCGCACCGCTGCCGCTCCAGAACATGCCGGATTGTTTGAGGCGA
>JBBRCO010000091.1:0-16240 GCA_038204755.1 Verrucomicrobiales bacterium
CTATAAGGCGCACAAGGATCAGGATTTCGTGGTGCTTGGATTCCCGTGCAATGACTTCGGCGGTCAGGAGCCGGGGACGATCAAGGAGATCCAGAAATTCTGCAAAGCAAACTACGATGTGACCTTCCCGATCATGGGAAAACTCAGCGTGAAGGGCGCGGAACAGCATAAACTCTACCAAGCGCTGACCGGAAAGGACGGCGCATTCCCCGGTGACGTACGCTGGAACTTTGGAAAATTCCTGATCGGCAAGGATGGTAAGCTGATCGCCCGCTTCGAGCCGAAGACCCCACCTGATAGTCCAGAATTCACACAAGCGGTGGAAAAGGCCACCGCGCAGCCGAAGCCTTGATAGAGCTCCGCCTAACCGGGAGCGAGGAATTCATTCCAATGCCTTCCATGACTGGATAGTGACGGTCCACTCCTGATCCCGGGAGGGATCCCAGAAATTAGCCCGGGGTCGGGCGATAGCGACCACCCCGGGTTCAATGCTCATGGGATTCGACCCCGGCAGCGGGTCGCAGAATGCGGAGGGGCCGTGGCAGGTGCGGCGGTTCCAGCACGCCTTTCGAGGTGCCAATTAAGAAGAATCCGAGACCCGGGGTGGTCGTCGCTCTCGCTCCTCGACCCCGGGCTAATTTCTCGGATCCCTCCCAAGATTAAGAAGTGCCCTGCGCCTCTCGAAAAGCTACTCGCGGAAAAAATTCCGCGCTCCAATTTGCGCAAGTGGTGCTGACGATCAGCTCTTCAGCTTTTCAGCGAGCGCCGCAAGGGTTTCCGCAGGAAGCACCGGCTTCGCGGATTCCTTCCAGCCGGCCGGTGGCTCGGGAAGCGTCACCCAACTCCGGCAGCCGCCGTGGCTTTTCTGATAGGCGAACTCCCAGGGCTCGGCGAGTTCCCGAACGTTGACGAGGGCGACGTGGATGCTGCCGGACGCCATGCCCTTGCCTTCCCAATCGAAGCGGTCGCGGACAGTTTGTTCCGAATAAATGTGATAAGGCGCGAGCGCGGCGACTTTTTCCCAATCCGTCAGGGTGATCGCCCAAAGCGCTTCGGCATGATGGGTGATGCGGATGATGTCGCCGGGCTGCCACTCGGGCATGACCTTCACTTCGCCTTCGCGGACTTGGTCGCCCTGGGCGTGGAAGCGGGTGGGGAAGAGGAAAAAGGATTCGTGGGCAAAGGAGAATCCCTGGCGTCCTTCGTGAATGCCGCCCTTGCGGAGGATGACTGACTGGCGGCCGCTGGCGAGTGCTTCGCAGACGACCTGCCATTCCTTGAAGCCAATGGGTTCCATTTTCAAAAATCAGCCAAGATCGTCCGCAGTGACGGAGGTTTGCTCGCGCGATCCGAGGATGCGTGCTTGGAGAACCACGCGATCCGGTGTGGGGTCGAAGCGGTAGCTGTGGCAGTTCGGGCAGAGGGCGGCTCCGCTGCCGACGATCGAGTCACATCCCTCACAGACCTTGTAGCCCGTAGGATTGCTGGCGATTTTCGCGGCGGCTGCGGCGCGGTTGGGTGGAGATTGTTCTGACATGGTGGTATGAAAAAAGCGGCACCGGTGAACCGGTCCGCTTGTTTCGTTGAGTTTCAGGAAACCGGCTGACTGGCCAATCAAGCGATGGCGGCGATCGCCTTCGCTGTCTTGCTCTTCAGGTTAGCAGCTTTGTTCGGGTGAATCAAATTACGCTTGGCGGCTTTGTCGGCCACGGAGGTGAATGCGTTGCTGGCGGCTGTTGCGGCGGCCTTGTCACCGGAAGCGATGGCGGTGAGAACCTTCTTGCGGAGGGTCTTGATACGGCTCTTTTCAGCGCGGTTGCGTTCAGTGCGAACGACGGTTTGACGGGCGCGCTTGATGGAAGATTTGTGATTGGCCATGATGGTAGTTTGGAAAAAATAAGTCGCCTGAAGGCGGGCGGCGGAAAATAGGAATTAAGGCGCTGGTGTCAAGCTCGTGTTTCAAGGAATCACGAGCCATGGGGAAATCCGCCGGATTTTCCGTTCATCGCGGTGGCCTGGCCGCTGGTTTTGGTCTGGATCGAGCCACGGATGACGAAGACATCGGCACCATTGCCGACGCGGTTGTAGAGATCGGCGACGTCCTTGCTGCCCATGCGGATGCAGCCGTAGGAAGCGGGGGAACCTAGCCGACGTTCCTCGGGAGTGCCGTGGATGTAAATGGTGCGGCGGAAGGCGTTCTGGTTACGAGACTCGGTGCCGGTCAGCCACATGATGCGGGTGACAACGGGATCGCGACCCGGCGCGTTCGGCTTGATGACCTCGCCGGTGGGGCGGCGGTTCTTGAAAACGCTACCGATCACGGCGTTGGCACCGATTTTCTTGGCGATCTGCATGCGGCCGAGCGGCGTGCAGTTGCTGTTGGGCCGGTCGCCGACGCCGAATTTCGAGGTGGAAATCTTGTAGGCTTTCACCGGTGTGCCATCGCGGACCAAGAGCATTTTTTGGTCGGTCACGCTGACGATCATCTTGTTCCGGTTGTCTTTTCCGTATCCGAGCGTGTCGGAACCACAGCTGCTGAGCCCGACTGCGGCAAGCAGCCCAAGGGAGGCGGTAAGAAGGAAGCGCGGGAATTTGAGTCCGGTCATGGCGCGGTCGTTATGCTTTATTTCAGGATCTTTGCAGTTGGTTGTGCTGAGCCGGATGGCAGCAGACGAACCAAAGAAGATAAGGATGTATAAAAGAATCCGACCGGGAATGGAAGCAAAAGAATCGCGGAGGACCAACGTGCTTCCGCAGCTGCTGCCACGACGATGAAGAGGAAGAAGAAACCGAACAACAGCTCGACGAAGGGAGTGAGTGTTTTCATCGCTTTGTAGCTGCTCTTTTTCCAATCCTGGCGCTTGCCTTGGTCGATGCCGTATTTCGGCGTGCGGACGAAAGCGGACTGGTGGTTGAAGAGGGCTTCCAGCACGGCTTTTGCGTTGCTGATGGACATCCCGATGCCAAGCGCGAGGAGCAGTGGCAGGTAGGGGATTTCCTTCCACCACGAGCCGGGACGGAGAGCTTTTTGGGAAACTAGGTAGAAGACGATCACCGAAACGGAGGAGAAGAAGAAGATCGGGACGTTGACGATGTAATAGGTGAATTTTCCGAAATCCGGCTGCCATTGCTGGTTCGGATAGATCAGGAAACAGAGAACGATCAGCAGCAGGTAGGCGAAATTCGAGGTGAGGTGGGCGGTCGCCTCCATCTTGATGAAGAGCGGCACGTCGCTTCTCCAAATGGCGGGAAGGACCTTTTTGCAAACCTGGATGGAGCCCTTGGTCCAGCGGTGCTGCTGGCTCTTGAAGCCGTCCATGTCCACGGGGAGCTCGGCGGGGGTTTCCACGTCGTTGAGGAAAATGAAGCGCCAGCCCTTGAGCTGGGCGCGGTAGCTGAGGTCCATGTCCTCGGTGAGCGTATCGTGCTCCCAGCCGCCGGCGTCGGCGATGCAGGATTTCCGCCAGATGCCGCCGGTGCCATTGAAGGTGAAGAAGCGGCCCGAGCGGTTGCGGGCGGTTTGCTCGAGCTCGAGGTGGCCATCGAGGAACATCGCCTGAATGCGGGTCAGCACGTTGTAGGTGCGGTTGAGGTGGCCCCAACGCGTCTGGATCATGCCGATCTTGTCATCGGAGAAATAGTGGATCGTTTTCTGGAGAAGATCGGGGTTCGGGACGAAGTCGGCGTCCAGAATGAGGAGGTATTCGCCTTTTGCGAAGCGGGTTCCGTTTTCCAAAGCGCCCGCCTTGTAGCCGGTGCGGTCGGTGCGGTGAATGTGCTCCGCGTCGAAACCACGGGCTTTCAGGCGCTCGATTCCCTCATGGCAGATGCCCACGGTCTCGTCCGTGGAGTCGTCCAGAAGCTGGATCTGCATCTTATCCTGCGGGTAATCCAGCGCGGAAACGGCGTCCAGAAGACGATCCACCACATGCATTTCATTAAAAACCGGGAGCTGGATGGTCACCAGTGGCAGGTCCTTGAACAGCTCCTTGGGCTGGGGGCGGTTGCGGGCGTGCTTGAGATAGAGGAAGACGATGGTCAGCCGATGGGAGCCGTAGCCCGCAAGACCGATGAGAACAAGGATATACGAGGCGTACCAAAGAGGCGATGACCAGTCCATAAGAATGAGAGAATCGGAGATTTGTGCAAGGGGCAACCCCTCGGAAGTGAGGAAATGACAGTGCCCGCCGGTCTGATAAATGACTTAGAATCAAGCGCCAGACGCCGCAGGCAAGCAGGAACGAGCCAGCGAGTCAAGCCTCAAGTCCGGGCAGGGTGACTACACACCCTGTCGGGAAATCTTTCAAAAATCACCCGCGCCGCCGCTCCAGAAGGATCAGCATCATGAATGAAAGAAACAGATTGAGCTCCTCCCGTGGCGTCATATTCCCGAGTTTTTCGATCCGGAAACGCCCTTCCCAGAACGCCGGCTCCTTGGTGATCCGCATGGCGGGACTGCCGTCCGAGCGGCTGGCGAGGTAGCTGGGGTGGAAAAAGTAACCACAGAACATGCCGATGATCGGGATTTCCCCGAGCAGGGAGTCCAGCACCTTGGTCCACGGGTTTTCCTCGTGAATGGAGAAATCCGGGGAGTTGTCGCCGGGATTGAAAGTCTCGTAGTGGGCCTTCCAAAACGATTTCCAGCCACGGCGGCCGACGCTGCCGATCTCGCCGCCTTGGGCATCGGTGGAAAAGTAACGGGCGGACCAGTCGATCACTTTGTCCGCCTTGATCTCGGCGAGCCGGGTGCCTTGGGATTTGTCTGTCCAGATTTCCACATGCTCGCGGAATTTGAACATCTTCTGCTTGGTGTAGAGCACCGTGCGGCCGGTGGCGTCCGTCACCGTGGCTTGGCTGGCGAGCGCGAGAACCTTGAAGGAAAGCCTGAGCGGATACTGGATGCCTTGGAGCTGGCGGGAGATGTCGTCAGTCGCCGGGAGTGAGGGAATCGGCGGCGGCGTGTAAGGGTTGGTGATGTCCATGGGCGGGAAATAGTTCATATTTCCGAAAAAGCCAAGCCCACCGCATCTTCTTATTTTCCGGCGTCGAGCAATCCGGCGGCATAGGCTTGGAAAACCCGGGCGATCTCGTCCCGCACCCGGCGGAAGACGGCCATCTGCTCTTCCTCGCCGCCAGTGGCGTGCGCCGGATCGTCGAAGCCCCAGTGATGGCGGTTCATCTGGCCGGGGAACATCGGGCAGGCTTGGTCGGCGTTGCCGCAAACGGTGATGACAGTCCTCACGTCATCGGTGAGGAACTCGTCCATGTGCTTCGAATGATGCCCGGAGATGTCGATGCCGATTTCCGCCATCGCCCGGATCGCGAGCGGATGGACGAAGCCCGCGGGCTTCGAGCCGGCGCTGGCGACGCGGAAATTGTCATTAAGCGCGGCGCGCAGGATACCTTCAGCGAGGTGGGAGCGGCAGCTATTGCCCGTGCAGAGAATGAGGATGGCGGGTGGTTTCATGAGTAGGAAGTTGATAGTTGGAAGCTAATGGTTGATGCGAAGAAAATGAATGAAGGAAAGCCGGGATGAATCCCGCGGTCCGTTGGAGTCGAATCTTGATGTTTCTATCAATCATCAACTCTCTTCCCGGCATTTCCCTCCGCAGCATCCGGATTCCCGGGTAGCCATGCAGAGGGGTATGGCGATGAGGGCTCCGAGGATGGTGGCGGCGGGATAGAGCCATAGGTGCTGGAAATTTCCGCTGACGATGGCCGGTGCCAGCGAACGGGCGGGATTCATTGAAGCCCCGCAGATCGGCCCGGCGAACATTGCTTCCAGAGCGATGACCGCGCCGATGGCGATTCCGGCGGTCACGCCCTTTTCCTTTGCTCCGGTAGAAACGCTCAGGATGACTAACATCAAGATCGCAGTGAGCACGATCTCCAGGATGAAACTCTGCGCCACACTTCCCGTAGGCAGGGTGGCTCCGAGTGTCGCGCTCATCGGGAACAGGACTTTTAGCAGTCCGCTCGCTGCAAACGCCCCGCCTAACTGCGCAGTCGCATAGCCAGCTACATTTTTCCATGGAAATCTGCCCGCCATCGCAAAGCCCAACGTCACCGCCGGATTCAGATGCGCCCCGCTCACATCACCAAACGTGTAGATCATCGCCATCACGACGAGGCCGAAGACCAGCGCGATCCCCGCATGGCCGATCACTCCGCCGCTGGTCTGATTGACGATGATCGCTCCCGTCCCTGCGAAGACGAGGATGAAAGTGCCGAGAAATTCCGCAAAGAGACGTTTCATGATTTCACCGGCTTCCTAACGGACAAGGTTTTCGGGCCCGGGCAGCAGCTCGTCTCGCGCTGGGCCAGGCGCTGGATCGAGCGTGCGGTGTCGGCGGCCAGCGTTTCGTCGGATTCGCTGAAAAAGCTGGAGAGCGCCCGGATGAGCTTCCGGTAGTCCTCGCTGATTTGGAAATAGGTCCACTTCTCGCACTTCTCGCTTTCCAACAGCCCCGCCTTGCGGATCACCTGCACATGACTGGAAACCGAGGACTGCGGCATTTCCAGAATGTCCGCCAGCTCGCAAACACACAGCGCGTCATCCATCACCAAGCGGACGATCCGCCAGCGGGTGGGATCCGCCAGCGCGCGGGAAAATGTGACGATGGTCTCCATGACGGAGATTAACGTAACGAAGAATGTCGTTATGACAAGTGGAAACATTTTCAGCTCCGACCCGTCCCACCCACTCCCAAAAAATCCCCATCCGGATCGGGCCGGGCGGTTTCACAAGAACCCAGAGGTCCGCTTATGGAGTCGGGAAATACCTCGTGCCGTGATTTGCGGTGCGCCGGCAGCCGCTATTTTGGGGAATAAGGGGCCGGTGGATCTATCAATCATCAAAAATTGCCGGGCATGATGATGCTCTAATAGCTCCTGCCCCACAGCGCGCGGACGGTGGTTTCCTGACCGGTGAGGATGCACCTGCCGCTGGTCAACCTGAGTTTGATGCCTTCCAAGGGCAAACAGCGGATGGTGATTTTGTGCTGTTTGGAGAGTTCCTCTTCCTGCTCGCGGCTGCCGGCCCATGGGGTGCTGAGCCAGCCGGGATTTTCCGTGGCCCAGTGGGCGTGGAAGGTGGCGAGGTCATCGCAAGGGGTGATGTTCGCATCGCGGAATTCGGTGGCACGGGCGAGCAGGGTGTCGTGGATTTCTCCGAGGATGTCCTTGGCGCGTTGGATGAATTCGTCTTTTTCGGCGAATTCCTTGGCGGCCACCGCCTGGTCGCGGCGCTGGACGCAGACCTTGCGGGTCTCGATGTCGCGCGGGCCGATCTCGATCCGGATGGGCACGCCTTTTTTGATCCACTCCCACTTTTTCACGCCGCCGTTGAGATCGCGGGTATCGACATGGACACGCAGCGGGTCGCCCTGATAGAGCTGGTGGCGGAGGGTTTCTGCGAGCGCTTGGCAGGCGTCCAGCACGGGTTGTTTTGTGTCCTCCTTCGGGGTAATGGGGAGGATGACGATCTGTTGGGTGGCGACGCGCGGTGGCAGGATGAGGCCGTCGTCGTCCGAGTGGGCCATGATCAGGGTGCCGATCATGCGGGTGGAAACGCCCCATGAGGTGGTGTGGGCGTGCTGGACGGTGCCGTCGCGGCCGGTGAAGGAGATGTTCTGGGCCTTTGAGAAATTCTGGCCGAGGTAGTGTGAGGTGCCGGCTTGGATGGCTTTTTTATCCTGCACCATCGCTTCGACCGTGAGGGTCATTTCCGCACCGGGGAATCGCTCGTTTTCGGTTTTTTCACCGGGGATGACGGGGATGGCGAGGTGCTCGCGGAGGAATTCCTCATATTGGCCGTGCATCAGGCGGGTCTCGTCGATGGCTTCCTGTTTGGTTTCGTGAGCGGTGTGGCCTTCCTGCCAGAGGAACTCGGCGGTGCGGAGGAAAAGTCGCGGGCGCATTTCCCAACGCATGACGTTTGCCCATTGGTTGATGAGCAGGGGAAGGTCGCGATAAGATTCGATCCAGCGGGCGAAGGCGGCACCGATGATGGTTTCCGAAGTCGGGCGGATGACGTAGGGCTCGGCGAGTTCGCCAGCGGGAATCATCTTGGTTTTTCCGGTGACGGGATCCTTCACTGTCTCCAAGCGGTGGTGCGTGACCACGGCGCACTCGGTGGCGAATCCCTCGGCATGCTCCGCTTCCTTTTCCAAATAAGAGAGGGGGATGAGCAGCGGGAAATAGGCGTTCTGGTGGCCGGTCGCCTTGAAGCGGCGGTCGAGCTGTTGCTGGATGAGCTCCCAAATGCCGTAGCCCCACGGCTTGATCACCATGCAGCCGCGCGTTTCCGAGTTCTCGGCGAGATCGGCGGCTTTGATGACTTGCTGGTACCACTCGGGGAAATCCTGGGCGCGGGTGGGGGTGATGGCGGTCTTTTCGGCTGACATGGTGGCTGCACGAATAGGAATCACGGAGCCGGGGAAAGAGCATTAAAAATCTGCGCCATGGGAGAGTTTCCGCTTGTGGCCCGGGCATTCCCAAAATCGGTGCCGAACTCAACGATCTGGCTCTTCAGCCACTCCTCGCCGGGCTGGCGGTGGCAGGGCTGCTCCCCTGCCTCTGCGAACGGGTATTTCCCCCGCAGAAAGACGCGGTGATCGTCGCGGATATCGTTTATGGTATGTGACTTATATTAATTTAAGGAAATCCCGAGCTGGGGGTTTGACAGAGGGCGGGCAAGTTGTCTTACTGAGTTCCTTAGGAAATCAAAACCCTGTGAGCGCATGAGCGAAAACGAAAACCAACCACCAGCTCCGTCCAAGCAAACGTCCAGTGTCCCTCTCAAGAAGGAAACCGTTCGCGTCACCTTAAAAGCGGCCGACGCACCCCCGGCAGTTCCTTCCGCCACCGTGCCGATGGCCCCACCCGTGAGACCGCCGATTCCAGGCGGACCTCCGACGGCGACGGTTCCCGGCGGCGCACCCCGCCCAACGGCTCCCGCCCCTACCATCCCTCTCCGCACTGCCGGCGGCCCGCCGACCATGTCGCCGGCTCCCACCATCCGCCTAGCCACATCACCCGGCGCACGAACTACTCCCGGCCTTCCGGGCGCGGCACCACGGCCAGTCGGTGGAGCACCTACCATCGCCCTCCCAAAAGCGACAGTCCAGCTCCAGCCGCCCACTCAACCGCTTGGCGCCATTTCAGCGCCATTCCAAGTGGGCTCGCTCGCTGGAGCAGACGATGATGAGGACGAAGGCGCTGGCGAAGGTCTTGTCAATATCCTCTCGATCGTCGGCTTCGCCGCCGCTCTCGTGGTGCTGACTCTTCAACTGATGACTGCCAACACTTGGATCAGCGCCGACGATAAAGATCCCGCCAAAAAAGGCGACTGGATGCAGCTCATGGAATAACCCTTAAAAAACCCGATCATCATGATTCTACCCATCATCAACACCCTGCTCGCCGCCATTGTGCTTTATATCGCCTTCGCGGCGAACGGGCTCCCAGTCGGCTGAACAGGCCCGCTGAAACCTGTTTTTTCCATAAGAGCCGCCCCGCAATTCGCAGGGCGGCTCTTGACGTTTCGGCTTTCTGGGTCAAACTCCCGCCATGGCTCTGAACCTTAACGACACCAATTTCCAAACTGAAGTTATCGACTCCGAACTGCCCGTCCTCGTGGACTTCTGGGCGGAATGGTGCGGCCCTTGCAAAATGATCGGCCCTGTGATCGATCAGGTCGCCGCCGATCTTGACGGTAAGGCGAAGGTCGGCAAGGTCAACGTTGACGAAGCCCGTGAGCTCGCTGTGAAATACAACGTGCGCTCCATCCCGCTGCTCCTGTTTTTCAAGAACGGCGAGGTGAAGGACCAGATCGTCGGTGCCAGCGTCACCAAGGACCAGCTCAAGGCCAAGCTCCTCGCGCTCGTCTGATTTCCTAACGAACATCGTTTTCCGCGAAGACCGGTCCGGCATCCCCGGACCGGTCTTTTCCTTTCAAGGTGGCAGCATCGACGGATTCCTCGGCTCCTCTCGATAGAAAATCTTGTCCATCTTGTCGAGATAGCCGGAGATCTCGTCCCTGCGCTGGTGGGGATTCGCCTTCAGCCGGTCCTTGAGGCGCATGTAGTCGTCAAAGACGCCGCTGGTCTCGCGGGCGCGGGTGATTTCAAACCAGTCGAGGTAGTCACGCGCGCGGACGGCCTTCGCCTTCATCGTTTCGCGGGTTTCCTGGAGCACCGTGAGCCGTGCGGCGACGTCGGTGGTCTTGTTCTTCGCAGTGGCCGTTAGGATCATCTGGTATTCCGACAGCAGCGGGCGGTAGGAGGGAAAACAACGGTAGCTGAGGCGGACCAGCGCATCCTGCGCGAGCCGAACAGCGGCGATGCGCTCGGGTTCCTTCAGGCTGGCAAGCTCCGGCCAATCCTTGAGTTCCTTCTGTTGGACGATGCCTTCCTCAGTCCGGAAATTCAGCCGCAGCGCCTCGCCGAGTGCGGTTTCCGTCTGGTTGATCGAGAGAATGTCGGTCAGCGGATTCTGCGCGCCTTTTGCAGCGAGCTGCAGCTGCACCCACTTGGCGAGGCTGGTTTCGGATAGATTGAGTTCGGGAAAATGCTTGCGCAGCAGCGTCGGCATCTCGCCCTCAAACCCGGCGACTTCTGATAGAAACGCGCGGAATCCTTCCCTGCCCTGCGGTTGCTCCAGCAGGGCCATCACCAGTGCGCCGGACGAGACGCGGAACGCGGCACGGGTGGCTCCGTCGAGGTCCTCGAATTCCCTGTCATCGATGCCTAGCAGTCCGTCGATCTTGAAAAATCCGCCAGCGTTGAAAAGCGCCTCATACAAGCGGCGGTCGCTGCGGCCGAGACGCCAGGCGGTGGCCTCCAGCAAGCCGTCCGCCAGCCAGGGCGGTACGAGAAGCGGCCGATCGTCGTCGGCCTTTTTCCGTCCGCGCAGCGAGCGTTCGTAAAGCAGGGCGGACGTTGCGAAATATTTGAATCGCTCCTGTTCGATGCCGCGGCTGAGGTGAACGTCCATCCGCAGGTCGTAGCCGTTTTCGTTGGCAAACAGCTCCATGTTCACCGTGCGCGGCGGCATCGGATCGCCGGGTTTGCCGTGGAGAAGGATGGTGATCGGGATCTTCCACCCGTCCTTCTCCTCGGTGAGACGCAGCAGCTCGTCCTTCGTTTCCTCCGCCAACAGGGCCACCGAGGCGCGGACGATGCCGTCGCCGCCGCCGACTTTGAATTGTTTCGAGCGGCTGATGACCCGATCAAGTGTCGCAGATTTCGCCTGCTCGGGTGGCTCGGCGATCTGCACCGCGCGCGGAATTCCCTCGGCGACGGCGATGGCTGTTAGCAAAAATCCGAGGATGATCGTGTGGGCGGCCATAATCAGTTAGAAAGTCTTCGGCAGCAGCGAATCGGCTTCGGCCGGCGCGCGCGGATTGAGGATCATTTTGCCTTTTTCGATTTTGATGCGGGCCATTTCCTCGATACCGAGGTTTCTTTCCTCCGGGAAAAGTGCGGCGAGTTTTTCATAGGCCGGCATGATCAGGATCAGGAAACCCTGCGGCACCACCAGCTTGCCGAAACGACCGCCGCGAGGGGGCTTCGGCAGATCCGCCTGATAGGGGCCGCCGTCGAGCTTCACCTCCGTGACGATACCCTTCGGCCCTTCCATTTTCTCGACCTTCATGAACATCGAGACGGTGAACGGCTGGTCCAGGATCTTCCGCTCCATGATCACCTCCGCGAATCCGTCTTCCAGCCGCACCCAGACGCGTTCCAACGAAACCCGCGATCCTAACAAACCAGCCTGTTTCCTTACCAGCGTGCGGTCCAGCCAGATGTTGATGTCCGCTTCGGTCAGGGTGACGGGAAATCCGCGGTCCAGCGAGTTTTTCAAAACCGCCTTCACATCCTTCACCGGGGCGACCTTCGCCGCAGGCCCGTATCCGCCGAGGTCGCTCAGGTCCTGCGGCTGGGCGATGAAAAAAACCGCTGCACCGAGGCCGATGGCGACGACCAGGAAAACAAGCAGGATGAGCGTGGAGAAACATCCGCCACCGGATTTGGGTTTTGTGCGATCGGCCATGGACGCCGTGCTTAGCATGGGTCCGCGCACTTGCAAAGCTTCCCTTCGCGGCGGGCTCACTCCGCAGCTTTCGGCGCGGGCGCGGCCGGCGCGGCGGGTGCCGCCGGGGCGCTGGAGGCTGTATCCGCCTTGGCTCCGGCCGTGTAGGACGACGAGCGGTAGTCGGTCTGGTAGAAGCCGGAGCCTTTGAAAATAATGCCGCCACCGGTTCCGAGCAGGCGTTTCACCGTGCCATCGCACCCCTCCTGCGGGCAATCAGTGAGCTTTGCATCATTCATGCTTTGAAACACCTCGAAGCGTTTCCCGCATTTTTGACATTCGTAATCGTAGTTTGGCATGGTTCGCGGCGGCTGATGTAGCACGTTCCGCCCCGGGCGCAACTCCTTCCCCACTTTCCCCGAATTCTGCGCGTGCGGTGGCGCGGCGAGTCTGCTTGAGTCACCTCCATGCCTCCTCGCGTCAAAACCGTCGCCTCCATCTCCGTCGAGAAATTCTTCGTTGCCCACGCAGAATCCCTCGGACTGACCTTGTTGAGCGAAAAAATGGGCTTTGACCGCCCGATCAGCGAGCCCGCCATGAACCGCCCGGGCCTCGCGCTCGCCGGCTTTTTCTCCTACTTCGCCCGCAAGCGTGTCCAGGTCCTCGGAAATTCAGAGCTCTCCTACCTCAAGAAACTCCCGGACGTTATGCGCACGGACCGCTTCCGCCGGATGTGCGACCGGGAAATCCCCTGCATCGTCGTCGCCCGCGGCTCGGCGCTCGATGCGAACCTGATGGAAGTGGCGAAGGAGCATGGTATCCCCGTGTTCGGAACCTGCCAGGTCACCATGAATTTCCTCAACGCCGCCACCATCCGCCTGGAGCACGAATTCGCCCCCAGCGTCACCCTCCACGGCTGCATGGTGGACATGCGCGGCGTCGGCGTGCTCATCGTCGGCAAGAGCGGCTCCGGAAAATCCGAAACCGCCATCGGCCTGCTCGAGCGCGGTGCCTCGCTCGTCGCCGATGACATGGTGCGCATTAAATACGTCGGCGGTGAACTCGTCGCCACCGCGCCCGATCTCTCCCGCGGCTACATGGAAATCCGCGGCATCGGCATCATCAACGTCGCCAACCTCTACGGCCTCGCCTCCATCCGCCCGGACAAGCGCCTCGATCTCGTCATCACCCTCAAGCCCCAGGCCGACCTCAACGAAGTGGACCGCGTCGGCCTCCAGCAGAAGACCTACGAAATTCTCGGCCAGCAGGTCGCCCATGTGGAAATCCCAGTCGGCCCCGGTCGCGACACCGCGCGCATGGTCACCATCGCCGCGCTCGACCAACAGCTCCGCCGCCTCGGTTACAACATGGCAGACGAGTTCAACCAACGTCTGCTTTCCCACATGTCCGGCCAGCGCGGACTTTGAGATCAAAAATCACCATTCATCACCCGGCAGTCCGAAAGCTCAGCAAAGGATTGATGACTGTTGAATGGTGATGGGGCCTGTTTCCGCTCTTGCAGAAGGCCTATTCACCCACAAGACTGCCGCCATGTTCACTCCGAAGTGGAAAAAGGAAGCGCTGCACCTGACCAAGGGCGCGCGGAAGTTCTTGGATTATAAGCGGGATATCCTGAAGCCGGACCGTTTGGCGGAAATCGAGTCCCGCCGTGTCGATCTGCTCACCGCGATCAAGTCGAAGGAGCTGGAAAAGGTGAACGAAGCCTCGAAGCAGCTCCGAGCGGTTTGTGAAAAGGCGCTTCCTTATGAAAAGCCGGTCGGCTGGCTGGAGGAGAACGTCGAGGTGATGTTCGTGGCCATCGTCATCGCTCTCGGCCTGCGTGCCTATTATTTGCAGCCGTTCCGGATTCCGACGGGCTCGATGCAGCCGACGTTGAACGGCATCATCGCCACGCCCTTACCGCAGGACAAGTGGCCGTCGTTCCCCCAGCGGATTATCGAAAAAGCCCTGCGCGGCCGCGGCTATGTCCGCGTGGTGAACGATAGGGATCGCAGAATCGCGGTCACCAAAGAAGGCGTCCCGGATATCAGTGACGTGCAATACCTGCACTTTTTCAGCCGCTCGGAACTCCGATTCTTGGATTCCAAGCCGCTCATGCTGCCGGCCCCGGCGAACCCGGCGTATCAAATCGGACTCAAGTCCGCTCTCCAGACCGCCGCGCGAAACGGCGGCATCCTGGCAAAGGGCACGGTGATCTGTGAAGGCACCGTGGACTCAGGCGATCTCGTGCTGGTGGACAAGTTTTCCTATCATTTCCGCAGCCCGAAGCGCGGCGAGGTTTTCGTCTTCGACACCATCGGCATCGAGGGCATCCAGAAACGCAGCGGCGAGCAGGGCGCGGGGTCCCATTACATCAAGCGCCTCTGCGGCGTGCCGGGTGACACGCTTTCCATCCAGTCCCCGAATCTGCTGGTGGATGGGAAAATCGCCAAGGAAGCCGGTATCCAGCGCGTGATCCACGGTGAAGGCCCCTACCAGATCAACTCCACCGGCTACGTCCTCGCCGACCCCCGCGAGGCGATGCACCACGGGAAACTGATGCAACAATACCTCGCGAAGCCCGGTTCCACTCTCACTCTCGCCGCCCAAGCACCGCAAGGCCTGCGCGAATACGCGGCCCTCGGCGACAACACCGGGAACTCGCTGGATTCCCGCTACTGGGGCACCGTAAAGGAATTCAACCTCGTCGGCCCCGCGCTCTTCTCGCTGTGGCCGATCACCACCGGGCACTGGGGCTTCATCCGTTGACACTGTGTCCGCCGCTTCTGAAATCACCAGCAGGGCAAAGTCGAATCTGGCGTTTGCCCTGAAAATCCTGCCACGCGAACGGCGCGAGGACATGGTGGTTTTCTACGCGTTCTGCCGGACGATGGACGACCTGGCGGACGATCCCGGCATGCCGGCCGATACCCGCCTGGAGCGGTTGGATGCCTGGAAAAACGGACTCCTAACAGGATTTGACGCGCCGGATGAATTTCAAGAAGAGTTCGTCCAACTGCGCGACCGCCAGCGGATTCCTAACGAGCTGCTGGTCGCGATCATCGAAGGCTGCCGGATGGACGTCCATCCTCAGCGGTTTGAGACTTGGGATGATCTATCAGGCTACGTATGGAAGGTCGCCTGTGCCGTCGGGCTGGTTTCCATCAGGCTCTTCGGCTGCACGGATCCGGGTTCGGAAAAATACGCCGTCGCGCTCGGTAAGGCACTCCAGCTCACCAACATCCTGCGCGACATCGCCGAGGATCTTTCCAACGGCCGCCGGATCTATCTGCCACTTGCCGATCTGGAGAAATTCCAATACACCGAGCAGGATCTCGTCGCGCGAGTGTATGACGAGCGTTTCCTCAAATTGATGGCCTGCGAGGCGGCCCGCGCCGAAGGGTTCTTCCGCGAGGCGGCTGAAGCACTTCCCGCCGCCGATCAGGGTGCGCTGGTGCCCGCCCGGATCATGGGGGAAATCTACCACCTGTTGTTGGAAAAGATGCGCGCCGGACGGTTTAACGTTTTTGAAAAACGCTACAGTGTCTCCAAGCCCCGCAAGCTGGCGATCCTCTCGAAGCATCTGATTGCACGAACCTCCTGAGTCGAATAGACTTGCGGAAACCAACGCCCCAAAAGCCCATGTCGAAACTCACCCTCGCCACCGCCGCCCTCTGCCTGTCATCGCTCTCCGGCTGCATCACGCCCGAGCCGCCTCCCGCCCGTTTCCGGCCGAATCCTCCCTATCCGCCGACTCCGATGCTGGACGCGTATGGCCAACCGATCAATCCCGCGCCTCCGGTCAATCCAGAGCCGGCACCCGCACCCGCACCCGCACCGACTCCTCCCGCTGCCGGAGGCTACCCGACGGCCACGAAGACGGCGAATCCGAATCAGGTGCTCAGCCCGTATGAGCCATTCAACGTCATCGACGTCGAGGGCTTCAAGACCGGCCAACTCGCGCGCGATCCGTCCAACCAGAAGATCTTCCGGATTCCCTGAGCACTTCTGGTTCATTCTCTCTTTCTCCCGGGAGTCAGGCCAGCGGCTATAGGAAGCTATAGGAAGGGTGTAAGACAAAAAAATTAGTTGAGGCTTGGTAACCATCTGGGTGCTTGAGTGCGGGCTTGGGCGAGGATGGGGAGGCGGGCTGCCCAGATCTCCTCGAAGTTTCTGCTCAGGACCATGCACCGGAGCTTGAGGATGG
>JBBRCO010000092.1:0-16029 GCA_038204755.1 Verrucomicrobiales bacterium
ACCCGCGCAACTTGAGGAAAACGCCCGCGCTTTCGTCGATAGCGCTGGCGATCTTGTGGCTGATGTGCTCGCCGACCTGCCAGTAGAGGTCGATCAAAGCGGTGTTGACCGCCTGATAAGCCCGCTGGCGGGCGGCGGCGCTGAGTTCGAGAATCTCGCCGAAGGGGTTGGCCGGGACGGGGGTTGGGAGATCGCTCATGCTCCGCTCACCTCCACGAGCAGGGCTTGGATTTCGCCGGTCACTTCCGCGAGTTCGGTGTCGATGGCGTCGAGCGCGCGCGGCGGGCTGTAGGTGTAGAAGTGGCGGTTAAACGGGATTTCATAACCGATGATGCCGATCTCGCCGTCCTTGTCATCGCGCTTGGATTCATCGATCCACGCCAGCGGCACATGCGGTGTCACCTCGCGGGCGAAGTAGCTGCGGATGTCCTCGCCGAGTGGGACGATCTCATTGTCGCGGAGGTCGGAGTTCGCCTCGGTGTTACCCTTGGCGTCCTTGCAGATTTCCGCGTCGTCGTCGTGCTCGCCGAGGTGCTTGATGAGCAGCTTGGTGACGGCTGGGGAGAGGGTGAAGTCGGTGGATTTGAGAATGGCCTTGAACTCCTTCAGGAACGCGGTGCGGGAGAGGTAGGATTTTTTGAGAGTATCGAGCACCTCCAAGAAGAGTCCTTGCTCGTCGGGGTCGAGTTTCTCCCAAGCGGTGTCCGCAGTGAGGGCGGCGCGTTTCTCCGGGTTCTGAGGCTCGAAGCGGAGCTGGAGCGGGCGCTCGACGGTGATGCGGCGGTAGCCGAAGGCGGTGGTGGGGAAGAGCTTGGAGCGCAGCGGGAGATCGCCGGTGCCGGGTTCGTGCGCGATGGCGGAGGCAAAGATACGGGTGATGCCGGTGATGTGCTCCTCGGAGAACTGCTTGCGCTTGGAGCCGAGGCTTTTCCGCATCTTCTCGCTGCAATCGGCGGCGTGGATGAGCTGGACGGTGCCCTTGCGGTGGGCGGGCTTGTTGTTGCTCAGGATCCAGATGTAGGTGGCGATGCCGGTGTTGTAGAACATGTCCGTGGGCAGCGCGACGATGGCCTCGACGAGGTCGTTTTCCAACAGGTATCGGCGGATCTCGGACTCGCCGGAACCCGCTCCACCAGTGAAGAGCGGCGAGCCATTGAGGATGATGCCGATGCGCGAACCGCCCTCCAGGATGCCGTCCTTGCCCTTCTGGAGTGGCCGCATCTTGGAAACGAGGTGGAGCAGGAACAGCAGCGATCCGTCCGAAACGCGCGGCAGGCCGGGGCCGAAGCGACCGTTGTAGCCTTTCTGAGAATACTCGTCGTTGATGATTTTCTGGATCTTCTTCCAGTCCACGCCGAAGGGCGGGTTGCTGAGCATGTAGTCGAAGAACATGCCTGCGAGCTGGTCGTCGGAGAGGGTATTGCCGAGGCGGATCTTGGAAACGTCCAGCCCCTTGATGAGCATGTCCGCCTTGCAGATGGCGTAGGATTCCGGATTCAACTCCTGTCCGAAGGGCGCGAGGCGAGCTTTGGAGTTCAGCTCATGCACGTATTCCATGCCGCTGGAAATCATCCCGCCCGTGCCACCCGTGGGGTCGTAGATCGAGCGGACGATGCCCGCCAGGGTGAGTAGCGCATCGTCCTCGATGAAGACCAGCGCGGTGGTCAGCCGCACGATGTCGCGGGGCGTGAAGTGCTCCCCGGCGGTTTCGTTGGAGGATTCCGCAAATTTCCGGATCAGCTCCTCGAAGGCGAGACCCATGTGATGGTTGTCGATGGCTTTGGGCGAAAGATCCCACGCAGCGAAACGCTGGACGACCAGATAAAGCAGGTTCGCATCGTCGAGCAGGCGGACGAACTCGGTGAACTTGAAGTGCTCGAATATCTCGCGGGCATCGGCGGAGAACGATTGGACGTATTTTTCAAGGTTCGCCGCCGTGTCGCTGGAACCAAGGGAAGAGAGATCCATCCGCGAGGTGTTGTAGAAATGCTGCTTGGATTCGCGCAGGAGGAGCTTTTCCTGCGCTTCCACGGTCATCTGGGACACCGCAGGCAGTTTCGCGATCACCGCGTCCTTGGTGGGGGCGAGAACGCACTCCAGGCGGCGGAGCAAGGCAAATGGCAGGATCACACGGCCGTATTGGGACTGCTTGAAGTCGCCCCGGAGAAGGTCGGCGACGGCCCAGATTTCATTGGCGGTGGAGGAAAAGTTCGGTGGCATGGGTGCAGGTCAATGCTGGGAGGAAATTTCCCTGCCGTCCACCCCGGAACGAATGAAGCCGGAATCTGCTAGATGGACTCGTCGGATAGGTGAATGCTGCCATGGCGATACCCCAGAGGAAGTCATTCCTCCGCTTCTGGACATCGCCGAAGACTTAGCGGGCTTTTTCACCGAGAAAGGCCAATTGTTGCCCGAGCCGCTGATCACTTCCATCAGTCCCGACCCCGCCGCCATCCGCACGGCCATGGGCCTCAGCCAGACGAAGTTCGCCCAACTCATCGGCGCCAGCGTCCTCACCCTGCACAAATGGGAGCATCACACTAGCAGCCCCAGCGGAGCCGCCAAAACTCTCCTTAAAATCGCCGCGACCAATCCCCAAGCCGTCCGCGAGGTGCTTCGGTCTGATTGAGGCGGGTGACTGGCAAGTTAGGGCCGGCTCAAGCTGGATCCTGCGGCGGTGGAGGATCTGATGGTGGGCGTGGCGAGGCGGGTTTGGTGAAATGTGCCAATACGGTCATCAGCTTCTCGGATAGACCGGATTTGCGGGGTGGAACAACGTCGGCTGCCAGTGGAGGCACGGCGTCGTCGAGCGCTTCAACTTCGTTTTCCGGGTGGAAAACGTCAAAATGATAGGGCGGGATAATAAGTGTGGTGGGGAGATCGAGCCGCTGCGAGACCGCCTCGTCCAAGTCCGCTAGATAAAGACGACCGTCGTGAAACCGTCCGATGATAAACGAAAAGGGAGGAATGCCGCCGAGCGGAAGCGTGACTTCTGCTTTGGGTGATGCGCCGATTTTGGCGTGCGTGCCCAGCGGCAGATCGAATTCGATCAACAAGTCAGGGTTTTCCGACCGGATATGGATCGTGTGGATGGGCATGTGGCCGAACCATAGCCACTTCGACCGCTTGTGCAAGCCAGTCGGAATCTGCCGCCATCGGGTGAATGGCGGGCTTGACCGCTGCCGGATTTGATGAGCATATCCGGTTGTGTTTCCTCCTTCACAGGAGGGCCGCCGCAACCAACGATCCCAAGATCGCCACAGGAATCAGATCATGAACGAACTAAAGGAAAAATTAAAGACCATCGGCCTCAGCGAGGAAATGGCCGACAAGGCGATCGTCACTGTCGCGGAATTTGTGAAATCAAAAATCCCGTCGTCCTATCACTCGATGATCGATGACGTGCTCGCCGGAAAATCCCCGGAACTCGGCGGCATTCTCGGCAGCCTCGGCGGGTTGTTCGGCAAGTAAGGCGGCCATTTCACCGTGATCACGCGGCTGCCTGCGGGCAGCATTGTTAGAGAAAGCCGCATTTCTTTCCAGTTCGGTGCCGCCCGCCGCCGGAAATTTCCTGAAGCTTCCTGACTTTCTTTCCGTATTACAATATCCGCCTATGAACCCGAAAACTTGTCTTCTCTGTTTCGCCGTCGTCTCGCCTGTCCTCCGGGCGGAACTCGCCATTCCCGCCATCATCGGCGATCACATGGTCCTCCAGCAAAAGCAGGCCAATCCGATCTGGGGCTGGGACACGCCGGGCACCAGGATCACCGTCACTTTCGCCGGACAAAACCTCGCCACCACGGCAGGCGCAGACGGCAAGTGGACCGTGAAACTCGCCCCGCTCCCCGCCAACGCGAACCCGCAATCCATCAGCATTTCCGGCACCTCGAAGCGCGAGATCGCGGACGTGCTCATCGGCGAGGTCTGGATGTGCTCCGGACAATCGAACATGGAATACGCGCTCGGCCGCGAGACGAATGGAGATATTGAAGTCGCCGCATCTGACCTGCCCAATCTTCGGATGATTCGGGTGCCGCTGCTAGGTGGTCAGGAATTGCAGAAAGATTTCAAAGGCCAGTGGAAGCAGTCAGACGCGGCGTCCTCAGCGAGTTTTAGCGCCATCGGATTTCTCTATGGCCGTTATTTGCAGGAGATTTTGAAAGTCCCCGTCGGCCTCATTGATAACTCGTGGGGAGGCTCCGCTGCCCAAGCCTGGATCCGCCGGGAGACCCTCGACAATGAGCCCGGATTCAAGAACCTGATGGATTCCACTGCGAAACAGGAGGAAAAACTCCAGTCCGAAAAGGCCGCCGCTGCCCCCACACCCGAGCAACGCAAAGCCCAGAGCTGGCTCACCGGCAATGGCCGCCCGGGCAACATTTTCGCCGGTATGGTCAACCCCACGCTCGGCTACGGCATCAAGGGCGTCATCTGGTATCAGGGCGAGAGCAACGTCAACAACGCCTTCGAATACCGCAGCCTCTTTCCCTTCATGATCACCCAATGGCGCAAGGAATGGGGCCAAGGGGATTTCCCATTCTACTGGGTGCAGCTCGCCGATTTCAAAGCCGAAAATCCCGTCCCCGGCGACAGCGCGTGGGCCGAACTCCGCGAGGCCCAGACGCTCACGATGAAACTTCCTAACACCGGTCAGTCCGTCATCATTGATGTGGGTGAAGGCAAGGACATCCATCCGCGTAACAAACAGGCCGTCGCCGCACGCCTCGTCCGCTGGGCATTGGCCAAGGATTACTGCCTGAAATTCTCCTATCGCAGTCCGGAGTTCAAATCCCTTTCCATCAGCGGAAACACCGCCTCCGTCACTCTTGATTGCTTCGATAGCAAGCTGCGCCCCTTCGATGTCAACGAGGCACTGGGCTTCGCCATCTGCGGCGAGGACAAGGTCTGGCATCCGGCTGTAGGGAAAATCACGGGAGCCGACGCCATCGAAGTCACCAGCCCGGACGTCGCCGCTCCCGTCGCCGTGCGTTATGCTTGGGCGGACAATCCGGTCTGCAATCTGTTCTCAGAAAGCGGCCTCCCAGTCACTCCATTCCGCAGCGACGATTTCGAAATGATCACCAAGCCGAAACCTCCGGCACCCGCTCCGGCGAACTGAGCTACGGCGCGAAATCTGTTGGAAACCCGAATTCCCGCGCCGTGATCCAACGGTGGCGGGAATTTCCTTTCCACGCTGTCACAATGTTCGCTGTTGAAACTTCCCGGTTCGGTGTTCAGTTTCCGCCTCATGGTTCCGCCGTCCGCCGCCTCCTCCGCAAAACCCGCCAAGCGTAAATCCGAAAACGTCTGGACGCCCGACAAGTCTTCCGAACTCTACGGCGTCGAAACGTGGGGCCATGGATTTTTCGGCGTGAATAAAAAAGGCCACGTCACCGTGCGCCTCGAAGATGACGAAGCACAGGCAGAGGTTTCCCTCTACGACGTCATCGATGGTCTTCGCGACCGTGGCACCCACCTCCCCGTCTTGCTCCGCTTCCGCGATCTCTTGCATTCCCGCATCACGGAAATCAACGAGTCCTTCCGCAAGTCCATCAAAGAAACCAAATACCGCGGCGAATACCGTGGCGTCTATCCGATCAAGGTCAACCAGCAGCGCCAGGTCATCGAGGAGATCGCCGAGTTCGGAAAAAAATATCACTACGGCCTCGAAGCCGGCTCCAAGCCCGAGCTCATCGCCGCCCTCGCCCACATGCACGATCCGGAAGCCTATCTGATCTGCAACGGCTACAAAGACGAGGAGTTCATCGACCTCGCGCTCCAGGCGCAGAAAATGGGCCTGCGCGTCATGCTCGTCTTGGAAATGCCCAGCGAACTCGATCTCATCCTCGAACGCTCGCGGAAAATCGGTATCCTGCCGAACCTCGGCGTGCGCGTCCGCCTCTCCACCAAGGGCTCCGGCCACTGGCAGGAAAGCGCCGGTGACAAGTCCGTCTTCGGCCTCAACGCCTCGCAGGTCATCGCCGTCGTCGATCAGCTCAAGGACGCCGGCTACATCGGCTGTTTGAAAATGCTCCACTACCACCAGGGCTCGCAGATTCCTAACATCGCCGCCATCCGCGAAGGCGCGACCGAGGCAGTTAGAATGTACTGCGATCTCGTCAAGGAAGGCGCGCCCATGGGCGTGCTCGACATCGGCGGCGGCATGGCGGTCGATTACGACGGCTCACACACCAACTTCCACTCGTCCTGCAACTACTCCGTCGCGGAATATTGCACCGACATTGTCGAAGTCATCTCCCAGATTTGCGACAAGGCCGGTGTCCAGCACCCGAACCTCATCTCCGAGTCCGGCCGCGCCGTCGTCGCCTACTACTCGGTGCTCGTGTTCAACATTCTCGATGTCACCAGCGCCCAAACCAGCGAGGAAGCGCCGCCGATCCCGGAAAATGCGCCGCAGAACCTCATGAACATCATCGAGGTGAACAAGGTCATCAACAAGAAGAACCTCCAGGAGTGCTTCAACGATGCCATGTATTACCGCGACCAAATGCGCGCCCAGTTCTTCTACGGCGCCGCCACCCTCCGCGAGCGCGGTCTGGCCGAAGCGTGGTTCTGGCATATTCTAACACGCATCTCCAACCTAATTGCCGAGCTCGACGACATCCCGGAAGACCTCCGCGAGCTGTCCTCCACGCTCGTCGATTTCTACTACGGAAATTTCTCCCTCTTCCAATCCCTGCCGGACTCGTGGGCCATCGACCAGGTCTTCCCCGTCATGCCCATCCACCGGCTCGATGAAAAGCCCCGCCACCGCGCCGTGCTCGCCGACATCACCTGCGACTGCGACGGTAAGATCGACCGCTTCATCGACAAGGAGGACGTCGCCAAAGTCCTCCCGCTCCACGACTTCAAACAAGGCGAGCCCTACTACCTCGCCGTTTTCCTCGTCGGAGCCTATCAGGAAACTCTCGGTGATCTCCACAACCTGCTAGGCGACACCAACGTCGTCGGCGTCCACCTCGAAAAGGGCAAGCCGGTTTATACCCACGAGGTCGAGGGCGACACCGTCGCCGACGTCCTCACCTACGTCGAGTTCGACCCGAAGGAACTCGTCACCCGCTTCCGCATCTTTGCCGAAAAAGCCGTCACCGAAGGCCGCATCTCGCCGAAGGAACGCCGCGAGATCCTCGACCTCTTCCGCGAGGGCCTCAATGGATATACCTACTTCGAGAGCTGAAGCCGGCGGCCACGTATTTTCCAGCTTGGCGCATTCTTCCATCGGCTGTATGAATTACACATGAAAGCAAAAGTCACATACTGGTGCGAAAGTGATGGAAAATACCTCGGCTTCTTGAACGACTACCCTGACCATTGGACACAGGGCGAGGATCTGGAAGATCTGAAAGCACATTTAAGGGATCTTTTTGAGCTTTTCGGTCAGGAGCCTATTCCAGGAATCCGGAAGGAACTCGAACTGGAAGTTGCGTGAAAAGGCGGGATCTCGTGGTTGAGCTTGAACAGGCTGGCTGCGTATTGCTGCGCAATGGCGCGAAACATGACATCTATCACAATCCGAAGTCCGGTCGCTCCCAACCGGTTCCCCGCCATCGTGAAATTAATGAACTTCTGGCGAAGAAGATCCTGAAAGATCTGACGAAGGATGAGTAAACGTCACCTCACCACTTCCGTGCCCACACCGCCATCGGTGAAAATTTCCAACAGAAGCGCGTGAGGCAGGCGGCCATCGACGAAGTGGACCTTTCTAACCCCGGCGTTGAGGGCGTCCACCGCGCTGCGGATTTTCGGGATCATGCCGCCGGAGATCGTGCCGTCCGCGATGAGGGCATCCGCTTCCTTACGGGTGACGGATTTGATCAGGGTGGATGGGTCCTTTGGATCGGATAGAAGGCCGGGAACGTCTGAGAGATAAACGAGTTTCGCGACGCGCAGCTCTTTCGCGAGCGCCGCAGCGGCGAGATCCGCGTTGATGTTGAGCGGCTTGCCCGTGGCCAGCTCGGAGGCGAGCGGGGAAATGACAGGCACGATGCCGGCTTTATGCGCGGCATCCATGTATTCCATGTGACAGCCTACCACCTCGCCCACACGGCCGATGTCCACCTTGGAGCCGTCCGGCGCGGTGCCTTTGATTTTCTCACCGAGAAAAACGTCGTTGCCCGGAATGCCCACCGCCTTGCCGCCGAAATCACGGATCATGCGGACGAGCCCGGGGTTGATCTCTTCAGATAGAACACGGGCGACGATGTCGATAGCCTCATCCGTGGTGACTCGAAACCCTCCAACAAATTTCGCCTCCAGTCCGGCGGCCTCCATCGCTGCGGAGATTGCCTTGCCGCCGCCGTGGACGACGATGGGATTGATGCCAGCCACTTCGAGGAAAACGATATCGCGCATGACTCGCGACACCAAATCCGGATTCTCCATCGCAGAGCCGCCCATTTTGATGAGGAAGGTTTTTCCGCGGAACGCCTGCAGATAGGGCAGCGCTTCGATCAGGGAGTTGGCTTTTTCAATCGGGTCCATGGCGGTGATCGTAGAGCGGGCGAGCGGTCTGGGAAAAGCGGAAAGGTGGCTATTCCCCGGTGATCAGATAGTAGAGCGTGCCGGGCTGGAGCTGGATGGTGGCGGCATTGCCAATCGGCGCGAGCGGATAGCCGTTGAAATCGAGCGGCGTGACCTTGAGTCTGGCAGCGTCCGGGCGCTTGAATTTCACGCTACCGGCGAAGTTTTTCACCTGCCAGGGATCGGTGCCGAGGTCGGTGATTTTGCGCACTCCGGCGGTCACCGGTTCGCTTTTAAAACCGGATTCCTTTTCCTCGGACATCACCTGGAGGAGCATCTTTTTGGAAGTGGCGAGCGGTTGCTGGTCGAGGGAAACGACGACGAGCTGGCCGGGATCCATGTCGGACGCGATGGAGAGATCCAGGGTTTCGATGGCTCCGGATTTGAGCTGGCCGCTGGCACCCTGGGCCGCGGGGGCGTTCAGGGTGAGCAGGCCTTTTCCGTAATCCAGTTTCAGCTCGCCGGTGGTGCTGCGCACGGTTTGCGCGGTCGTGTCGAGATAGGGTGTTAGGTCGGCGGTTTTTGTGGCTGCGGGGCTGGTGACGAAGCGGACATCGGCACGGCCGACGAGGTGGAGCAGCGGGTTGAGCCGCTGGCCGGGTTTGATTTCACTGCTGCTGGGGATGTCTTTCAAGCGGAGTTCATCAAGGGCGGCGTCCTGCGGCAGCGGCGTGCCTTTGAGCTGCACGAGATCGTTCCGGTTCAGCGCGACATCGGCAACTACCGCACCGGAGCGGATCAGGCCGCGTCGATAGATCAGCGCGGCAGCGGGAAACTGGCCCATCATCGCGGGGGTCATCACGGTCCAAGGTTGCGTGAAAAATCGCGGTTTCACCGACCAATGCGACCCATCGAGCGCGAAGTGGACAATGGCATCGGTGTGCTGGAGCGCACCGTAAGCCGCGTAGTAAAGCGGGGCCTCGCCGCGAAATCGGTTGGGCCGGCACCAGGTCGTTTCAGATATCATCGAGGGCAGCCCGTTATAATGCGGGTCCATCGCTGGGTGGAAAAACTGCTTGGGTTTTCCCGGTTCCTCGGGGTCGAAACGCAGGGCGCTGCGGTCCGCCCAGGTGTGCCCGGCGCGTATGGACCACCCGGCCTGATCTCCCTTATGATAGGTTCCGAAATATCCGTGACGATCCATGAAATCGCCGGTGGTATAGCTGAGCTTTTCTAATGGCCCGAGGATCTCCGGGCTGGCGGTAATCCAGTTGGATGCGGTGATAGGTCCCTTGAAACCCAGATTTTTCAGGAACAGGCGGGTCTCGGAATAGAACTTCGTCTGCACCTCCAGCAGGAACTCCGCAGTTTCCTGATCACGCTTTGTGCGGTCGGTGAAAACATTCCATAACGGGCGGAACGCGGCGCGCCCCTCCGCTGCCGAATCACGCTTGAGCGGCTCACTTTTCCAATCCGCGAATGCCTCTTCCAGCGAGCCATGTTTCGCGACCAGCCAGGTGCCGAACTGCTTTTCCAACAGCTTCAACTGCACGTAGGGAATCCGCGTCTCGTCGAAGGTCCAGAAGAACAGCGAGTCCTCGTTCTGCATCTCCAGGCTGGCAACGGCGGGATCATCGACAAGACGCTTGCCGGTGGTGGGACCGGGTGTTGTTAGCAAGGCGGTCCACCACTTGCGGTATTGCGCTTGGAAATCCGGATTGAACATCAGCGAGGCGAAGCTGTGCTGGCTGCCGTTGTAACCCTGGAGCCAGCGGTTGCCGGGTTTCGGATCGAGCCACAGCGGGAAATAGATAGAAAAATGCGTGTAAATGCCCTCCGCCTTCATCGCCGAGACGACCTTGATGGCATGCTGGATTTTCGCGGGATCGACCTCGCCGTCCTTGTCGAAATAACCGCCGTGGATGCGGATCATGTTCACGCCGTACTTCGCCAGCATCCGCGCGCATTGTCGGAGATCGGCGGGTGGCAAATCCTCAGGTGGACCATTCACCGCCCAGAACCGGACTGGCTCGCCGCTGGTGGTGTGGATGAAATTTCCATCCTTCACACCGATGAAGCCGTTCTCGCCGGCGAATTTTTCGTTGAGAAACCGCAGGTCCGTCGCAGAGTGGTTAGTGAAGGAATCGGGCTTCGGGTCGAAGGCGAACCAATCCTTATTCTCCGCCGCTGTCTTTGCGGATGCGGCGGCAAGTTGGTCCGGCTTGGTGGTGCCGACGGGCAGGAACGGCTCGCTGCTGAAGACGAAACAATCGAGGTAGCCGTGGTGGCTGTTAGCGCTGGTCATGCGGAAACGGATCGTGTTTTCCCCGCTCCGCAGCGTGACCTTGCCGACCTTGCTCCAAGCGATGAAACGCAGGTCCGGTTTGTCATCTGCGGCGACGTTGGTTTCGCCGCGTTTGTCCTGCGCCAGATCGATGGGGGTGTCAGCGCCATCGTTCAAGGCGTAGGACAATTTCGCCGCCAGCGGATTCGCGCGGACCCAGAATTCGTAATCGCCTGGCTGCTGGACCGTGAAGCGGTAGTCGGCATCACCGGGCTTGTCCTTATTGAAGTTAGATGTGAAATTACCGTCGGAAAACTGCTCGCGCTTCACCTGGTCGTACCACCATGGATGGCGGTTCATGTGGTGGCCTGCGGGAGCCTCGCCCTCGATCCAGATCCACCCGGCGGAGGCGTGGGCTGATAGAATGGCGGCAAGAATCGCAGCGAGCCCAAAGGTTTTCATCCGCACGGATACGCCGGGGAAAATGGGTATCTTGCCGGCATCACCTGTCCGTGGGAGGCTTTTTGGAGCGCGGTTTGCGGGGTGTCGCTACCTTTTTCGCTGCGGCTTTTTTATCAGGCGGCTTTGCGGTGGCTTCCTTTTTTGCCCTCGGTGCGCGGGGTTTCTTTTCCTTTGGAGCCGGTTCCGGTGTTGGCTCGGGTTCGGACTCTATCGGGACTTCGGTTTCCAGCAGCGGCTCAATGACTGCGGCGGCTAGGGCGGGTGATGGTTCGCGCATCAGTTGGGAAACGGCCGCCACGGCTGCGATTGCCGCGAGGGAAGGAAGAAGCGGCAGCCAGACCGAGGCCATTCCGGCTCCGATCCACTGGGCGGATAGGAAAATGCCAGCCAGTGCAGCGAAGGCGATGTGACGGCGGAAGTCCGCGAGCCCGGACAGTGCGGTGAGCACAAGCACAAGGAGGGTGAAAACGACGAACTCGCTGTTGAGCGTGAGCCTCGGATAGCGGGTGACGCTGGCAAATCCTTTGTCAGAAGCGATGGCGGCAACCAAGGCAGATAGATTTTTCGAAAACGCGCGGGTGGCGGGTTCGGCGGCAGATTGGTCGTCGCGGAGAATGACGGGATCGGACGCGGTTTTCGGGAAAAGTCCAGCGCCGCCGTCGATGAGGGCCTCGGCGGAGATTTCCTTGAAGGCGGCTATCAGCTTGATGGAAACTGCGAGGCGGCCGTAATCGTCGAGCGGAATGACAGGGCCGGACGGGCTGAGTTTGACGGATTCACCGAGGCGGATTTCCACGCCATCAAGCGGGAAATTGTTCCGCTGAAGCACGGTTAGTAGTGGGAAGGCGAACACCACGCGATCCTCCCAGCGCGCGAGGAGAGGAGGAAATTCGGAAGACGGCTCGGACTCCAGCGTCGAGAATCCCGCGACTGATGTTTCCCCGCCGAAGATGACGCCGGGAAGCGGGATCCGGTTCACGGCCGGAAGAGCGGAGGTGTCTCCAGCAATCCTCGTTAGAGAAAGCGACGCCCGGCGAAAGGCACCCGGCATCGCCGAGGAAACCGCGCCACGCGAGAGCGGCGCGGCCATGACGAGCGAATCGAATTTCCCGAGCGCCTTGTCCAGCGCGGCCAGCCCGATGGGATCCGGCGCTTCCCACGCAAGCACGGCGGCGGTGGCTGCCTTTTTCGCACCGAGGCGGTGGATGTTGGAAAAAATGACCGCCAGATCGATCGGAGCGGGCGGCGAGGATTGGAAAAAGTTTCCCAAGTCATCGCCTAACGAAACGACCACCGGTGCCTCGCGCTTGTCCGGCTTCGGCACGGCGGCCATCGTGTTGAGCGCCCACGGCGATGCGTGCGTGCCATTTCCCGAAACGAAAAACGGTGGATTGGCGAAACTCCCGGCGACCGTCGAAAAGAGCACGCGGTCGATGCCCGAGCCCGGCAGGAATTTCCAACACCCCATGGCGACCGCAGCCGAGATGAGCAGCACCCAAAACCGGCGTTGGAACAAACGGGTCACAAATTTTCGTTAGGATATCTTCGCGAGGACCGGAGCGAGCGGCGCTTCGAGCGGAGTGCCGCGCGTCACCTCGCCTAGCAAGCGCCCGGCGGTGGCGATGTGTGGGCGGTACCATTCGTCGCCACGGTTTTTCACGATATTTCCGAAAGCCCCGAGCGCCTGCATCAGGCGTTGGGCGGCGCATTCGTGGAAGAGGGTTTCCAGCGGGCGCTCGTCGGCAATGTCCTCCCAGAGCGTTAGGAGCTGCTCGCGCTCGGCGGCGGAGTGGTCCAGATAGGGATCGAAAACGAGCGACGCGAGGTCGTATTCCTGGCGGCCACGGCGGAGGCCCTGGAAATCGATGAGCCAGACCTTGTCGTCCTTGATCATGAGATTCTGCGATTGGAAATCGCGATGTACCAGGTGGCGGGCGACGGTGCCCAGCCGCTCGGATAGATCAATGAATACCTGATTTTCCCGCAACGCGGTGGCGTCCATACCGAGGAATTCCTCAACAAGGTATTCGAAGAAATAGTTCTGCTCCCAGCGATAGAGCGCCGCATCGAAGGGCTGCATCAGATGGAATTCCTTCGCGGGCTTTGCATAAAACAGCTTGTCCACCTGCTCGAAGGCCATGCGGTAATACGGCAGCCGCTCGGCGAACGGCCGGCTCTTCAGTGAAAGCAGATCCACATCGCCGAGGTCCTCCACCAGCGCGACGCGGTATCTCGAACGGTCATGGATGATTTCCGGCACGCGGAGTTTCGCCTGTTTGAGAAACTGCGCCACCGGCACGAACTGCGAATTATCCTCGCGCTCCTCGTTCCAATGCACGCCGATGAACGGCTCGTGACCGGGGGTTTTTACGCGGACGATCGTGCGGCCCGAGGCACCGCGTTTGATCGGCTCGAGGGTGATGCGCACGGTGGGGTCCACTCCGAGGAATTGGCGCACAGTGGAAAGGATCGCTTCGGTAGGCATGGGCGGCGCGATCTAGCGAGAAAAATGCCCGGTCTGCCAAGGGAAATCCTGCGTTTTCATTCGCTGTGGAAGAACCATAGCAACACCAGCAAGCCGATACCCACCCCCCACAGCGCCCACAAGTTGAAGACGATGTAGGGATAAATCATCAACGTCCAGCCAATCGCCCGCGGCTGCCACAATCCCAGGCGCTTGCCGTAGGAGTTCGCCCCCCAGCCGATGGTGCCGAAAATAAAACCCGCCAGCAGGATGTATCCGAGGTTTTCCACTCGGCGCGGACTCTACCGTATTTCGCCGGAATTCCCAGCGCAAGTTTCCCGAGCTTTCAACCTTTCTGAAATAAACCGGCCACAGCCGATCAACCCACATGGTGTGGTCATCGCCAAAGGCTATCACATGGGAAACCGCTCCCACCGCCTCGTATCGCAAGGGTGGTGCAATCCGGCCTTGTTCTGAAAGCTTGTCCAACTGCGCGGAAAATGCCAGATGTGCTTGGTCATCCACCTGGTTTCCCATGAAAAACACCCTCCATGCTCACCTTCACCCTCCAGGGCAAGAGCGGCTCGTGGACGACCAGCGCGCTGCCGGACAAGGCGTCATTCACCTTGAACAAAAGCGGCAGCAACCACGAAATCCAGTTCACAACCTCATGGGGACCAGCCAACCACAGCAACCAGACCATCGGAAGCCTGGCCCCTTTCAGCGTGAATCTTTCCCTCCAGGATCCCACCGGCACGGCGATCGGAAGCCTGTCCGCGGCACCCGGAGCGATCAACCTTTCCAAGTTTGATGCATCCACGAGCTATCTCAAGGTCTATCTCAACAACGACGCGGACAGATACATCTCCGGCAGCATTAACTTCGCAAGTGGCGCGCCCGACATCTCGGTGGAGCAACCGAAGAAAAAGAAACTCAAGGATGGCAAGGCCACCATCTCCTTTGGCACTGCCAAGGTGGGAAAGAAAAAAGGTGGCGTTTGAACGGTCATGAATACCGTCATTGCCCACGGATTGACGTGAATGGTAGCAATCCACGCGATCTAACATTCCGTGCCTCGCTGAGATGGTCGCGATTCATCGCCCGGATCCATGAGATCCCAAGAAGGTCGTCTGATTGCCAGAATCCGCACCTCGTCGCCCTCAATCTGGTAGAAGATCCGGAATGCGGAGCGGTTCTTTCCGGAGAGCAGGCAGCGGATCTCGACAGGAAACGCGGCGGATTCCCTCGCGGGGAGGTGGAGATCCGGTGCAATCTCCATTGAGCTAACCGACCCGATCATTCAAGCGCGCCAAGCTTCCGCTCCTCGCGGGGAGCGTTCCCGGATCCAGTGGAAATGGTGGCAGAAGTTCCTATCCGCCGGACCGGTGATGATGACGCGGTGGCGCATTTCCCGGTCAAAGGGCTTCCCACTTGCGGATAACTTCGGAGGCAGGCTTTGATCGTCCCGCTTCTGCGGCTTCAAGGCCGATCCTGATTGCTTCGATACCATCAAGGGTTTCGGCGGCATCGATCAGGCGCTCGTATTCCCCAGTAGGCATCACCGGAGTCGTCGGTGTCCTGGTGGGCGTGCTCGCCATTGCGCAGGGTTTCCGCAGGGAGATGACTGCTTCCGGTTCGCCGGATGTGGCAATCGTACTTCGCACCGGGGCAGGAAGCCTACGACGTCCGGGGAAACATCGACATGATCGAAGGTCGCCGGTTTGAGACGGGGAAAAACGAGATCATCGTGGGAGCCGGAGCGGCGCGGGCGTTCATCGGCCTCGACGTCGGCAAGCAGATCAAGATGGGCCAGAACGTGCGGGATGTGGTTGGCATTTTCACGGCGAAGGGCGGCATTGCTGAGTCTGAAATCCGGCCGGACACCAATGAACTGATGCCCGCCTATCATCGAGAGGACGGTTTCCTGTCAGTGTAGGTGAAGCTAACGGATCCATCCGCGTTCAAGGAGCTCAAGGATGCGCTCACCACCAATCCGCAGTTGGAAGTGAAGGTCGCGCGGCAGTCGGAATTTTATGAGGAGCAATCGACGATGGTCACGCAGTTCATCACGGCCGCCGGTGTTTTCATCTCCAGCCTGATGGCGGTCGGCGCATTGTTCGGCGCGCCCGACACGATGTATAGCGCCGTGGCTGATAGGAACCGCGAGATTTCCACGCTGCGCGCTCTGGGCCTCGGGACTAGCCCCAATGCCTTTAGGGAAAGGCAATTATTTCGAAAGTATAGGGTCCTTCATTTGATTCTATATTAATTAATCGTGCCCAACCCGAAACCGGCTGGCGAACCTTACGGGCGCAATTTCGCTTTCGTCGCGGCGGTG
>JBBRCO010000093.1:0-15757 GCA_038204755.1 Verrucomicrobiales bacterium
CTCGTCATCGTCGATGATGCGAACGCCAGCGTCGTGGCCACCACTTACATGGGCCGGAAGTATCAAGACGCGATTTGGGAAACGCGTGATGGCTTTTCCGTCGTCGTGGCCAATGATGAAATGCCGAGGCGCAATGGCTCGAACGTCAATTATACCATCCCGCTCTACAACTCCTACAAACCTTCCGCTGTAAGCGCCGTCCGCACTCGGCTGAATGCTGAAAATGCAGCTAGCACAAAGCTAGATGCCTCTGGTAAATAGTGAGCGAATCTTAGCGTGGATTTTATCTCTGTTCGCTAGCGGGTTGGGTTTCTTCCCGGTGGAATCAATCCTAGATTGAAAGATCAGGGTTTTCCAACCACGCCGGAAGCACCCGCCCGGCTAGGCTGATCAGTTCGCAGCCGGTTCCAGAGACTCCGGCTTGATGGGCTCAAGCACGGGTGCTTGTTCCGGCTTTGGCAGGTCCAGTTTTTTGAGTTCCTCCACCGTTTTGTCGTGCTCCCTGGCTTGTAAAATTTCCTCAGAGCGCATCCGCGTTTCCAGAATCATCACCACCTTCTTCGCGGCTGCATCGCCTTGACCGGCAGCGAGCCAAGCCCATTTGTAGGCCTCAATATCGTCCTTTGGCACGCCCGCGCCCATCATGTGCAGGCGGGCCATCTGGCATTGCGCCGTGGCATTACCCTGAGTGGCCGCCATCATGTAATACTTCGCGGCCTCGCGGCTGTCCTTTGGCACGCTCTGGCCGCGGAAATAGATTGCGCCGAGTGCCAGTTGGGCGTCCAGGTTTCCCTGCTCCGCCGCCTTCTCATACCACTTCGCGGCTTCCTTCACGTTCTTAGCCGCGCCGGTGCCTTTTTCATAGAGCTGCGCCAGCTCCACTTGGGAAACCAGATCGCCCGCCTCCGCCTTTGGTGTCAGTTCCCCGACCAGATTCGCCCTCACCGCCGGCATCGCCAGCATTGCAAAGCCGAACATGTAACATGGAAGCGCTTTCATTGCCGCAAACTCAATCATCCCGCACCCCGTTCGCCAAGACGGATTTCCATCCGCCGGGTCTGTCGGAGGCGATGGCAAGCGGCGGCGTCCATCAGGGAAAGCGCGTGGGATCCAGATCTTTGCTTTCTGAGATACCACCGCAGCCCGTTAGCCGCTGCAGGCGGAATGCCCACTTGCGTGGCCGGGACCTTCGCCTAAAATCCTTTCAGTCATGGGACGGAGAAGTGCGATAGTGAAGGCGGTGCTGGTGCTGGCTGCGGTTTGGGGAATCGTCTGGGGCATCCGTGCCTATGCCGGATCCCGGAAAATCACGGCAGAGCGCGTGAACCGGGAGGTGGCAGCAGCGCATTTCAACGATTGGTCACAATCCATCGGCGAGGCCGCCGAGGCGAAACGCCGCGAAAAGGCGCTGCGCGACATCGCCGGACTCGTCAACCGCCTGGATTTCCAAGAACGCGAAAAAAACCGCGACAGCCGCACGGGCGAGAATTTTTTCCGCCTGCTCAGCCCGCCGGAAAAGGGGCTGTTCATCGAGCTGACCGTGGCCGAGTCGATGAACAACTTTATGAAATCGCTGGATGCGATGAAACCGGAGCAGCGGAAAAAATTCGTCGAGCAGGGCATGCAGGAGATCCAGAACGGCCGCACCAAGGAGGACATGGACCGCGCCGGGGAAATGAGCAACGAGCTGCTGGAAAAAATCAGCCAGGAAGGCATGCGCGCCTATTTCGAAAAATCCACCTCCGACACCAAGCTTGATCTCGCCCCGCTGATGGACGCGATGAACGAAACCATGCAAGGCCTCCGCGGTAACGAATTCGGCCCACGGCGATGATGAAAAAACGCGGCTTTACCCTGATTGAACTGCTGGTGGTCATCGCCATCATCGCGGCGCTTGCCGGTATCACGTGGCCGCTCGCCAGCTCGTTCATCGCGAAATCCCGCGAGGCGTCCTGCCTGAACAACCTGCGCTCGCTCGGCGTGGGCCTGCAAACCTACCTTCAGGAACACAACAACCGCATGCCCGCACTCGAAGCCGGCCGGAAATCGAAATCCGAGGACGTTCCGGTGCTGGACACCGTCCTGCTTTCCTACTTCGAGACGCCGGAAGCCTTCAAATGCCCGGCCGATAGCAAGTTCTATGACGCCAGCGGCTCCAGCTACCTCTGGAACTACACCCAGAGCGAACGGCTCGTTTCCGAACTCACCCTCTTCACCATCAAGGACCGCCCTGACAAGATCCCGCTCATCAGCGACAAGGAAGCCTGGCATCTCGGCAAGGTGAATTTCCTCTACGCCGATCTATCCAGCTCCAACAAGCAACGCTTCGTCGTCGGAAACTAACATTCAATCACCATGCTAGAAGCCACCGGCCTCCACAAATCCTTCGGCGGGAAACCCGCGCTCAGCGACGTTTCCTTCCACGTCAAAAAAGGCGAGATCTACGGCATGCTCGGCCACAACGGAGCGGGGAAAAGCACCTCACTCGGCATCATCCTCGGCATGGTCATGCCGGACTCCGGGGACGTGACCATCGGCGGCGTTTCCGTGCTCAAGAACCGCTCGAAGGCGCTGCACAAGGTGGGCGCAGTGTTCGAAGCCCCCGCATTTTACGACTACCTCAGCGGCTGGGAGAACTTGAGAATCCTGATGAGCTACTCGTCCGGCTTCGACGCGAAGGCGGCCCGCGAGGTGATCGAACAAGTCGGCCTAACGAAACGCGTGCACTCGAAAGTCCGCACCTACAGCCACGGCATGCGCCAGCGCCTCGCCCTCGCCCAGGCCCTGCTGCCCGCGCCGGAGGTGCTTCTGTTGGACGAGCCCACCGACGGGCTCGACCCCGAGGGCATCAAGTGGTTCCGGGATTTTGTGCTCCGCCTCCGCGACGACCGCGGCATGACCGTGCTTTTCAACTCGCACCTTCTGGCAGAAGTCGAGCTCATGTGTGACCGCGTCGCCATCCTGCGGGAAGGCAAACGCGTATTCGAGGGCCCGGTCGGCGGACTGAATGACGACGCGCTCGTTTTCGAAGTCGATCTCGAACCATGGGGCATCGCCTGCGGCCTGATTTCCACCACCGGCGGCGACATCCTCGGCCCGAACCGCATCTGCCTGCGCCATGGTTCCGATCCCGCCACCACGGTGGAACACCTCGTCAGCGCCGGCGTGCGCGTCCGCGCGTTTTCGCCCATCCGCCGCTCGCTGGAGGATCTCTACATGGAAATCCTCGGCGGCGCAGGCAGTCCTAACTAACCTGACAAAAAGAAGGCTTCCGAGCCGAAATTTCATCTAAAACAGCTATCAGCTCTACGGTGCGATCTTCCCAGTCGGCCTTCGCGAGCAGAGCCTCACGCTTTCCCGCAGCTTTTTTTCCGGCTAGAACGGCATCCAAATGGGCGATGAATTCCTCGTGAGTTTTCCCAATGTGGATGTAGTCCGCATAATAGTCCGCCTCACCAAAGCGGGCGGCGACAATTTCATGGCCCAGCAGAAGGTATTCCTTGAGTTTGATCGGATTGATCCATCGCGTCCAATCATTGTCGATGTATGGCATGATGGAGATATCGAAATCCGAGCCGAACGTGGGAATTTGCTCGTAAGGTCTGTATCCTAGCAGATGAATATTGGGAAACCGACTGAGACGATCCAGAGGGAGCGTGGCAAGTCCGATGAGGACCAAATTGTAGTCCGGGCGCTCCGCAGCCAGGCGTTCCAAAAGGTCGAAATCGACGACGTAGTCGTCCAGCCCGCCGAAGAAACCAATGATAGGCCGTTTGATGCCAAGGCTTGTAACGGCACCGCTGGGAGGGCGACTGGCAAAATGCCTTGTATCCACTCCATGATCGAGAAAACGGGCACGATCTCCGGCGAGGTCCGCTTCACTTCGCATCAGAGTGCGGCAGCAGTAGAGGACGGAATCCGCATTCTGGATGAGTTCTTTTTCCAAGGCCACGATCAGCGCGTTGTCCACCTCGGTAAAGCCGGAATGCTTGTCGCTGCGGTTGTAAACCAGTGAGCTGCGTTTCATTTTCCGCGCCACTTCCCAAGCCGTGGGCAGGGTGAGGATCAGGTGGGGATTCTCGATGCCGAGCTTGCGGGCCTGGCGCTGGACTTGGAAACGAATGAACCAGGCATTGAACGCCCTGGCAGTCGGACTGCTGTAAAATGGGAAAAGAATCGGCGTCATCACCGTGTAGTCGGGCAGGTCTGGCAGAGGCTTTTTAACGCTTTGGAGCATGCTCTTGAGCTTCCGCCAAATCCGTTTGAACGGCATCGGACTCTTGCCGGGCATCGGCATCCGCATCCCGATGCTGTTTACCAGCAGTACTTTGCGGTATTTTGCAGCGCGCGTCATCAATTGGAAATCACTATGAGCACGATTGTGGTACCACCAGTCTTGGCCGCAGAAAATAATGATGTCGGGAGAGAGGGGCATGAGGAGTTTGATAAACATTCAACCGGACCAAACCCGGGCGCGCGGGCGGATCCACAGAGACTTAGCCGCCATAACCTTGCAGCCAATCCTTGCGTTCACGCCACAGGGTTTGCCAACGTCCGGCGCTATCGTTCTCGCCCGGCGCGAATTTCAATCTGCTCGCCAACGCACGAATCCCGGTACCGGTCACAAGAAAAAACAGGCCGAGCGAACGCTGCAATCCGCTCCAGTGCATGCGCACCAGACTGGCCTTGCCCTTGTAAAGCAACATCGTCTTTTGAACCGGCGTGTCCGAACAGGCACCGACCTCGTGAACGAGCTTCGCATCCGGGCAAATTACCGGACGATAGCCGGCATGGTGGGCGCGCATGGCAAGATCAGCGTCCTCACCATACATGAAATACCGCTCGTCAAGTCCACCGAGTTCATTCCAGACAACAGACGGCGCGAGAAGGAAACAACCGGTGATCACCCCTACCTCACGGACACTATCCCTTTGCCAGTTACCAAGGGATTCCGGATCGAAAAAGCGGCTCTTCGGCACCACCGTGGTGAATCCGAAGGCAAAAAGACCCATACTCCAAAGTGTAGGCAAACCCCAACAGGATGACGGTTCCAACTCACCATCAGGTGTGAGGGTGCGCCCGCCGTAGAGTCCGTGTCCCGGGTTTTTACGGGCGAATCCCACGATCACATCCACCGCGCTTTCCAATATGATCGTATCGGGGTTCAACAACAGGACGAACTCGGCACTGGAATGCCTCACTCCCAGATTCACTCCTTTGGCAAACCCCAGATTTTCACCCGGTACAATCAATTCCACATCTGGAAAATTTTCCCTGATGAAATCCACTGTGCCATCACGCGAATGATTGTCCACTACGATGACCTGCTGGCTCACAGCTCTCCGTTGTGCGAAAACACTCTCGAGGCATGCCCCTATGTGCTCTGCGGAATTATACGACACAATAACAATGGCTACATCTGCACTCATGAGGGGGATAATCGATTTTTGATAACTTTGGCAGGCACTCCGCCGGCAATTGAGCCTGCGGGCAAATCTTTCGTGACCACCGCACCGGCGCCCACAATGCAGCCATCGCCAATGGTCACGCCTGCTGCAACGACAACATGGGCACCGAGCCAGACGTCGTTGCCAATACGGATATCCCGTTCGATTTTCGGCTGCTCGCTGATCAGCTTGCCGGGCAAGGTCTGATAGTTCGAAGCTGTGAGGAAAACGCCGGGGGCCAACATCACGTTGTCGCCCAGGAAAATGCGTCCGGAAGTATCACCCGCCCAAATCAGGCTTCGCTCCCCCAAGTGACAATTGATGCCTGTTGTGATCCGTTCGCCATTACGGAATGAAACATTTGGAGATATTCTCGTACCCTTTCCCACCAACAATTTCCTGCGCTCGCGGACATGGCTGTAGCCGTAAAAATAAAACAATCGGAACACATGAATATAGCTTCTCGGATCGAGAAAAAAAACTACGGCATTCAGTGTCTTCAAAATCGGGGAACTCATCACCAACTAGCTGCAGATACCTGAAAGAAAGCGACAGGTTTCGGCCATCCTAGCCACCAACATTTGGGTGTCAATCCTACAGTCTTATCCAATGCTATTTCATTTTCTTGATTTTCAGGGATTTCATGAAGAAGCCGTCGGCTTGGTGGTCTGGGACCGCGATCGGAAATGGGCAGGGGTCTTCAACATGAACGAGCTGCCTGATTCGTTCCTGCGGGGAAGCCTCTGTCAGCGAAGGGTTGACTGACGCGTTTCCGGTGTATGAGTGGGGCGCGCGGAATCGTCCCGTGTTTTCCATCCTATGCTGTTCCTCCAACAACTCCGCGGCGAGCTCCGCAAACTCTTCGCCCGACCACGCACCTGGATGGGATACGGGGCCTTCCTCGTGATGGAGGCGGTGATCCTGTTCGTTTACAAACTGGACAAGGTGCAGCGCTACAACCGCGGTATTGTCGAACGCAACGGGCTGGATTTCAGCACTTACTACAGCTCGCTGACCATCACCTTCACGATCATGCTGCTGAGCATGTTCGTTCTCGGCTCGGTCTATTTCGCGCTCGTCGCCGGAGACATCGTGGCGAAGGAAAACGAGGACGGAAACCTCCGCCTCGTCTTCGCCCGCCCTATTTCGCGGCTGCGGTTACTGATGGTGAAATACAGCGCGATCTGTCTCTACACGTTTTCGTTCGTCTTTTTTGTCGGCATTTCCGGCTACCTGATGGCCGTCGCCGCGATCGGCTGGGAGGGCGGGCTTTTCGTGATGGAGCCGAAAATGAAGGTATTCGCGGCGTTTCCGGAGTGGTCGGAAGGCGCGCTCCGGCTCGGCCTCTGTGCGGTGGGCATCGGGCTGAGCATGATCACGCTCTCGTCCATCGCGTTCATGTTTTCCTGTTTCAAAATCAAGCCGGCCGCCGCCACCATCATCACGCTGAGTGTCCTTTTCGTGGACATGATTTTGCAAAATTTCCCGTTTTTCAAACCCTACGAAGCGTGGTTCGTCACATGGCGGATGAGCGCCTGGGTGTTCCTCGCGGAGCAGCAGATTTCCTGGCCGAAGGTCATCGAGTCCTACGCCTTTCTCGGCGGGCTGAACATCACGCTCTTCACTATCGGCTGGCTGGCGTTCCAAACGCGGGATTTCAAGACGTGAGGAAGGTTCGATTTCAGCCGCAAAAAGGATTAAAAAGTTCGCAAAAAACGAAAGCGGCGCGGGAAGCTTGTTGCAAAAGCAGGCGAAACCGATCGCGAATTCACCCTAAGCCATCCCGATTCTCGACCTCAGCCCTACCAATTCACATTGATGCCGCGGCTGTCGATGTGGGTGAAATCCGAATAGCCACCGACGCCGCCACGGAAAAGTCCTAGATCGCGCAGCTCGCGCGCAGTCCGGGTAACCTGCGAGGCGGAAACCGTGAATTTCACGTCCACCGCCACGTTTGCCTGATGCCAGGAACCGTTCTTTGCGCCTTCGCAATGCGAGTTGTAAGCCGGACTGCGGTAGGCGGAAACGATTTCCACTTGGCGCACGCCCATTTCGATGGCGATCCGGTCCGCCACGCGGAGGGTGTATCCCATGCGCGCCCACCAGACTTTCGGCGGAAGGATGTTCCAGACGGAGCCCTTTGCCTTCGCGTGGGCCTCAATGACCTGCGCCACGCTAATATTCTGGAGCTTCAATGTAGAAAGATAACGGGCGTAGGTGGGCAGCACCGAACCCTGACTGTGCGCCCACTCCGGCGGCAGTTCCGTGAGATCGATCCGGCCGTTTGAGTTGGCCAGCGGCGGCATGGTGCGGGAACTCGTCCGCACGTTCACGCGCGGACTGCTGTCGGCTTTTGCTGAAATCGAGGAAGTTACGAGGCCGAGACCGGCCAAACCGAGAGTACCGATCACGCGCCGACGGTCGGTCGGCAGCGCTGAAAAAGGAGTCGTGGTGGCGGGCTCGTTTGGGAAAAGCATGATAGAAAAATGGGATGGGTTGCTTGGCGACCAGCGTTTTGCGTGCCGGAAACCGGCATTTTTGAAATTCGGCCAATCCGAATTCCCGGCGACCAAACCACACTCACCGGGTGCGGCAAGCAAAAAAGGCCTGGTCGGGCAAATTGCCGGATGGCTTCACGGTGTGATTCACCGCTGCACCGCCAGCATTCCGCGCTGCCATTCGACCCAGCGGGTGATGCCCTCGCGGATCGGGGTCATCGGGTGGTAGCCGAGGAATTTCTCGCTTTCGCCACGTCGGCGAAGGTGCGGGGAACGTCGCCGGGCTGGTCTGGAAGGTCGTTGATCACGGTTTTTTCTGACGGCAGCTTACACGATACCGATCAGGTCGTTGGGCGCAGTGGTCGCTGCGCCCCCGAGGTTGAAGATTTTTGCAAATTGCCTTCCCTTAAGGCATTGTGCTTACCGAGGACACCCACCAAGCCAAAAATCGATGCCGAAGCCCACTCCCATCTTCTTTTTCCACTCCGTTCATGCGTGTGGCGCTCAGAGGGCGCTTTCAATTTGACGGAACCTGTTCGCCTGACATCGCACGAAACAACCTAACTTGGTGCCACGCCCAATTCGGATTCCAATCCAGCGATGCAAAAAAGGCGCGGAGTAATCCCGGAGAGTAGAACCTTTCGATTTCTGCTAGCACGATTCACGTAAGTAGGAATATCGTAGCGACCGTTCAAATAAACGGATGTGGCAATGGTTTCGAGGATTCTTGCGCTGTTGTCGCTTACAAAAGCTTTGCTGTTCCATCGAAATCCCTGCTTCTGCTGGCGCCATTGCGTCGGCAGGGGCGTGAGCGCATCAAACAAGCGCCGCAGTTGGTATTTATTCCACTGATTGTGAAATTTCATCGCGTATCCATTGCTCATGAACGGCACTAGCCGATAGTCGAGCAATGGACTGCGTCCTTCGATTCCCCACATCATTGAATTCCGGTCGTTGTGCCAGATCCACTCACCTAACTGACCACCAGGCATCACATCTCGCAAGGAGGTCGCCGCGAATCCGGCTTTCATGGTCGCGAGGGGGTCGTTTGGCTCAATTTGCGCACGATTCAGGCCCAGTAGTCTCTTTGCTGGAGAATTTCGCTGCTTCCACGCCTTGAATCGCTGACTGCCTAGCACGCCTTTTGTGGCAAGACGCAGCTTTTCCCGAGCAATAACGCTGCGCACGTCAGGACAATTTTCCCGAATTCCCTCTAGCCAGGCATCGTCACGATTGAAAATCGCTTCGCGTACGGCAGATGGAAAGTATCGCCCCCAATAGCCCCCGAAAATTTCATCACCACCCGTGCCATCAAGAACCACCCGCACGTCGCGCAGTGCGATCTGCTCGAACATCTCAGCCATGGCAATAGAACTACCAACAAAGGGGAAAGGCTTCTCGTGGTGGCGGCACATCGCGAGAACACGGTCAAACGTCTGTTTGCCATAATCCAGATCAATGACAGTGGCTTCAATACCGAGTTTTTCCACGCAGCGGCGTGCATATAGAGCATCTTCTGAACGTCCGGTTTCGCCAATGAAGCAATGGACCCCGTCATGCAAACCCATGGCATACAATGTTGATAGTATAATGGTACTATCGATACCGCCCGAAAGCAACAAGCCTACTTTCCGGTCTGAAGTTAGTCTTGCCTGGACTGCATCCTTCATCAACTCCAATAGCCCTGCATCATCGGGTGCTGGCATTTTCGCCGCCTCCTCGATGTCATAATAACGGTCAAGCCGCAGTGACCATGCAGCCAAGTCAAAATCAAGGTAATGACCTGACGGGACTTGGCGAATTCCCCGCCAGTGAGTGTGCTCATTGGAACCTGGAAACGCCCAACCATGTGCAAGGTAGCTATCCGTAAAATCGGGATCGAGCTGGGGCCGGGTCCCAAGATAACGATGAATCGCCGCTACTGTTGATGAGAAAATCACATGGTCGTCATCCGCATAATAGAAAAGAGGTTTTTTGCCGTGACGATCCCGACAAGCCAGTACCCGCATGCGCTCTTCATCAAAATAAGTGAAGGCCCACATGCCATTGGCATTCTGAATAAAATCCAAGCCTTTCCAACCAAGTCCGTAGAAAAGCACTTCCGTATCGCCGTTGGTTGTGAATTCCGCTCCGCTTGTGGGTATTTCCGTACGCAATTGTTGGAAATTGTATATTTCGCCGTTGAATACCAGAGTGCTGTCAGCCCTCCGAAAAGGCTGGTTCGAGCGTTCACATAAATCAAGAATCGCCAACCTTTGGTGGCCAGAAGCAACAAAAACCGGCGTTCCATCCGGCTGAATGAAGGGTTTTGAATGAAAATGGGTTCCAGTGTAATCTGGTCCACGGTGTTTCATGGAATGCAATGCATTTTTGAAATTCTCACGGTGAATCTCTTCCCGCCTCGAAAACACTTGGATAATTCCACACATCTCCCGAGAGCCAACCAGCTTTGCGATTCCCTGACAAGCATTGTTGCCGCATTTATCAACACGGGTTCAAAACCAGACAGATTTTAGCGTGAAATGGCCGGGAACCGGCGGCTAGGTTACTTTGGTGAATGATTGAGTGATGGCGGAAAGGTCTAAACCATCGCGGTCGAACCCTTGATGGTCGATTTTCGCGATCCGGCATTTCCGCGAAAGATGCACCGCCCGATTCACCGCCAGCCCGACAGGACGAAACCAAGAGCCGCACTTCGGCGGGCGGAAAGTGTAAGGAAGGTCATTGCGAAGGCGGCGTATGGAGGTTTTCTAACGAAAGATCAGCTCTTTCCTGAACAAAAACCGTCAATCGGCGCTCAAGTACTTGAAATCGCGGAAATTGACAGCTTGAAGTTTGCCGTCCGGATCGTCGTAAAGGACCACAACGTAGTTCCCAGTGTCCCCGATCGGGATAGGTTCCATGTCTTTTCCATTCACCTTCACCGGCGCATAACCTTCAGGATAGCGAATGGTGGCCTCGCCGATCATCAGTCGCTTGACGGGAACCTTCGTCCATTTTCCACCGGGGTCCCGCAATTCGGCCATCACTTCGGGATTTCCTGAAACAGAAACGAAGGACGCACCGCGGCCATCCGGAACTTCTTTCTGCTTGAGCCGGAGGATGCGGATAACAAAATGGGCAGGTTCCTGATCAGTGGCAGGAACCTGCTCCGCGAAGGGGATCATTGTGACTGTCTGGTCCTTCTCCACGGTAACCTTGGAGATACCTTCCTTCACGCCTTCACGGCTGATCGTCACCGAATGAACACCCGGTGCCAGACCGATGCCGCCGGTGACCGCTCCGAACTTGTAGCCGGGTGGATAGACATTCATGCCATCGACCACCACCTTCACGTTGCCGGCACCAGGTGCCACCGTGTTGACGATGCGGATGAAGCACAATGGGGGCGGCATGTCCTTTTTTTCCTGAGCGTGCAGCCTTGGTGCCGCCAAGGCAAATGCCACTGGCAATAAAAATTTACAAAGTCCACCCGTCTGGACTAACACACGAAGAGTTTCAGAAGTCGTTTTCATTAAGAGTGGAGATTCGGAATTTGGTGGGGTCAATTGTGCCGTCGGTCTTTCGTTCACCGGGATCGGCAAACACGGTATAGGCCTTGCGAACCTCAGATAGCACTTCGGGAGAGGTATCGGTAATGTCCGTGGGGGAAACGGACTGGCCGATCACCCATATCCGCAAGTTTCGGGAGCGGACTGTGGATGACTCATAAACGCGGGCAAAGACCTCCTCCGCAGCCGCGTCCGACCACTGAATTCTGCTGATAAACGGCCTTTTGGAGTCAGTATATGGATAGAGAAAGGGGTTACCAAATACCTGCTTGCCGTCTGTGCCAGCCGCACAAGTCAGTTCGGACGGCGTGGCATAGGGTCTGCCTTCAATGATCGCATCCGCTATCCGGTCAGCCTCCTTGATTTCTGTAAGAGCGGACAAGGTGGTCAGCGGCTGGACGGCTGGAGCCATTCGAGCATCGAAGGTATCTGAAGTTCGTTCCATGATCTTGGGATCCATCTCGATAAATCCTGCGGCCATCGACCGTAGCGCATCTCGTGATGCTGTATTGATATTTACTTGGCCTTCAATCCGGATCACAGACCCTTCGCGACGAGCGGCGTCCTCGGATCTCGATTTTCCGGCATGGAAAAGATCGAGCAAGCGCGCGGCATGGGTTCCCGGCATATCCACTGGAGCGTGCTTGGAAGGTTGGTCAAATTTGGGATGCTCCGGCCGACCGATGCGAAGGGTGTTGCCACCTCCAAAGTAGGGGCTCGATGCATTTTCGATCTGGACAAGGGGCCAGGAAAGACCTGAGGCAGGCATGAATCCGGCCTTGTTGGTGGGTTCGCCCGCTTCCCTTAGCCTTGTCGAATCATATCCGGACGCAGGATCGAAGGTCGGCACATACATGATCGGGTCGTATAGCCGTCCGAGTTCGGTGGTGCTGTAATAACGACCGCGATCTGAGAGATAGGTGAGAGCTTCGCCTGCTTCGGGAAGTATCGCCCCTCCGATGGAGGTGGGGTCGAAGCCTGGGCCCGTTCCATTCGTTGATACGGATCCCTGCCGAGCAGCGTTCCATCCAGAATCCCAGGTCGTGACTTGGGCATCGTGACCACAGTCCGGCCATTCCGATGGGATCACCCGGCCATAAGTCGTGAGTTTGGCCGGATCAGTATTGTATTTCGAGTAGGCAATTTCGAAGCGGATATTCCGGCGATTCGGACTAATATTCGCCGGGAATGCGTTTTCGCCCAGAGGAATGCCATTGGTAGAATTCGATATGCCACCTTTAAAAGGGATAAAATGCGCGATTCGAGGGTCTCCCATATTGTTGATGAATTCACCATAAGGTCCGTAACTGTGTCCCGGAATCGCGGCTTTTCCGAAGTAACGTCTCAGTCCGGAGCTGAACGTCAGACCCTTGCTGTTGCGGACGATCGCTGGGATCCGCTCCACTTCCTTGTTGTTCCATTTCATGCTGAGTCCTGCGGCTCCGAGTGACTCGGACAACGTAAATTGCGATCCGATAGAGGCAGTGCCGATGTTAATCATATAGATCACGGTCGCAAACTTGTAGAATTTATACTCGCCTGGGGCCAAAGAAACCGGCTGAGGCTGGGACCAATATCTTCCGCCCGATGGTATGAGATCGTGAGCACATTGGGTTGAATCTCCGAGAAGCTCGTCGAAGCGGGTGCCAACAGGTATCGGTCCAATCCCCGGTAATGTTAGGCCAAGTTCAAAACTCAGGGCGCAGGAACCGCTTGAGATCGATAGGTTGGTGTGGTTGAGCAGTTCGGCAAACAGCACGAACTCATATTGCATGATCTTGTTGCCGTCATTGCCGCCTTTCCCGAGGTAGTTGATGTCGAGCACGATTTCGCTGATCATCGGACTGTTACCGAGTCCCCGATAGTCGCCCACCTTGACGACGGGTTGATTGCCGGGAGAAGCGTAACCGATCGCACTGGCAGCCAGCGTCTTGACGTAGTCTTCCGGGAAGCCGCCCTTGCGCCCTTCGAAATCTGGAAGGCCCTTCTTGATGAAAGCCGCCATTTCATCCACAGCGGAGGCTGCTGGTTTTGCGAGGAGCGCGTTGAGATTGAGTTTTGGTTTCCCGGCGACGGAGGCGTCGATGCCCACTGCAAATGGAACCACTGGTTGTTCGTCATACGGCTGCAGGGAGGCGGAAAGATTCTCCTCGACCGCGCGGGACTTCGGGTCCGAAAGGTGCCCGGCCGCATCGCGGGTGAGAGGAGGGGAGATTCCGGCAACCGCGAGAACCGAATCCGGAGAAACCAATGCCTCACGCCCTTCGATGATGGTTTTGTCGAGGGATGAGTTATCCTTGGCACCTGATGCAGGATCGAGCGCAAAGAGCGCCACCTGATCCAGAGGCGGCTCCGCGTCGCGCCCGTTGCTGCCCGGTTTGGAATCCTCGGCATTTAGTCCGGGGGCTGGAAAGAGCGCGAACTTCGAGGTATCTCCCGCCTTCCAACCATAGCGAAGGTGTTCTCCACCGCTTCCCTTGGTATTCCCTGCAGTGCCGGCATCCACCCGGCTCTGCAAATCTTCGACCCAGTAAGCATATCGGGCGACCATCCTGTTGTTACTATCAAGAACCGGAAGCCATGAAGCGCGGACCTTGTCCTGATAGGGAAGGGTTTCGAAATCGATGAAGGTTTTGGGGTCCGTGCCGAGCAGCGGCTCGATCTCCGGGAGAGCGAGGCCAGATGTTTCCGGGACTTTGGGTTTCTTGTCCGGCGTTTCGGGTTTCGCGAGCGTGCTGAAAAGTGGCGTGTAGCGGTAAGCGGGGGGCGAGTTTGCTGTTGTGGCGGCCTTGCCACGGGCGAGGAAAAGCTGTGGGGCGGCTTGGCGGAGCGGGGCTGGTGCCGGGGTGACCGGTGTCTTCAGCATGGACTGGATGATGACAAAATCATCGTTTGCCGCATCGCTGGTGAAAATTCCTCTGACGTCCTCAAGTCCGGCTTTGGCCGCAAGTTCCGCGCGCTGGCGATCCACGAAGGAGCGGGCGGTGTTGCGTTCGATTCCGACGATCAGCAGAACTCCCACCGCGAGGACCAGGAGTGCTCCGACGATTACGAGAATGGCCGGCAAGGTGAATCCTGCCGGCATTTCGTGATGCGGCGAGGATTTAGGATTTTGCATGATTTCCAAAGCGGATGGTGGTTTCGTAAAGCTCGAGATTCGGGTTGCGGTCCGCTTTGGCAGGGGTGCCTAGCAGGCCACCGCCACCGTTCCAATCACTGGCGGTTTTGAGCCGTCCGGAAAGCGAGCGGCGGGCGATGATGAGGCGTATATCGAAGGCATCGGGTCCAAGCGTGTCGTTTTTCACCCAGTCAATCCACCTTCCCGTAGTGTCCTTGGATCTCGGGGTGGCGGTGAAGGAAACGACACCAAAGGCGACCGGTTCGTCCTTGGACTGCTCCATGAAAAGCGAATCCACCTTGTTGTCACGGAGGGCCTTGAAAGTATCGTTGCTTTCGCGAAATCCGCGCATCAGGCAGCGCACCTCCTTGCCGCCCATGGTGAGGTCTTTGATATAATAATTCACCGCGCAAAGATCGCCGATGCGGCCATCCTCGGTCTGCGCAGCGGCAGGCTGGAGGGTGAGAAATCCGATCTTGTCGGTGGCCCAGGAAGAGGAGGATTTGTCGATCACTCCGTCTTTGTGGAAGTAGGCCGTGGAAAGATCCGAGGTGAGCTGGGAAATCAGCGCACGGGCTTCGCGCTCGGCGGCCACGTTGCCACCGACGCGTTCGTATCCGTCGCCGGACGTGCCTAACATGGCTGCGGCGAGCACCAGCACGATGGTGCCGATCGCCATGGAAAACATCAGTTCCACCAGTGTAAAACCGCCGGATCTGTGGGTTTTGAAACTCATGGAATGCGGGTGAAAAAATCAAGTTTCTGGCGCTTGGCTGCGGGTGCGCCCGAGGGATACTCGACGGTGATCTTCGCGGCAAGCATCGGGGTGGCGCCGGTTTGGATATTCGGTAGGGTCGAGCTGATAGCTGCCAAATAAAGCACCTTCGCGCCGTTGAGATCCTTGGTTCCCTTGTCATAGACCGCTTTGGAAACCTTGCCGAGCACCTTGCCCTCTGGAGAGAACGCCAGCGCCCACACATCGCCGGTGGGAGGAAAAACCTGCCCGGTGACAGTGGGGGTGAAATACTCCGAGTGCCCCTCGCGCGAGGCGCGGATCTCATTCATGCAGATCGGGACCATCCAGGCGCTGCGGGTTTCCGCCTCTGCGGACAGGCCGCTCTTTCCTGATTCGGCCAGGGCTCC
>JBBRCO010000094.1:0-15684 GCA_038204755.1 Verrucomicrobiales bacterium
CGGACCCTCTGTAGGCAGGTGGCCCTTGGACAGAAACGCCATGCCGACGAGCGCGGGAATACCGGTGGAGTCGCCGAATCTATCCGGAAACGAGCCGTCGGGCTGCTGTACGCGTGCCAGATAGCGCAGCGCTTTTTCCACCGCCGGGTCCACGCGGTCGCGCCACTCGGCAAATGCGGGATCGGCTTTTTCCTGAGCTGCGGCCCAGAAAGTTAGAGCGAGAAGCGCTGCGGTAATTCTGATGGGAAATTTCATGGGCGGTCAGTCCTTGTTGGATTTTTTCGACATGCTTTCAAAGTAACCTCTCACCAGCTCCCGGTATTCCTCTGGCACCGCGCCGCCCTCACCGGCCCCGACGTCGGACTTCAGGCTGGCTTGGATCTTCTCCCAATCCGCCGCGCTGATTCCAAGCTTCGCGAGCTCGGGCGGCACGCCGGGGTCGGCTTCCGGCACATGCATGTCGTTTTGCGGCTCCTGGCTGGGCATGGTTCCCGGTGGTCCAGGAGGACCGGGTTTGCCGGGAGCCTTGCCCTGCATTTTCTGGCGCGCGGCCTGCGCGGCCTGGGCAAGTGCCTGCGCGGCACCCTCTGCCTGGGCTGCTGCTTGGGCGGCTTGGGGATTATCGGCTGCCTGCGACGCCTGTTGGAACGCCTCCGCCATTTCACTAGCAGATGCCTGAGCTTGCTGCGGCTTCGCCTGTTGGGCAGCCGCCTCCTGTGCCTGTTGGGAAAACTCCTCGGCCGCGCGTGTTAGGGCTGCCGCGCTCTTTTGGAAACTTTGGGCGGATTGTTCGTGTTGTTTCGAAGCGTCCTGCTGCTGGCCTTTCTGCCCCTGCTCCGCAGCGGACTTGGCTTGTTCGCTGCCTTGTTTGCCGGAGTCTTTGGCCTCGTTCATGGCCGCATTGGCCTCGATCTGTGGAAGATTCTCCATCTCTTGAGCCAGCGCTTTGGCGGCGGCGGCCTGTACCTCCTGCAGGCCCTCGAGCGCGGCGGCCGCGTCACCTTTCGCGAGTGATTCCATCGCCTCGGCGACCTGCTTTTGCCTATCGGCCAACGGCGTCAACGCCTCGGCCTCGGCTGGCATGGCTTTCGCGGCAGCGTCCTTCATCGCCTGCGCCGCCTTTTTCGCGGAGTCCGCAGCGGCCTGGGTTTCCCCCTTTTTGATCTGATCCCGTGCGTCTTCCGCCGCCGTGGTGGCTTCGGGCAGGGCGTCGGCAAGCGGGCTGCGCGCCTGTTGGGCATCGGCAAGTTCTGCTTTTGCCTCATCGGCGATTTTCGCTTGTTCGGCCGCAAGCGCTTCCTGCAGTGCCTTTTCAGAAGTCTGCTCCGTCTGCTGTTCCAGATTCTCCTGTGATTTCTCCATCGCCTTCGCCTGCTCGGCCAGCGCCTTCGCTTGTTCGGCCTGGGCCTTCAGCGCTTCCGCCTTCGCATCGGGGCGCACGCTCAGTTGTTGTCGGAGCTGCTCCTCAATGCGTTTCTGCTGTTCCTGCCAATCTTTGGACTGATTCGCTTCCGCTTGTCTGGCGACCTCCTGCTGCTGTTGGGCAAGATCCTGGAGACGCGCGAGGTCCTCGATCTTTTCACGCTCGCGGTCCATCGCATCCCTAACATTCTCCAGCTTTTTCACTGCGGCCTCTGCTTCATTGCGCGCTTGCTCCAGTTTTAATTCGCGCTCCGGTGGAGTGTCCTGCAACCGTGAGTTTTCCAAATCCTCGCGCGCCTTCGCCACCAACTCTGCGGCCTTCTTCACATCGTCTGATTTCGACGCATGCACGCTTTCCTTCATCTGATCCGACAACTGCTTCAGCTTTTCCTCCGTGCCCGCGAGTTTTTCACCGGCCTCCTTTAAATCCTTGCGGGCGTTGTCATTCAGCTCGCCATTTTTGACCTCCTCGCGATGCCCATCCATCCGCTCCCTCGCCTCGCGGGTCGCGCGGATCGCCTCCTCGATGGTTTCTTTCGCGCCCTCATGTTCCTCGCGCAGTTCCTGCCGGGCTAGGGATTCCGCGCCGGCATCGATCTGGATTTTCACCCATTCGGAAAACCCGACGCCCGGTCCATTCAATTCCGCCGGCCGACCGTCCTCTGCCCGCACCCGCAACCGCATTTCATTCACCCCGGAAAACTTCGACCGCACTTCACCGATAGAAACCGACGCACCACCCCGGAAAATCGGAGGCTTCGAACTCCCCACGCGGACCGGTAAATCCTGATCCAACATCGCCGCATTCTTCCCGCCCGCTTCGACCTCCACGGCGAGCTTCGCCAGTGAAAAATCCTCGGTCACCTCATACTTCAGCGCGAGAACCTCGTCCGGCCTCACCTTCAGATCACGCTGTATCGGACTCAGCAACACCACTTCCGGCACCCGATCTTCCAAGACAGTGATAGAAAACCGCGCCGCCTCGATCGTGCGGTCCAGCCGGTGTTTCAACTTCACCACCGCCTCACCCGAGCTTGCGGCTGCCAGCTTCCATGCAAAACTAACACGTCCGCCGTTGGCCGAGTTCTCCACCACTCCTTCCGCCAGCCGTTTCCCCCCGATCTCCAACCACGCCGCCTCGACCGCCGTATTCGTCCGCCCTTCCAGAGTGACCTTCGTTTCCGCCACCGCCTCGATGCCACCCTCCAGCGCCGACTCCTGCGGCACCAGCCCCGTGTATTCTGGAAACGCCAACGTCACGCGTGGTTTCAGCCATTCCGGCACCGGCCAGACAGTAACTGCAAAACCATCGCTCTCGTCACGTCCCGCCCTGACCCGGTAGCGAAAACCCTGCTTCGCCGGATCCAACACATATCGAAAACCGCCACCCTCTTTTGCCAACTCTTGGGAAATCTTCCGCCCACCTTCAAACTCCATCCACAACTGCGGGTCCCTTTCCTGCCCGTCATATGCCACCTCGATTTTCACCGGATCGCCCGCGAGAACCTCCACATCTCCCGGCTTCACCGTAAACCTTCCCGCCCCCGCGTTCCCGAGATCGGAAAACGGCACTACCGCCCGCACGAACAACCTTGATGCCTGACTCGGCCAAACCACAAACCCTAATACTATCACCACCGCCAGAGCGAGCGCCGGCCGTCCCCAGCGCCTCGAAGTGCGCGCGCCCATCACCTCGCGCATGACATCCACCTTGCCAGCATCGTCCGCCGCCGCGCTAGCAAGCGATTCTAGCAACTCCTCCGAAACCCCGTCGCTCCCGCGTGCCATCTCCAGCACCGTGCTGATGCGCTCCTCCATTTCCGGATGCCGCGTTTCCAACCAGCGGGCCACCTGGAACAAGCCGATCGGTTTCAGAAGTGGCCCGACGCCGAATCTAGCCGCCACCGCAACCGCCAGCAGCCACAGCCCGAACATCCCCCACCGCGCCGGCGCCGGCAGCGGTGCGAAAACGCAATCCGCCACCATCATCGTGACCAATCCACCGAGCATCACCGTCACCACCACCATCACGGCGCGTGTCTGCTGGACACGGCGGATGAGGCGGCGAACGTCTTTCAGACGCGCTTCGATTTCTCCCGATTGCAGATTGGTTTTCATAAGATCGTTCGTTTAAGGAAGGCCGCCGGCCCGCCGGATCACCCATTCGGTTCCGAGAAGAAGCGCCAGCAGACCCAGCACCCAGCCGCTGTCCCACAACGCACTTTCGCGGATCTCCTCACGCTCGTTTTTATCAGTTAGGAAAAGCGACGCCAGTTCATCGGTCTTGTCCGGTGGAACCACCTTGCCGCCGGAAAGCTGTGCGATGGTTTCCAACAGAGGCAGGTTCAGGGTGGTTTCCGCCAGCTCGACAGGACCACGCGAACCTACCACGCGGATGCCGGTTTTGAGTTCCTTCACTCCGTCCTCACGGATCAGTGCATCCGCCCGATCCCCTCGCAACCGCACCTCGTATTTCCCAGCCTTGGCGAAACCGTCGAGATTCGCTTCATAAAGTCCGTTCGATCCCGCCACCGCGGTCATGGGGACATTCGCTAACACCTGACCATCACCGATCACCTCGGCGCGCAGGCTGCCGTCATCCACGGGCTTCAAATTCTTATCGCGCAGGCGGGCGGTGATCTTCGCCTTGTCGTCGGGAGTGTAGGTCAGTTGGTCGGTTCCCAGCCGGGCGCGCTGGCCACCGGAACGCAGGATCGGCCCAGCGCCCCAGCGCACGAGATTCCCCCAGAACCGATGATGATATAAATCCCCCGCGCCTTCACGCAGCCGCCAGGTGCGGTCGGTTAGCAAGAGCGCCACCTTGCCTTTTCCCGTCTGGCGGGTCACCAGCAAGGCCGTCTTCGCCTCCGTCTCCCGCCGTTTCGCCAGATCTTCCAGCGCGTCTCCCAAACCTGCGCCGCTGGTGACGTTCTGTTTGCTCCCATCCGCCGCTGCTGATAGGAGCACTTCCGCTCCTTCCTTCAGACCGGTCACCGGATGCCGCCAGTTCAGGTCGGGAAACCCGGCCCAGAGCTGTTCGTTCGCCACGTCGCCGGCGCTCTGTTGGGTCACCGGATGTTTCCGCCCTTCCGCAGTTAAACCAAATCGGAACGGCTCACCGCCCTCATTGAAATAATTGCGATGCCCGTAATCCATCTCCGCAGGAACCAGCGCCCGCGCGCTTTCCCAATCAATCGCATGCGGCATGAACCGCGGCCCGGCGACCATCACCAGCAAGGCCGCCCGCTCGTTCACACAGCGGGAAATCATCTCCCACGTATTGCCATCCATCACCCTCGGATCGACGTCACCAAGAATGATCACATCGAATTTCCGCCACTCATCCTCGTTCTCCGGCAGACGCGTGGCCCGCGCCTCGCCGAACGGCCGTGACGCGGAAGCAGCTAACGGAGCGTCGCTCTGCCCTTCGATTTCATCCGGATGGAGCAGCACGTATTGCAAATGCACCGACTTGTCCCGGCCGTAGAAGAGGTTTCTCAGATAACGGAATTCCCAGCGCGGATAGCTTTCCACGATCAGCACGTTGGTCCGCGCGTCGGTGATGGAAGTTTCAAACTCCCAGCGGTTGTTTTCCTTGAAACGCTCGCCAGTCATCTGGGTGACCTCGACCTGATAGTCACCCACCCCACCCTGATCGGGCACCTGTGCGAATTTCACCTCTTCCCGGTGATGGTCCTGCGGAATTGAAATCTCACGCTCCTCCAACAGCTTCCCGCCACGCAGCAATCCAACCTTGGCCTTTTCTCCCTTGTAGCCGTCGAATTTCAAATCCACCGCAACACGCATCCGGTCGCCGAGGTGGATCGCCTCGGGTGCGCGGACCGCTAGAATCGACGCATCCTTCGGCGGCTCGGCACTGCCGATCGCCACGATTCCCACCGGCGCGTCGAGAATTCCAAAACGCCGGGCCACGTCCTCCACCCGGTCCGGACGATTGTGCCTGCCGTCGCTGAGCATCAGAACTCCCGCCAGTTGGTCGGGCGGCACCTGCTCCAAAACAGTTCCCAGTGCCGCCGCCAGATCGGTGGCATCGCCCCAGCCCTCTGCGACTGCCTCGCCCTCGGCCCGCACGTTACGAGCGGCTTTGACCAAACGGACCCGGACTTTTTCACCGAGCGTTTCGATGACCTTCGATTTTGCCAGTGCCGCCTCACCGATGGCAATTCGCGTCATGTCTGCGCCGTCGTCCTTGAGTTGCATCGACCCCGAGTCATCCATCACCACCACGACCTCGCGCTGGATCTTCCGCTCCTCCTTGCGCACCCACACCGGTTCTATCAAAATCCAGATCAACACCCCCGACGCCGCGAGGCGCAGGCCGATGATCCACCGCGCCCTTGACGGTGCCACCGCGCCCGCCTCATACCGATAGAGCCAGAGAATCAACTCCACCACCACCGCAGCAGCGAGTGCCGCGGCCCATATTGGAAATTCCGGACTCAGCCTAACCACCCGCGAAAGACCGGATAGGAGCCCACCCACGGCCAGTGCAACCAACGCGAATCGTATCAAACTTCTCATCTTCCGGCCCTCCATATCGTTGCATCACCAAACTCCACCCGCACATCCTCCGCCACCCGGCGGGAGCGCGACACCCATCGCGCCAGGAAGCTTTCCAACAGAAACAGGAGAAATGCGGAAACCGCCAGCATTTTCCAGATCTCGCGGCCGAAGCCCTTGCCCTGCAGCACTCCTATCATATCGGCGACGGAGCGCGGCTGTAACAGATCGATCCTTTTCCTAACGAGTGCGAAATCATCCGGAGTCATCGTTTCATAACGGCTCTCGCCCGCCTCGCGGGTCACCGAAACCGGCAGTGTGCCGTTTTCGATCCCGGGAACGAGTCCGTCCAACGAACTGCCCACCTCCACCATGTAAATCCCCGGCAGCGCCGAGCCATCGACCGACAATTCCCTGCCACGGCGGCTGGAACGGATCCATGCCTGCCTCGGAATTCCACGTGGATCCATCGTTTTCATCGCCACCTCGTCTGCAGCACTGAATGGCACCAGCGCGGAGGGTGGGATGATCTGTCGCTTTCCGCCCGGCGGAGTCCAATACAAACGCACGTAGGAATCCCCGCCGTCCTGTTCGAAATTGACCTCGATCGGCACCGGCTTCCCAGCCTCCAGCTTGACACGCCCGAGCATCGGTTCCCCCGTCCGGGCACTCATCGAACCGCTCCCGCCGATTTTCACATCGACCCTGTCGTCCACTTCCGCCTCCAATACATAACCACCGCTGACAGGAGCAACCACGCTGCCGATCCACCTCACGGAGAATCCGTCACGAGGCACCCGGGGCGCCGGTTTTTCGTTGGTCCAGGTGAAATTGATCGCCGGATCGTTACGCTCCAACAGCGGAGTCTCCTCGCGCTGGTTCGAGCGGAAATATTTGGCAGATAGTCCTCCGCCGGCCGAGTCGAGGGCGAAGCTCGGACTCCACGCGGAAGCGACGTTCAGCTCGACACCGCCGCCCGCAGCCCAGTTGACCAATTCGTGAACGAGCGGCACGAACGAGCGCCGGGCAGGTAGATTACCGGAACGGGCGTCGAAAGCGCAGGTCGCCAGGATGCAGCGGCCGCTGCCGTAGTTCCGCGTGGCGAGGAAGGCATCACCGTTGGAAAGGGCCGCCGCTTGGACTCCGCCCGGCACCGGCTTCCCGGTTTTCCGCCAGCGGTTGATGCGCGTGGATTCGAGGTCGGCGTCCTTGAGAAACAGCTTGAGCGACTCATGCACGAAGGTGGCGGTGGCCGGGGAAACTCCCGCAACATCGGTGGATTCCTCCCCGAGGGGCAGCGGGAGCAAGGGACCATCCATGCCTTCCCACGAGTTATAAAACGCCGCTTCGGCACGGGGTCCTGTGATCACTAACATCCCGGTGCCCTGCGCGATCCGGTCCGCGAGTTTGTTCGCGAGCCTTTCCGGCAGGCGCGGGACGTCGGCGAGAATGACGACCGCCGCACCGTCGAGGTCCTTTTCCTCCAGCGCCGTCGCGGTGACCACCCGCGGGTCCATCAGAAATTTCCCTTCCGCCGCGTTGCCGCCGATCAGGGCGGTGGAAGGAGCGAGAGCCAGCGCCGAATAACCGGCGGCGCGCTCGAAGAAGGAACCGGCGGGGTTTCCATCAACTAACAAAACAGGAAGGTTTCCACGGACCATCACCACGCGCTCGAGACGGTTATCGGACGGCAGATCGTCCTTTGTATCGATCCGCGCTTCGACGATCCGCGGGCCGGGACGGGTGAAACGATGATGCAGCTCGACAGTCTCCTTTTGTCCGGCGACGAGCAGTCCGACCGGTATTTCTCCGGCTTTTTTGCCTTCGATCTCAATCACCACCGGACTGGATGTGAAGGCCTCGGTTCCCGTGTTCTCGACGGTGACGCGCAACACGACCTCACGGTCCGTGCCGACCAGCGAGCGCGACAGTTCAAGCCCGGAGATTGATAGATTGCGAAATGATGCGGGAGCGCCGAAATCGCGCAGCAGCAGTTTCGGCTTGGACGGCATTGATTTCCACGCGCTTTCGAGACCGTCCCACGCCGCAGGATTTTCGAAACGCCAACCGTTGCGCTGGGAGTCGGTGAAGACGACGATCTCTTTGGAGGCGTTGCTGCCCTCCGCGAGCCCTAACGTGGCCATGCCGAGGGCGTCGTGCGCACGGAAACTGCCACCGATGGGTTCGAGTTTGTCCAACACGCCGAGCACGTCGGCCCGGTGGGTGAGCGGCGCGGCGGTTTTCGCCTCGGGCGCGGGTCCGCCGAGGACGACAGTGAACGCGGTGCCGCCCGGGGCCTCCTTGACGAGCTGTTTCGCCTCCTCGATCGCGAGTTGGAAAACGGATTTGCCACCGCGTGTCAGCTCCATGGATGCGGATGCATCAATGACCAGCGCCACATCGCGGCGGCCGCTCGCTTCGAAGCGTTTGAGGTTGAGGAATTTTTCCAACAGAATGAGTCCGGCCGCAGCGAGGAGCAGGGCGATGCCCGTTCCCCTGACGATCCAACACACCTTTCTATCCGCAAGCACGAACGATCCGCTGAAGAGCGCGATACCCATCAAACACGCCGGCAGCACAAACAACCATGGCACATTCGAATCCGGCGGGATGAACGGCCGGGCGAGGGCGAGAGCGAGCAGGGCTAACAAAAGACAGCGCGCGGCCATCAGCAGCAGATCCTCCCATTCCATCCGGCGGCGGCGCACGGAAATGGTGTCGAACAGAAAACGCATCGCGCCCCATTCGATGGGCTTCGCGGCCTGCTGGCGGACAAGGTGGATGATGATCGGAATGGTCGCTCCGATCAGACCTGCGAGCAGCCAGGGATTGAGAAACAACATCTATTTCCGCCCTCCCAGATAACGCAGCAGCGTGTCACGCAACGGGGTTTTGGTGTTCACCGGCACATAGTCGGCGCGCATTTTCCCGCAGGCGGAATCGATGCGTTTGACGAAGGCTCGGAGTTTTTCGAGATAGGCGGCGCGAACCGCCTGGGGATCGATCCGCAGCATGGCTTCAATGCCTTCGAGGTCTTTGAAACGTTGGAAACTCTTGAAAGGAAAAGTCAGCTCCTCTTCGGCTAACAAGTGAAAGACCACCAACTCGTGCTGCCGGAAATCGAAGTGATGCAGCGCTTCCACGATTTTTTCCGGATCGTCGAACAGATCGCTGATGAGCACGACCAGTCCGCGCTTCGGGATGCGTTCGGCGACGTGATGGAGCACGCTGCCGACGTCGGTATCCTCGCCCGCCTGGGTGGTGTGAAGTTCCTCAAGGATGCGGCGGACCTGGCTCGGCCGGCTGCCGGAACGGAGGAAGCCGCGGGTGGTTTTGTCGAAGGTGACCAAGCCCACGCCGTCGCCTTGTTTGACGAACATGTAGGCGAGCGCGGCGGCGAGGTGCTTGGCGTATTCGAGTTTCGAAAGCGCTGCTCCGTTAGAAACCGCGGCGTGGTCGCCGGTGTATTTCATGGAGCCGGAAACATCGACGACGATGGTGGCGCGGAGGTTGGTTTCCTCGATATACTGGCGGATCACCTGGCGGTCGCTTTTGGCCATGACCCGCCAATCGAGGTTCTTCGGATCATCACCGGGCGAGTATTCGCGGTGCTCGGCGAACTCGACGGAGAAGCCCTTTTCCGGCGACGTGTGACGGCCTGATAGAGTGCCCACCATCCGGCGGCGCGCATACCAATCGAGGCGGCGCATGATTCCCATGGTCTCCGGCGGCAGGAGACGCATGCAGTCGGGAAGTTTGAGTGAGTCGATCAGGAGATTAATGGTTTAGAGTTAGCGGTTGATGGAAAGAGCCGGAGTTGTTGGGTGGTTTTTCTTCGCGATCCACCATCATCTCCAGACCATCAACATGGTCGGGATTCGCGCGGAATGAATTCCGCGCTTCAGGGGTTCAGAGCACGATTTCTTCCTTCGGCGCGAGGAGCTTGATCAGGCGTTGGATGATGTCGTCGCTGGTGATTCCGGCAGCCTCGGCATTGAACGTAGTTAGAACGCGGTGGCGCAGGACAGGGGCGGCGACGGCGGCGACATCTCCTGTCGTCGCATGGTAGCGGCCGCGCAGGACGGCGTGGGCTTTTGCCGCAGAAATGAGGCTGATGCCAGCGCGCGGGCCGGCTCCCCAACTGACCATTTCCTTCACAAAATCCGGTGCGGACGCATCCTTCGGGCGGGTTGAGCGGGCGAGTTTGGCGGCAAAGTCGATGACGTGGTCGCCGACGGGGACACGCTTCACGATGGCCTGGATTTTCAAAATCTCATCCGCATTGAGCAGTGGCGTGACCTGGGTTTCCGACGGGCTGGTGACGCGGCGGATGATCTCGCGCTCGTCGGCTTCGCTCGGATAGTCAACGATGATGTTGAAGAGGAAGCGGTCGAGCTGGGCTTCGGGAAGCGGATAGGTGCCTTCCTGTTCGATCGGATTCTGGGTCGCGAGCACGAAAAACGGCTTGGGCAGGTCGAGCGTGTGTTCGCCGACGGTGACGTGGTGCTCCTGCATCGCTTCTAGCAGGGCGGCCTGGGTTTTCGGCGGAGTCCGGTTGATTTCGTCGGCGAGGACGAGGTTGGCGAAGATGGGGCCGTGGACGAAACGGAATCCGCGGTGGCCGGTCTCGGGATTCACCTCCAGCACGTCGGTGCCGGTGATATCGGCGGGCATGAGATCCGGGGTGAACTGAATGCGCTTGAAACTCAGTTCCAGCGCGCGGGCGAGCGTGGCAACGAGCAGGGTTTTCGCCAGACCGGGAACACCGACAAGAAGTGCGTGCCCGCGGCAAAAGATCGCCATCAGAGTCTGCTCCACCACCTGGTCCTGACCTACAATCACGCGGCCAAGTTCCGTTTTCATCTGCTTGTAAACTTCGTGCAGATGTTCCACCGCCGCTTGGTCGCTATTACTCATGTGATGGCTGAACGGGCTACGCCCGAGCAATCTTACAACCATTGTTATCCGAACGTGTCGATTTATCGATTCTTCAACCAGCCGCACGCCTGCTTCGCGAAGTAGGTGAGAATCATATCTGCTCCGGCACGCTTGATGGCGGTGAGGGATTCGAGCACGATGGCCTTTTCATCGAGCCAGCCACCGGCAGCGGCGCTCTTGAGCATGAGATACTCGCCGCTGACCTGATAGGCGGCGATGGGAAGCGTGGTGGTGTCGCGCACTTTGGCGATGATGTCCAGGTAGAGACCGGCGGGTTTCACCATGAGCATGTCGGCGCCCTCGGCTTCGTCGAGCAGGGCCTCACGGATGGCTTCGCGGGTGTTCGCCGGGTCCATCTGGTAGGTTTTTTTATCACCGTCTTTCGGCGCGGAATCGAGCGCACCGCGGAACGGTCCATAAAGAGCGGACGCGTATTTCGCGGTGTAGCTGAGGATGGAGACGTTGGTGAAACCCTCGCTATCCAGCGCTTCGCGGATGGCGGCGACGCGACCGTCCATCATGTCAGAAGGAGACACGATATCCGCTCCGGCACGGGCGTGACAGAGCGCTTGTTGGCAGAGAACCTCGACAGTTTCGTCATTGAGGATTTCCAACTCGCCCCGGATGTCGCGGATGACGATGCCGTCGTGGCCGTCGGAGTTGTAGGGATCCAGCGCGACGTCGGTGATGACGCAAAGGGTCGGATGCGCGGCCTTGAGCGCGCGGATGGCGCGGGGAACGAGGCCGTCGTCATTGCTAGATTCCCCGGCGAGCGGGGTTTTAAAAGATTCCTCGATTTTCGGGAAAAGGACGATCGCCGGAATGCCGAGCGCATGAGCCTGGCCCGCTTCTCTAACGAGACTATCCAACGACCAACGCGTGACACCCGGCATTGAGGTGATGGGCGTGTCCTCCGCATCCTCGTGGAAGAACATCGGCAGGATGAAATCCGCAGGGTTGAGCGTGGTTTCCCGCACCATCGAGCGGATGGCAGGCGTGCGGCGGTTGCGGCGGGGACGGTTCATGGCGATTTCAAATTTGAGATTTGAGATTATTGGCCCACAATCGCTATCGCATTCGCGGCAGCGTATTCGCGGGCGTGGGTGAGGCTGATTTGGATTTCGGTGATGCCGTTTTCTTTGGTGAACTCGGCGGCGGCACCTTGGAGGACGAGTTTCGGAGCGCCGGATGGATCGCGGGTGATTTCGAGATCGAGCCATCCCGCCTGGCCGCCGATGCCGGTGCCGAGAGCTTTGGAAACCGCCTCCTTGGCGGCGAAGCGGGCGGCGTAGTGGAGTTCGGGTTTTTTCTGGGCAGCGCAGTAGGCACGCTCCGCGGTGGTGAATAACTTCGTTAGAAACGGTTCCCCATGTCGGCCAATGGCGGAGGCGATCCGCTCCACTTCCACCACGTCGATGCCGATGCCGAAAATGCGCATGTCAGCCATGATAGGCAGCCATCAGCTCCTTCATTTCCCGCACCGCTGCCGTCAGGCCGATGCGGGTGGAGCGGGCGATGATGCTGTGGCCGATGTTGAGCTCGGCAAGGTGCGGGATGGTTAGGATTTGGGCGATGTTGGTGTAGTTGATGCCGTGGCCGGCGTTTACCTGGAGGCTGAGGTGGCCTTCCTTGGCAGCGGCGGCGAGGCGGTCGAGCTCGGTTTGCACCTGATCGCCGGTGGCGTTGGCGAAGGCTCCGGTGTGGAGTTCTATCATGTCGGCGCAGGCTTCACCGGCGGCTTCGACTTGTTTTAAATCCGGGTCGATGAAAACGCTGACGCGGATGCCGGCGTCCTGCAGGCGGGCGATGATCATGCGCGTTTTATCGAAGCTGGTGAGCACGTTGAGACCGCCCTCGGTGGTGATTTCCATGCGATTCTCCGGGACGAGACAGACGAACTCGGGCTTGAGCTTGAGGGCGAGACCGACCATTTCCTCAGTGACGCCAATTTCGAGATTGAGAGGCAGCTTGATTTCCTCGCGGATGCGATAGGCGTCGGCATCCTGCATGTGGCGGCGATCAGCACGGACGTGGATGGTGAGGGAATCGGCACCGCCGGCGAGGGCGTCGAGGCCTGCGAGAACCGGACAGGGCTCGGCAATTGGCGAGGAGGGATCCTTCGCAAAACGGGCCTGTCTGAGCGTGGCGATGTGGTCGATATTGACTCCAAGAAGTAAGGGCATGCGTGGAAATAGCGTCAAGAAACGCCCACTGCAAGACCCAGTTATTTTTAGAAACTCACGGTGGCGAGAGCAACGTGAACGGCCACGCCGGAATGTTCCGCAGAATCCAGAACGAGATGACCACCACGGCGATCAACATGGCTCCACGTCCGCCGACGTTGAAACGGACCCACAGCGGTTTCCCCCGGATCCAGCCTACCAATTCGCAGCCCAGCCCTACAACCGCCATCGGCAGCAGGATCATGCCTACCGGATTGAACCGGAAGGCCTCGCCAATCCGGCCATGCAACGTAGCGTGGGCCGCGCGGGTCATGCCGCAGCCGGGGCAGCTCAAGCCGGTGAGGTGGTGGAACGTGCAGCCCGGTAGCCACGCCAAACCGGACGGCCCGCGCTGATAGAGCGCGGCAGCGGCACATGCCAGAACCAACACTCCCAGAGCAACCCAAAGCGCACGATCCTTCCGCATCCCGTCAATGTTGGGATGAAAACGCCGCGACTCCCACGAACACCAGCCAGAGCACGAGCGCCGCGATTCCCAGCCCCAGCGCGATCATGCACCAGTTCTTCGCACTCGCAGAAGCGGCCATGGCACCCGCGATGTCTCCGCGAGACTTGAGTCCGTCCACCTTCGCCGCGTAAACGATCGCCGGAATGCCAAGAGGCCAACAGCAGAAAATCGTCACAACGATCGACTGCCAGAGATAGTTCGGAATGATCGGTCCGCTGCCAGACACCACCGGATCTTGCGGTAATGCGCTGGGAGGCGTGTAGGGAGAATTCATCGCAGTTCCCGGCGCGGGCGCAGACGTCGGCGCAGGCCTCGCAACTATCACCAACTCGTTCACTTTGGAAACAGGCAGCCAGTCGCTCATCCCCTCGCGCCAGACCATATCGGACTGCGCGATCTCGCCGGAGGAAATTTTCGCAAGCAATTCCCCCTGCTCGACCGGGCCGAGTTGGGAGCCGTTTTTCGCATAATACCACTGCATGGGGATGTTCTAAGTTGAGTTAGGGATGAAAGACCAACGGAATCAAAAGGCTGCCACAGAATACAACGAACATCAGGCACGCCAGATAGCCGCAGACGAGCCCGGCAAGCGCCATGCCACGACCGACCATCGGCACCGGTGAGTTCGTAATCTGATTCATCGCCATGTGCCCGAGCACCACCGCCGGGATTCCCAGAAACACCATGCAGGACACCAGCCCGCAGATTCCAAAAACCAGACTGGCAATGGCCATGCCCGAGGTCGCCGGGTTCATCATGCCGATCATCTGCGGCGCGGGCTGCGGAAGAAGACCGCCGCTGGCCTGCACTTGGGAAAACGGCTGCCAGCCCGGCATACCCTCCCGCCAAACCATCGTCGCCGGCGTGATCCGCTGCGAAGCGACCAGCGCGGCGAACTCCGCATCATCGACCGGGCCCGACTGCTGGCCGTTTTCTCCGTAAAACCACTGCGCCATTTCTCCGACAAGAATCCACGGTATGAGCCCCCCATGCAATCTCCAAAATCCGCGAAAACCAGCGCATTTCCCCAGTCACAAAACAGTTGCCTAGCCCCCTCACGGCGATAGTCTGCCCGCGATTATGATCGTAGCACCGAAGATTCGAGGATTCATCTGCACCACCGCGCACCCGGACGGCTGTGCCAAACAAGTCGCCGAGCAAATCGCCGTCATCAAAAGCCGCGGATTGATAGAAAACGGCCCGAAGAAGGTCCTCGTGATCGGCTCCTCCACCGGCTACGGCCTGTCCTCGCGCATCGCCGCCGCCTTCGGCTCGAACGCCGCCACCATCGGAGTGTTTTTCGAAAAACCCGGAGATGCCGAAAAGTGCGGTACCGCAGGCTGGTACAATTCCGCTGCTTTTGAAAAGGAAGCCGCAGCCGCCAGTCTCTACGCCCGCTCGTTCAATGGAGACGCCTTCTCCGACGAGGTGAAAAAGGACGTCATCGCCGCAATCAAGGCGGACCTCGGCAAGATCGACCTCGTCATTTACAGCCTCGCCTCCCCCCGCCGCACCGATCCGAAAACCGGTGGAATTTACAGATCCGTGCTCAAACCGATCGGACACAGCTATACTAACAAAAATCTCAACACCACCACCGGCGTCGTCAACGAAGTCACCATCGAACCCGCCGAGGCCGACGACGAAGTGCAAACCATCGCCGTCATGGGCGGGCAGGATTGGGAACTGTGGACCGACGCCCTGCTCGAAGCCGGCGTTCTAGCAGACGGCGTGCAAACCGTCGCCTACTCCTACATCGGGCCATCCGTCACTTGGCCGATTTACAAAAACGGCACCATCGGCAAGGCCAAGGAAGACCTCGAAAACGTCCAGCGCGCGCTCGACGTGAAACTCGCCCCGCTCAATGGCAAGGCCTGGGTTTCCGTCAACAAAGCACTCGTCACCCAGGCCAGCTCCGCCATTCCCGTCGTCCCGCTCTACATTTCACTTCTTTATAAAGTAATGAAGGCGGACGGCACCCACGAGGACACCATCGAGCAGATGGACCGCATGCTGCGCGACCGCCTCTACAACGGCAACCCGCAGCCCGACGAAGCCGGCCGCATCCGCGTGGACGATTGGGAAATGGAAGACAAGGTCCAGCAGCTCGTC
>JBBRCO010000095.1:0-15489 GCA_038204755.1 Verrucomicrobiales bacterium
TTGAGCGAATGATCCATCACCATGGACTCACGCGGCATGCCGTTGAGCTCGTAGAATAGCGCACGGCGTCCAGCACCGTCCGCCTCGCCGATAGAGATGAGTTTGATGATGAGCGTCTTGCCGGTGTCGATCTCGATCTCGATTTCCTCGCCGATCTGCAGGCCATAGAAAAACGCTGGAGTCGGCAGGCCGCTCAGGTCGTCGTATTTCGCGCGGAAGGCGCAGAAGTCGGCGAAAACCTGCGGATACATCAGATGGGAATAGAGATCGTCCTCGCTGGCGGGGCGGCCGAGTTTTTTCGATAGTTCGGCACGGGTGGCGTCGAGATCGATGGGCTCCGCGAGTTCGCCGGGGCGCTTGGTGGTCGGCTTTCTATTTCCTAACACAACACGCTGCACGTCCGCCGGCCAGCCGCCATCGGGCTGGCCGAGACCGCCGGATAGCATGTCGATCACGCTCTCCGGGAAATCAATGGAACCCGGTTTGATGTTAGTGACGTCTTCCGCCTTGATGCCGCGGGTGACGAGGAACATGCACATGTCGCCGACGACTTTCGACGACGGCGTGACCTTCACGATATCGCCGAACAGTTGGTTCACCTCGGCATAGGTTCTGGCAATTTCGCGCCAGCGCTGGCCGAGTCCCATTGAGTTCGCTTGCTCGCGGAGATTGGTGTATTGGCCGCCGGGCATTTCGTGTTCGTAAACTTCCGCCGTGCCGGCGCGTGGCGCGGAATCGAAGGGTTTGTAGAAACCGAGCACTTCCTCCCAGTAGTCGGAAAACTCGTTGAGAGAATTGAAGTCGAGCTGCGGATCACGCTCGCTACCGGTGAGCGCGGCACAGATCGAGTTCATGTTAGGCTGCGAGGTGGAGCCGGACATCGAAGCGATCGCGAGGTCCACGATGTCCACGCCCGCCTTGGACGCGGCGATGGCGGAGGCGGCGTTGATGCCCGAGGTGTCGTGGGTGTGGAAATGGATAGGAATGCCGATCTCCTCCTTCAGCGCGGTGACCAGCTTGAAGGCGGCATGTGGTTTGCAAAGGCCGGCCATGTCCTTGATCGCGAGGATGTGCGCGCCCATGCGTTCCACTTCCTTCGCTTTTTCCACGTAGTATTTCAGCGAATACTTGTCGCGTTTTGCATTTGTGATGTCGCCTGTATAACAGATCGCCGCTTCGCAAAGCACCTTGCCATGTTCGCGCGCGGCCTCCATCGGCACCTGCATGTTTGGCAGATAGTTGAGCGAGTCGAAGATCCGGAAAATATCCATGCCGGAGTCCGCCGCGTGTTTCACAAAACCGGCGACGACGTTATCCGGATAGTTCGAATAGCCCACCGCGTTCGAGCCGCGGAAGAGCATCTGGAAGCAGATGTTCGGCACCTTTTCCCGCAAGCGGCGGAGGCGTTCCCACGGGCACTCGCTGAGGAAACGCATCGCGGTGTCGAACGTCGCGCCGCCCCACATTTCCAACGAAAACAGGCCGGGCACGCGGTGGGAAATGGCCTCCGCGACGCGCAGCATGTCGAAGCTGCGCATGCGTGTGGCGATCAACGACTGATGGGCATCTCGGAGCGTCGTATCGGTGATGAGCAGACGCTTTTCGTTGAGTATCCACTGCGCGAATTTCTCCGGCCCGAACTCCAACAGAAGATCGCGCGTGCCTTTCGGAACTTCAGCGTGGTGTTCGATAAGCAGCGAGTCCGGCACGTTCGCCTTGGGCATCGCGGCTTCGGGTTTCCAGCCTTTGGCTGTAGGATTGCCGTTGATGGTAATGTCGGATAGATACGAAAGCGTGCGGGTCGCGCGGTCGCGGCGGCGCTTGAACTGGAACAGCTCGGTTTTCGTGTCGATCAGCTTGGTGTGGGCCTGACCGCTGCGGAAAGTTTCGTCAGCGATGACGTTTTCGAGGAAAGGAATGTTCGTCTTCACCCCGCGGATGCGGAACTCGCGCAGCGCTCTATCCATCCTCTGGCAGGCCATCGGGAAGTCACGGCCCATCGCGGTGATCTTCACTAACATTGAATCGTAATACGGCGTTACTACCGATCCCGCGTCACCCGATGCGGCGTCCAATCGGATGCCGAAACCGGCGGCCGAGCGGTAGTTCAGGATGCGGCCGTAATCGGGCGAGAAATTTTTCTCGGGATCTTCCGTCGTCACGCGGCACTGGATCGCGAAGCCGATGCACGGCATGTCCGCCTGCGCCGGTATGGCGATTTCCTCGCCGAAAAGCGTGTGTCCGGCGGCGACGAGGATCTGTGAGCGGACGAGGTCGATGCCCGTCACGCATTCTGTCACCGTGTGCTCCACCTGGATGCGCGGGTTCATCTCGATGAAGAACCAGTCGTTCTGATCCATATCGTAGAGGAACTCGACGGTGCCCGCGTTGTTATAGCCGATGCCCTTTGCCAGCGAGACCGCCGCATCGCAGAGCTCCTTGCGGACTTTCGGATCGAGGTGCATCGCGGGTGCGACCTCCACGACTTTCTGATAGCGGCGCTGCACCGAGCAATCGCGTTCGTAAAGATGGACCACGTTGCCGTGCTGGTCACCGAGGATCTGGACTTCGATGTGCTTGGCGCGGGAAATGTAGCGCTCGAGGAAAACAGCGGAGTTTCCGAAGGCATTGAGCGCTTCGTTTTGTGCCTCGGCTAACAAGCCGGCGAGCTGCGATGGTTTCTCCACCACGCGCATGCCGCGCCCGCCACCGCCGAACGCGGCCTTGATGATGAGCGGAAAGCCGATCTCATGCGCGACGGTGAGCGCCTGATCTGAATCGGTGATCGGCTCCTCGGTGCCGGGCAGGGTGGGGACGTTGAACTTGTGGGCTAGCGTCCGTGCGGCCGTCTTGTCGCCCATGTTTTCCAACAGATCCGGCGACGGCCCGATGAACGTGATGCCCTCGCGCGCGCAGGCACGGGCGAACGCCGCGTTTTCCGATAGAAAGCCGTAGCCCGGGTGGATCATCGTCACGCCCTTCTGTTTCGCCAGCGCCACGATGCCCTCGACATCCAGATAGGCTCCGACCGGTCCCTTTGAGGAATCGAGCTGATAGGCCTCGTCCGCCTTGAAGCGGTGGATGGAAAAACGGTCCTCTTCGGCGAAAATCGAGACGGTCCGGAGACCGAGTTCGTTGGCCGCGCGGAAAATCCGGATGGCGATTTCGCCACGGTTCGCGGCCATGAGTTTTCCTGCGGGTCTTTGGGTATCAAGCATGTCGGCGAGCTTTTTAGGGGCTGCCGAAGAAAACGGGAAGCGGAAAACCCCGCGGAATTGAATAGGGAGTGTGGACCTGATTGTCCCCGTCTTTCTCACGCAGACCTATTGAGAAACGACAATAAGGTCGTGGCTTCTCATTTCACTCCGGCTTCGCCTTGCCGCCCAGACGGACGCCGGGCTTTGCCAGAATCTCGATAAAAACCGTCTCGGCACCGGCTGCGGCCGCCTGGTCGATCACGCTGGTGATTTCCTCGACGTGCTTTTTCTCCGGTTCCGCCGCGCCTTGGCCGATCCGGCAGTCGAAATCCCAGAAATCCACGCCTTCCGGCAGCTTCTTTTTCCGCTCGCGCTTCACGTATTTCCGCACATCGCTCTTGATCTGCTCGACGACGCGCGCCGGTTGATGATTCGGAGAGGTGAGCGGAAATGTTTTTTTCATGGCACCCGCTTGTGTCCAGCGGGCGTTGCTTTGTCTAGGATAAGTCAGGATTTTTTGGAGTGCCGGATTGGGATGGCCCGGCTAGCCTCAGCACATGGCCATCGAGACTTTTGCAGGGATTTCTCCGACGATTCATGAAAGCGCCTTCATCGCCGCGAGCGCGGATGTGATCGGGCGGGTGACGCTGGGTGAGGAAACGAGCATCTGGTATAACGCCACGCTGCGCGGCGATATCAACGAGATCGTGATCGGGAACCGGTCGAACGTGCAGGATAATGCGGTGATCCATCTGGCGGACGACTACGGTTGTTATATCGGCGAACTGGTGACTGTCGGGCACTCGGCGATCCTGCACGCATGCACCGTGAAGGACGAGGTGCTCGTTGGCATGGGAGCGATCATATTGGACGGCGCGGTGATCGGTGAGCGTTCGATCATCGGAGCTGGTGCCCTGGTGACCGGCGGGACGGTCATTCCGCCGGGATCGCTGGTTCTGGGATCGCCCGCGAAGGTAGTTAGAATGCTTTCGCCCGACGAGCAGGCAAAGGTGAGGAATTGGGCGGAAAAATATGTGAAAGGCTCGCGGATGTATCTGGAGCGGAAATAAGGAAGGTGCACATTTGTGTCCACCCGGCCACAGGCTTTGCGCTGGGAGCGGTGATGCTCCGGGAAAGTGCAATATAGAGTTTTCCGGGATGTTTGCGGGGACTGCGTATTGGATTCTTTATTTTGTCGAGAAAACCCTTGATGCCGAGAGCGCGAAGTTTTCCGGGTCATACATTGATTCGACCTTGGCGGGTGGGGCGGTGGCCTGGCCGGGGACGGTGCAGCGGGCGAGGTAGCTGACGGTGTAGGTGCCCTTGCGCCAGACTTCGTCCAGATAGAACAGCGCGCGGTCGGTGCGGAGTTCCGAGTGGCTGACGTTCCAATCGTTTTCACTGGTCCGCAGTCCGGCGGCGGCTTTTTGCGAGGCGAAGTCGTTGTTGACGGTCTCGAAAACGGACGGCAGCGGATCCTCGATGACAAGGTAACGGCTGTTATCCTCCGGCAGTGTGACCCGGAGTGAAACGCGGATGAGATCGCCGACTTTCGGCTCGGTTAGCACGGAGGCGGTGCCGTCCGCATGGATGCGCTCGTAGATGCGATCCACGGAGAGGCCGTTTTTTGCGACTGGCTGCTGCGGCATGATCTTCGGCTTCGCACTGACTTTCATCCGGACGTAGGCGCTATTGTTGGAAACAAGGTCCATTTTGAGATCCGGCGTCAGTTTGAACGAACGGCTGGCGGTGGGCTGGTCCGAGCTGAGGTCGATGGTTTCCGATCCGGCGGCGGTGGTGAAATTCAGCGTGGTGGTTTCATCCGTGCTGTCCTGGCTATCAGCGTAGGCGGCCATGGCCATGAGGCTCCAGCCGTTGACCCAGGTGGTGCGCCAGTGGCCGTAGGGATTGCGGTCGTGGAGCATTTTATCAAGCGCCCTGGTCGCTTCGCCGCCCGAGGGATCGGCGACGATCCATGCGATGAGGCTGCACGCCTCGTCGGCGGTCCATGGCATCCAGTCGTCGTTTTTCAACTTGAAGGGAACCTTGGAGGTTAGGATCGATCTCGCTGTCGCCTGGTTTTCTTCGTCATCCTCTTCGACCAGACAAATCGCGGCCGCAAGCAGGGCGCGGGCGGTGGGTGATAGATCGGCAAGGTGCTCGATCATCACGCTGTGATAGGCCGGCTGGGCCTCGCCTGCTAGGGCTAGCACCAGCAGGGCGCGGGCGTGGCGTTCGAGGGCTGATGGGGATTTTTCCCCAGCCAGACCGCGGAGACTTTCGAGGAGGTTTTTCTTGAGGGACTTGATGGCGCTCTCGGGGACGTTCGCGCCCTTTTCCGAGGCCATCAGCAGGACCATGCCGGCGTAAGAGGTGGCCCATGGGACGGTCTGCGTGCCGCCGGGCCAGTAGGCGAATGAGCCATCAGGGAGCATCATGGAGAGTAGGCGATCAGCGCCCGCCTGGATGGCGGCGGTGACTTTTTCCTCGGGGATTTTCGCGAATGCGGGAATGACGGGGCTGAGTGATTCCACGGAGAGCCACGGGATGAGCGATGAACCCGTCTGCTCGACGCAACCGTGCGGATAGCTGAGCAGGTAGTCGATAGAAGCACCGGCATCAACGAGTGGCGAGCGGGAGAATTCCAGATCCACGGTGCCGCTGCCATCGTCTAACAAGCTGTCGATGGAATCGCGGAGGTCTTGTTTCACGCCGGGTTTCTTGAACGCGATGAGCTTCGACTGGCGGAGCAGCGGCATCGGGTAGCTGACCTGGAAACGCGTCTCGACCGCGTCGGATAGACGGTGGGCGAGCTTGGGTGTGAGACTGCCGTTGGTGAGGGAAACAGGTGTGGCTTTCCAGGTGAGCACGGCCTCACCTGTGGTTTCCGCGAGGGTGGGGAATACGACGGTGGTGGATTTCCCGGCTTCCAAAGTGACAGTCTGTGAGGTGGCCCCCTGCGGTGTGGCGCTGGGCGTTTCCGCGCCGCTGCGGGTGCTGAAGGCGATTTCCCAAGTGCCGGAAAACCCGGAGGCGTTCTGGACTAACACCTGCGAGTCGAAGGTATCGCCTTGGTTGGCGAAGCGCACGGTTTTCGGTTCGAGCATCAGGTCCTTTTTGACAGTGATGGATGACTCGACATGACCGAAGCGCACGGCCTCATGATGCGCGATGGCGATGAGGCGGTAGCGGGTGAGGGTGTCCGGCAGCTTGAACGTGTGGGTGAATTTCCCGGAAGCGTCGGTGACGATGGCGGGTGCCCAGGTGGCGCAGGGATCGAAGTTTTTCCGCAGGAGATCGGCGAGTTTGCCGAGGTCGCCGCCGCCGCCGATGAAGAAGCCTTTGTTGGAGAAATTCTGGGTGTCGGGATCTTCGGGAATGAAGGTGTCGATGGAGGTGCCGGACTCCACGCGGAGGTTGCGGGGCTTGTAAAAGAAGTCCATCGGCTTCGGGGTTTCGTAGCCCATGACAGCGAGCGTGCCTTCGTCCTCGGCGTAAAGCGTGACTTCCGCACCGGCGGCGGGCGTGCCGTTTGAGAGTGTGATGGAGCCTGTGAGCGTGACATCATCGCCGGGGCGATAGGTGGCGTTTTCGCTGCTGGTTAGATTGACGGCGAGCGCGTCGCGGAGGTTTTCAACGATGAGCTCGCAATAACCGAGACGGAGTTGCGGCTCCTTGTGATCGCGGGCGGATTCCTTGGCGCCCTTGATGATGAGCACGGAAACGAAGGCGTTAGGCGCGTCGTCCGGGGTGAGTGGGATGTCGATGACCGGCTTGTCCGCGGTGAGCGGGACGAGGAAGGAGCGCAGGACTTTTTCACGCTCCACGGTGACGAGTGCGGTGCCCTCGATGGGTGATAGAACGAGGACGCGCGCGGTCTCGCCGGGTTTGTAGGACTTCTTCTCGGCGACGAGTTTCACGCGCATGCCGTCTTCGTAGAGCCACGGGTATTCGTTGGTGCCGTAGGCGTTGAAATAGGTGACGGTGGCGAATGGGCGGCCATCGGGATCGGTGCCGCGGAGGGTGAGGTAGTGTTTGCCAGTGGATTTCGGCGTGACGGTGAAGGGCGTGCCCTCTTTCGCGGAGGCTGCGGGGTCGAGGGTGATTTCCGAAGTCATCACGGTCTCCTCGGTCACGTCGTTGCGGGTGGTGGTGGCACCCGTGTCGGTGGTGGTTTTCACAGTGGAATTGACCTCACGCGTGAGGGTGGCGGTGACCTTTACCGCGCCTTTGAACGGCTGGCCCTCGGTGTCGGTGGCGACCAGTCTCAACGGCAGCGCCTGACCGGCTCTAACCAGACTGTCGTTCCGCGAGACGCCGATGTAAACGGACGATGGATGGACGGTGGCGCTGGTGGTGGAGGTCAGTGTCTGGTTGTTTGCATCGGTGACTTCGGATGAAATGGTCACCTCGCGGGTCGTCGGGAATTCCGCCCGCGGGATGGCGACGGACAGCGCCGCCTTGCCATCGGCTGATAGGATGGCCTCGCCTTGGACTTGCGAGGCCGGCCCGCTCTCGTTTTCGTCATCCGATCGGTAGCCGAAGTAATGATACCAATATGTCCAGTCGTCGGTGCGGTGGTTGCCGAAGAGGAAATCGCGGAAACGCTCCGGATAGGGATTTTCAGCGCTGACCCGGCTGAAATGAGTCACTTTTCCTACGGCGACCGGCTGGCCCTGATAGTAGGTGGCTGCTAGATCGGCGGAAATGGTGGTGGCTCCGGGCGCGGGGGCGGCGATGGTTTGTTTAATCTCAAACGCATTGCGGCGGAACTCTTCGACACGGAGCGACATCTGGAAGCGCGCGCTTTCGCTCAGCGATTCCTGCTGTTCCCAATCCTCCTTCGCCTCGGCGGCGGCCATTTTTGCGAGTTCCTCGAGGTATTCGAGGCGGATGGTATGGGTGCCGGTGGTCGAGAGAGGGAGCTTGTAGGTGAGGTCGAACGAGCCGCTAGCGGAAATTTCGACCGGCGCGTTGTGGATTTCCTTGTCCGTGGGATCGACGATGACAATGCGGGCGGGACTTTTCTGTGAGAGCGCGACGGTGTTTCCTTCCAACGTGCGGACGATGCCTTTCAGTCGCACGGTTTCACCGGGCCGATAGAGCGAGCGGTCGGTGAACAAGAACGCCTTGCGGACGGGTGCGGTTGATTTGTTCCACGAGTAGCGGATAGGGAAATGCCAGAGGCCGACGGTGGAGAGTGTGGAATCGAAAGCAGTTAGGTATCCGTCGGGGCCGAGCGACGCCTGGATGTGGCGCACGGCGTCCGAGCGCGGGACGGTGACAAGCCCGGAAACGCCGGTGGTGGAAACGCCGAGCACGTTCGCATCCCCGCCGAAGAGCTCGACCTTCACGCCGGGCAGCGGTGCGCCGGTGTCGCAGGAGAACACGTAAACGAAAGCGTCTGCGGCGGTTAGTTTCCAGGCGAGGCCGATGTCGGTGAGCTGGATCACCGCCTGCGCGCTGCGGCGGCCTTCCTTTGCCCCGGGCTGCGGAATGCCGGTGACATCAAGGAAAAGCGCGGCGTGGCGGAGGTTTTTCGGCAGGAGTTCGTCCCACAGAAGGGTGATTTCCTTCGAGGTGTTGATCGGGTTGCCGAGCGGGATGTCCTTCTCACAAACCGTCTCACCGACGACCAGCGGATAGGGCAGCGGCGCGGTGGGCACGACGGATTTTCCATCATGGCCGATGCCGGTGTATTGGCCGTATCCCTGATAGGCGCGGATGAGATCGGTCCCCGCGAGTTTCTTGATGCGGATGTGGAGGCTGGCGAGGTTCACCGTCTGGATCCGATAGCTGCGGCTGCCGTTGGCGAGCTGCGCCTGGTTGTCCGATGGCAGGGCGAGGCCGGGTTCGACGTGTTCGAATGCGACGTCTTTGTGCGCCGCCGAGGCGATCGTTAGGCCGGATTTTGAAACGAGCGGCGGCTTGATGGTGACGGAGTATTTCCCTTCGGTGGTGAAAGTCCCGGTGAGTTTGATCCGGCGGTCGTCGATTTCGGCGGCGAGGTTTTCCGGGCGCGGGGAGATATCGAGGCAGGACGTTAGGAAATCGTCGGGGAGTTTTTCGGCGACGTTCTGATTGAACGTCAGGAGGATTTGCATCGGCTCGTCGGCGACGGAGTAGGACTCGATGCCAGTATTGGAAAACGGTTCCACATCGCCGACGTCGTAAACACTGTCACCGATGATCCGGGCGCTCGCCGGAAGATTCGGCAGTCCCTTGGATGCCGAGATCACCCAATTTTTCCCGACGGGAAGGGGCGAGGCGGGAGTGGCGATGACGATGTTGGAAACGGGGCTCTCCGGCGTGGTTTCCGCGACCGGCGTATTGGGGAAACGCGCGCTCCATGGCCGGTAGTTGTTCGAGAAATATCCCGCGCTGGCGATGGTGGCCCGTTCGAGGCGGGCAGGAACCCGCTGGCCGGTTTTGGAAACGAACGAAACAAACGGTGCCGCGCCGGCCGGGTCCACCTCGTCGTTGAAAACGATCAGCCATGCACCGGTGGACGGGGAATAGTCCGAGCTCCAACGCTTCGGCGCATTCGCCGCGACGATGCGAAACGGCTCGGAATCCACCGTGGTGATTTTCCCGGCGGGAACGGCGGATTGGTCGAGGTGCTTGTGGCCTTTTGAAATGGAAAACGTGTAGCTCGTGCCGATGGCGGGCGGCTTATCCGGGGTGAAGCGGGCAATGTTCGGAGCCTTCCAGATCAGCTTTCCGGAAAGCGCCGGCTGGATCTCCAGCCAGGTGTTGTCCACGGTTTTTCCTAGATCGGCGGTGGCGGTGGCCGGGGAATCGAGCACGAGGTCGATCTGGGATTCCGGCGCGAGCGACGGGGTGGAAACGACCAGCCGGGGGGCTGCGAAGGCGGCGAGGTGCATGGCCAGGAGCGCCGTGACGGCGACGGGAGATGTTTTCATAAACGCGGTGGTTAGAATCAATCGTCTTCATATACGAAATCCCCCTCAGAGGAATTCAAATTATCTGAAAATTCCATGGACTCCGCCGGTCCGGTTCGGGCATTGCGCTTTCGGGGTTTTCTGCGAACATCCGCTCGTGACGCACCCCATCGCATCCGGATTCCGCGGAATCGCCGCCATGATCGCGGCGGTGCTCGTGGCCGCCTGCGCGCCGCAATACACGGTGGTGAACAACCCGATGCAGTCGGACTCGAAGAGCGACTCCTTCGGCTATCGGAAATGGATTTCAAAAGACGTGAAACAGGACGTTGTCATCATCGGCATCCACGGTTTCTGCGGTGCCTCAATCGATTACGCGAACCTCGGCAATCACCTCCTCCAATACCAGCCGAAGACCGGCCTTTACGCCTACGAAGTCCGCGGCCAGGGCAGCGACCCGATCCGCGAGCGCCGCGGCGATATTGGCAATCCCGAGGATTGGTATCGCGACCTTTTCGCCTTCACCCAACTCGTCCGCGAGCAGCATCCGAATGCCAAAGTCGTCTGGTTCGGCGAAAGCATGGGAGCGCTGATCGCCGCCCACGCCTGGCGCGAGGCTCCTGCGAACGACCCGCCCTGCGACGGCCTCGTACTATCCTCACCGATCGTCCGTTTCCGCGACGATATCCCCGCCTGGACCCCCGGCCTGGTGCAAATCGCCGCCACCACGCTGCCGCTCGCCCGCATTTCCCTCGAAACTCTCGCCGGCGGTCAGGACGTCCAGATGACCCAGAAATCCCACCACAGCGATCAGATCAAAACGAATTCCTACAATATCGACAAGCACACCCTCCGCCTCCTCGGCACCCTGGGCCGCCACATCGAGACGATGAACGACTGCGCCGCCACCTTCCGCACGCCCGTCCTCGTCCTCCATGGCGGCAAGGACTATTTCAACAACGATTCCGACGTCCGCGGCTTCATCGCGAGGATCCCGGCAGGAGTTTCGAAAACCTATCACAACTACCCGGAAGCCTTCCACCTGCTCATGTACGACGCGAAAAAGGAGGTCATTTTCAAGGACGTCGAGCGCTGGATGGACAAGCTTCGGTAGGACCGGCTGTGAAAAATTAGGCCGTAAATGTCAGGATTCGTCTTGACGGGTTGGTTTCCACGGCCATCCTCCGCGTCCCGCAACCCCGAACACTTTTTTATTATGGCCCGTATTTGTAGCATCCGAGGAACCCGCGTCCGCTCTGGCGGAAAAATTCACCGTTCTGGTTTGGCCAAGAAAAAGGGTGGTATCGGTCGTCACGTCACGAAAGTGGTGAAGCGCACCATTTCCCCCAATCTTCAAACCAAGCGCATCTGGGTTCCTGAACTCAGCAAGTTCGTGAAGCTCAAGCTGAGCTGCCGCGCGCTGAAGACCGTCAACAAGAACGGTGCCTTCGTGACTCTGAAGAAGGCTGGAATCATCTGATTCCCTTTCTGAACTTCGATTTTTAAAAACAGCCAGGTGGAAACACCAGGCTGTTTTTTTCATTTTGAACGGACCGCGAAATTCATTTCGCCGGTTTGGCCATCGCATCACTCCACCACGCATGGCACCAGCACCCCGTCGCTCATGCCGTGGATCTTCTTCTTGTCCGCAGGTACGATGGTCGCCAGGCAGCCGCCGAATTTCGTTTCTCCGGCGTCGTTGGTAAAAAAGTAAGGACAAAGCCGCACCCGGCCCTGCATCATTTCCACCGCTCCATCCTCGCGGAAAACCGGATGCTCCACCCGCCGCCCTTCGCGGAATTCCTGTAAAATCCACGGCTGCTCGGACGATTGCTCCAGCGCCGTGCCCAGCCGCTCCTTCCACTCCGCCGCCGGCATGTCGTGGCCGATGAACACCCCGCGCGAACCCCAGGCCGTTTCGTGGAAACCGCTCACTTTCAGCACCAACTTGCGCTCCTTCTGGCTGAATTGGGCGACTTCCTCCCAGGAATGTGCGTTCATCCGCGGCAATGCGGCGTGGGGTGGCAGCGGCGTGGGATCGAGCACCCAACCGAACGGCACCAACTCGCGCAACCGCTGCAAGTGACTGCCGCGCAATGTCTGCTCCCAAACTTTTTTCAACGCAGGCGACCAAAGCAGCGCCAACCAAAGCTTGTCCTCCAAGTGCGGCTTGAATGGCGGCGTGATCTTGATAGTCCCAGCCGCCGCGCCTTCCGCCAGTTTCCTGGATGAGGAAATCGACTCCCAGTCGAACAGCTCGAAAAACCGATAGAGCGCTTTCCCGTCCGGCTCATATTCCTCGGCGGACGCCACATTCCACTCCGCGCCGAGCTCGCCCGTGAGCCACTCCATCTCCGGCCGATAGTCACCGGATTCCTCGGAAACCAGCACCGTCCCACCCTCCGGCATCAGCGAGCGGAAACCCTCGATCATCCCGTCCGGTCCGCCGAGAACGTCGAAACCCGCTTTCGAATAAACCCGCGCCAGCCACGCCGCAACGCCGATTCCGCCGGGTACGCTATCCAGCTCCGACATGGCAAACCCGGTTTCCGTCAGAATCAGATCCGGCCGGATCACGCGGGGAAATTGTTCCGCTGTGGAGGTCTCACGCTGGAGGTTCGCCAGCCACTCGGGTTTCCCCTCGTCGAGCAGTTCCGCCAGCCATTCGGGTAGTTTTCCCGCCGCACTGCGCCGATAGAGAGCATCGCACGCCTGTTGGAATCTCGCGAGCGGATGCCCCAGCGACATCATTTGGCGGGCCTCCGCCTGGGTGAGTTTGAACGGTTCTGGCGACCAACGCCACGCTCCGCCACCAAACAGGCCGCCCTCCGGCAAGCCATCGCGCAATTCAGAAAGACTAAGTCCCATCCCACGCCCAACTTCCACGCCATTCGCCCGATTGCCAAGGCGGATTTGGGTATAACTGAAAGTGGCGGGCAGGTGGCTGAGGAATTTGGGTTGCCGGTGAAGGGATTACGGGGAGCGCACGCGCCCACACTTACAGTTTCTGGCGTGACACAGGCATTCCTGCCTGTTCATCCGGGGGAGTGCACCCGCATCCGGCTTCTCCCGCCTCCAGTGCCCGGATTGCGGTCACGAACGCCTGCTCGCTTTCACCTGCAAAGGCCGCCACTTTGAATGGATCGTTTGTTGCGGCGTTCCATGAGCGCTGATGTCAATGATTCGCGCGAAGCGCTCTTCTTCCTCTTGAGTCTAGCGGCTTCAAGTCTTGTGTCTCCCGTCCACCCTGGTTCTAAAATACACCTAACGCCGCCCGGTGAACGCCAAGACCAACCACGGCCAAGATGATTTTTGACAAAGCGGCCCGGAAAGCAACCCTCGCCGCAAATGAAAATCTCTACGAATTCTCTCGATTCCGCCGATCATCGGCGTTTTGCGGGGTCTCGTTCCTTTCAGAATTTCAGTTTTCAGCGTTTCAGCTTTACCGAAACTCCCCTTTTCCCCCGCAACCCCCTGATACCGCCCTCCGGTCTAGCCCAACGGCTTTTTCAGGAGCCTCCCGCAAAAAGCAAATTCCTAGCAGTAATACGACTTAGCCATGAGTAGTGCTCTCAGCTCTGGTAGGCAATGGGGATGATGGGGTGCAGGACAAAATTTCGGGGGTCCCAGTGGTCGTGGTGGAGGCGTCGTCTGGACGTTACCAAGCACGGATCGCCGAAGGCGGTTCGCCGCTGCCGCAGGGCTTCTTCCGAGTTCGGAAGCTCGATTGAGAAAGGAAACAACCCCCTTTTCCCCGCCCTCCGGTCTAGCTCAACGGCTGTTTCAGGAGCCTCCCGCCAAAAGCAAATTCCTAGCAGTCAGTATGGAGGCGGTGGCAACAACGGAAAAGTTTACGGGAGGAGTGGCTCCTGTCTTACTTGTGATAGAGCCCAAGAAGACACACTACCAATGTTCCGGGCGTCATGAATCGCCATTCATGATTCTTAGAGAGCGAATCAATCAACCGCAGCAGTGATGCGGCTGAAGAGTTGTGGATCTGGACCAGCGGAAATCCGCGCTGAAATGGTGTCATCCGCCGTGTCGTTTTCCTGAATGGTGAAGATCACTCCGTTCACCGTGCTGGATACGGTGGGGATGAATATCGTGGTCCACGTTTTCAGATCGGAACTGAGTTGCAGATTTATATTGAGGTCTCTCTCACTATCATCCTTGCGCTTGAAGGTGATGACGAGATTGCCGCCGCTAACGTTGGCGGTGGGTTGCAGGGCGGCAGCGTCGCTGCTGGTGGGATTGCCGCCGAGGGCGAACTCGAGGACGTTGGCAATGCCGTCGTGATCTTTATCGGCGGTTTCGGTGGCGCTGGTGTCGGTAAGTCCGTATTGCGCGATCCAGTCTGCGAAGTTCGTCGGGCCGGTGGTGACTAGCAGAAGTCCGCTGCCAGTGATTAGGGCGGTTTTGTGGGTGGCGCTGCTGGCGAGGCTGCCCCAAGTGCCGGCGGGTTGTTGGTGATTATCGAGGGAGAGTTGGTGGATGGTGTCGATGCCGCTGAAGTTGAGGTCCAGTGTGGCACCGATGTAGATTAGAACGTCTGCCGCATCGGCGAGGGAGGCACTGCTGATGCTGAGGTTACCAGCCTCGATATTCGTGCCGCCGGTGCGGGTTTGCAGGCCGCTGAGGGTGAGGGTGCCGGTGCCAGCTTTGATCAATTCCCCACTCCCCGAGATGGTCCCGCTGAGGGTAACGGCACTGTTATTTTGGATGGTGCCGTGGCTGGAAGAAGTGTTGAGCGGTGAATTACAGGTGGTCGCGCCACTGAAAATCAGGGTGCCGACGTTCAGCGTGACGGACACTGTGTTCAGCGCGGCGACCGTGGCGGATGCGCCGGAGAGGGTGATCGAGCTAGTCGCCGTGCCGGTGATCGTGCCGGTGCTGGTCAGGGTGGTTCCTATGCGGCTGAGGCTGAGTGAACCCATGCCATTGCCTGCGAGGCCGAACTCGATATCGCCAACAACCAAATCCGCGCCGTCGCTGAGGGTGGCGGTGCCATTTCCCAAGGGGCCGAGGTAAAGCTTGGTGAAGGTGAGTAGTGCGCTACCGCTGCTGGCCGTGAGAGTGCCGTTGGAGGAAAATCCAATGTAGCCGTTAGTCGCCGTCGTGCTTCCGGCGATGGTTAGGATTCTGCTGTCAGTGACGAAGACCTGTCCGACGCTGGTCGTGTTGCTGAGCGTCAGGGTGCCCGCACCAACCTGTCTCAGATCTCCAGAACCCGTGATATTATCAATGACCGTCACGGCATTGCTGTGGTTATAGCTCAAGGTTTCCCCGCCGATACTGATCGCCCCGCTGACCGAGCCCGCTGTGCCGCCGTCGCCGATTTGCAGGCTGTATCCGGCGAGCGTGGTGCCGCCGGTGTGACTGGCGGTGCCGGT
>JBBRCO010000096.1:0-15438 GCA_038204755.1 Verrucomicrobiales bacterium
GGAATCGGTTATGGCGACGGCTACCCACGGCAGGTGTCGGGAAAAGGTGCCGAAGTTTCGATCCGCGGCAAACGCTGGCCGATTTTAGGGCGGATCACCATGGATCAAATGATGGTCGATGTCACCGCAGCCGAAGGGGTCGAAGAAGGCGACGAAGTGGAATTGTTCGGGCCGACCATCCCGGTTACCGAAATCGCCGAAAAGGCAGATACCATCGTCTGGGAAATTTTAACTGGCATCACCTCACGGGAGCTCCGGCACTACAAAGACTGAGACATTAAAAAGAAGACGCCCGGCTCTCACTGAAGAGAACCGGGCGTTTTCATAGAGACTCGTGGTGTGGGACGAGACGTAGCCGGAAATTACCAACTGTCGCCGCCGCCGCCGCCGCCACCTTTGTAGCCACCGCCGCCACCGCCGCCTTTGTAGCCACCACCGCCGCCGCGACGATCTCCGCCGCCGCCGCCACGTCGGTCACCACCGTAACCGCCGCCGCCACCGCCACCGTAGCCGCCACCACCACCGCCACGGCGTTCGCCGCCGCCGCCGTAGCCGCCGCCGCCACCGCCGCCACCGCCGGGTTTAAATTCTTTTGGCTCAGAAGCGTTCACGCGAAGCGCACGGCCCTGATAGTCGAAACCGTTGAGCGCCTCAATCGAGGCATTCAGTTGGCTCTGGTCGCCGAGCGTCACGAAAGCGAATCCCTTGGATCGGCCTGTTTCGCGGTCGGTGATGATTTTGACCCGTTCAACAGATCCATAAGCGGCGAAGAGGCCAGTAACGTCTTCTTCAGTAGCGGTGTAGGGCAGGTTGCCCACGTAGATGTCCATTTTTGTCTATTCTTGATACGCCATCACATTCAACACTTCCCGAGACCATGGCGTGAGAGACCAGACGAAGTGCGTTCATATGTGAAATTACAAAATGAACGCCGTGTCTGTATCCCTCGAAATCAAGCTTGGCAAGAATTGTTTTTCGGCCTGTTTTCCGAATTTCCGAACATTCCCGCAATGCGGGGTCAGTTGGGAGCAATTCAAGGCCGCTTGTCAAAATGCGGCTCCGTCCTGCGGTGACAGGACGGAGCGGGTGATGGTCAGGCGATGACTTCCTTGTGGAAAGTGTTCCAGTCGTCGAGGTTGTTGAGATTGATGGCGTCGAGGATTTTTCCTTCGTCCGGGATGCCGCAAGCGGCGAGGATGGTGGTGCGGACATCGTCGCTATGGTGGTAGCCGGTGATGGCGGCATTGAGTTTTGCCACGGCATCAGCATCGAGTGCGCCGCTGGATTGTTCGAGCACCCAAGCTTCCAATGCGGGGTAGGTTGGCTTGGTGGCGATGAAGCTTTCAAACGCCGCTTTGTCCAGACCGAGGCCGCTGAGGACCATCTGGTCGTAGCCTTGGCCGCAGGACGGATAGTCGGAGTGGAGATTGCCGGCCGCGCCGAGGGAGGCTTTTTGCCAAAGACGTGGCAGGTGGAGCACGCCGAGCGGACCGGCGGTGCCGGAGCTGATCAAGGGGATAATGTTGGACATGACTGCAAGTTAGGAGTCCACGCGTGCGGCGCAAAGGGAAAAGAGGGGATCGGGCGGGGAAATTTTTCGAAATCCTCGCTCCGGACTTTTCTCGTTTCCTTGCGCGTGGCTGCGGGTTTCAATCCTCGCGTATGTGGAAAGGCCGCTTCTCAAAAGATACTTCGTCGCTCGTCCAGCAGTTCGGCGAATCCATTTCGTATGACTGGCGCTTGTTTCCGCACGACATCGCCGGATCGATCGCCCATGCCCGCGCGCAGTTGATGGCCGGGCTGCTGACCGCCGAGGAGTTTTCCCAGATCGAAAATAGCCTGAAGGAAATCCTTACGGACATCGAGGCCGGGAAATTCGAGTTCAAAACCTCGCTCGAGGACATCCACATGAACATCGAGTCAGAGCTCACCCGCCGCATCGGTGCGGCGGGCGCGAAACTCCACACCGCCCGTTCGCGCAACGATCAGGTCGCCACCGACACCCGCCTGTATTCCCGCACCGAGATCGACGGTCTGCTCGCCGCCATCACCGGCCTGCAAAAGGCCTTGCTCGACCGCGCGGAAAAATACGCCGCCACCGTCATCCCCGGCTACACCCACCTCCAGCGCGGCCAACCCGTCACCGCCGGCCACCATTTCCTCGCTTATGTCGAAATGCTGGAACGCGATAAATCCCGCCTCGCCGATGCCCGCAAACGCCTGAACATTTCCCCGCTTGGCTCCGGCGCGCTCGCCGGCTCCACCATCAATCTCGACCGCCACGCCATCGCCGCAGAGCTCGGCTTCGACGGCGTCACGCAAAACTCGATGGATGCCATCGCCGACCGCGACTACATCGCCGAGCTGTTATTCGTCATTTCGCTCTGCGGCGTCCACCTCTCGCGCCTCAGCGAGGACCTCATCCTCTGGTGTACCGCCGAGTTCGCCTTCGCCTCTCTATCAGACGCGCACACCACAGGCTCTTCGCTCATGCCGCAGAAGAAAAACCCGGATGTCTGCGAACTCACCCGCGGCAAGACCGGCCGCCTGGTCGGCAATCTGATGAACCTGCTCGTCGCCATCAAAGGCCTGCCGCTCACCTACAACCGCGACCTCCAGGAAGACAAGCCGCCGCTTTTCGACTCCGTGGATACGCTGAATCTCATCCTCGGCGTGAACACCGAAATGATTTCCGCCATGGAACTCCGCGAGGAAAACTGCAAGGCCGCCGCCTCCGATCCGCTGCTCCTCGCCACCGATCTCGCCGACTATCTGGTGAAAAAAGGCGTCCCGTTCCGCCACGCCCACGAACTCGTCGGTAAGGCCGTCGCCCAAGCCATCGCCACGAAAACTCCGCTCGATCAGCTCGATTTGACCGCCATCGATCCCGCTTACGGTCCGGATGCGAAGGATGTTTTCTCCCTCGAAACCGCCCTCGCCGCCCGGACGAATCCGGGCTCGCCCTCCATCATCAACGTGAAAGCAGAGATCGCGAAGTGGAAGGATGTGTTTGAATAGAATAGGGGACCCAGCCAAAAATAAACACGCTTTGAACGAGGTCTTCTCGTCAGCAGAGGCGCATCACACTTTTGTCCAGAGGCGCCGGACGTATTCCGTCGGGAGTTCGAGCAGGACAGGCGAGTTGAATGCCTGTTTCCGGGAGAGACCGGCGGGATGGCCCGTTGCGGTCACGCTTTCGGCAGTCGCGGTGTCGCCGTCGGTGGTCGCGAGAGAGTCCAGAGTGCTTCCGGCGATCCATCCGCCTGCCATGATGCCGAGGGCAGCCGCACTCAAGATGGCAATCGGTTTTTTATACAGAAAAGGAAAATCCTTCGGGTGCCGGAGAGGGGGTTTTCCAACTGTTATTGGCAAGCGCCCAGATGCACCATGGATCCGGTCAGTGGAGCAACCGCTTACCGCTAAATTTCCCCGTCCCAGTTCCGGCCTTGCCAAAACTTTGAAATCCCGTAGTTTCCCGTCGAGCAGGTATTTCCTACCTCCATGCCCGCATTTGGCCGATTGCAGACTGATTCACCCCTATTCTGAGAGCGGTGAGATCGGCCCGCAGGCAGGAAATCCGGAATTCCTGCCTCACGGGCGGCGGCGCAAGCTGGCTGACTCTGACACGGGTGAAGGCCCCTTCCGCAACTGCTGCGGAGCTTCACCCCGGCACCAAAAAGCCGGACCGTCGGAGCCATGCCGGTCAGCACGAGGTCCTTCCAGCATTGCCGGACCCAGCCTTGGGTCCGCCGCGCCGGGCCGCCTGTAAAACCATGACCCCACTGACAAAATGTCAAACGCAACACAAGATTCCCGCAATTCGGGAGACAGCCGTCGCCGCCGCACACGCGGAGGCTCAAACCGTAACAGTAACAACCGCGATGGTCGCGACAACCGTGAAAACCGCGACAACCGCGGTGGTGGAGAACGCCGCTCCGGCGATTCCCGCCACGATAATCGCGGCCATTCGCAGAACCGCAGCGAGGGAAGCCAAGGCAGCAATCGCGCCGAGGAATTCCGCCCGCAGGCACCGCGCAAATACGCTCCTGCCAAGCTGACTCTGTGGCAGAAGATCCTGAAAGCCGTCGGTCTCTACAAGGAGCCCGCGCCGCCGTCCCGCATCGAACGCGGACAGGAAGCTGCCAAACAGGCTGCGAATCCAACGACCGAAGCCCGCGCCCCGAAATCCAACACCCGCAACGCCCGTTCCAACGAAGGCGGCGTACCTCGGGAACGGGAAGAACGGGAAGAACGCGAACCACGTCCGGAGCGCCAACCGCGCCCCGAGCGTCAGCCGAAAGAGCGTCCGCGTGGTGGTGACCGCAGCAGCGTGGAAAGCCCGCGCGTTTACGTCGGAAACCTTTCCTACGACGTGAGCGAACAAGACCTCCAAGAGCTCTTCAAGGGCGTCGGCGGCGTCCGCAATGTCGAGGTCGTTTATAACCGCAGCACCCATCGCTCCAAGGGTTACGGCTTTGTGGAAATGCTCCACATGGACGATGCCATGCGCGCCGTGGAAGTCCTTCACGACCAACATTTCATGGGCCGCAAGCTGACCGTTTCCGGTGCCAAGTCCAAGGGCAACGACGAGCGTGAGGATGCCGAAGACCGCCCGGAGCGCGAGCCCCGCAAGATCGTCGTCGCCTCCGCGAATCCGAATCCGGTGGCCGCGCTGAGCGAAACCGAGCCGGTGATCCAGACCATCGTGGAAACCGTCGCCCCAGAAGCCGTTGCCGAAGAAACCGTTGCCGAAGAAGCACCCGTCGCCGCCACCGATCTCGAAGCGAAATACGGCTTTGAACAGCCGAAGGCGAAGACCGAAGAAGCGTAATCCGCTTCCGCGAATCCAATCAAACCAAGCCCCGCTGCGGATCTCCGCAGCGGGGTTTTTGGTTGGGTAAGTGCGGCTGCCCGATTTGCCCCAGCGGGGCTGCCCGATTTGCTCCAGCGGCTGGTCGAGTTGTCCCAGCGGGGCTGCCCGAGTTGCCCCGGCGGGGCTGCCCGATTTGCCCCGGCGGGGCTGCCCGATTTGCCCCGGCGGGGCTGCCCGATTTGCCCCAGCGGGGCTGCCCGAAATTAGCCGGTGGCGTGAGCCACCGGATGGTATGACGATGCTGATTGAGCCCCGGCAGGGGCGGACCGATGGCACGGGCGGACCGATGTGGGGAAAATACGGCCCATTTCTGCCGAAGATCCGTCGCCCCTGCCGGGGCTCAAATTCACGATGCGCTTGGTCCGGTGGCTGACGCCACCGGCTAATTTCTGATGTCCCTCCGGGACCAGGATGCGCCTCTGGTTGGTTTCCGATCTCCTATCGAGACTGGAGAATATGCGTCGTGGAGAGCGGCGGGCTTGTGATGGGCTATGAAATATGTTCATTTCCCCCGTCCTCCGTCCCGGCGGGACGAGAGAAATTAGCCGATGGCGTGAGCCACCGGAACCGGAACCCAGGAATCGTGCGCCGCGGCAGGCATGTCGGAACCTTTGCAACCATGGCCTCGACCCATCTATCGCTTCACTTCCACCTCGTTTTCAGCACAAAGAACCGCGAGCCAACCATCGCCGAGGCGTGGCGCGGGAGGTTGCACGCATATCTCGGTGGCGTCGTTAGGAATGTGGAGGGAGTGCCGGAGGCGATCGGTGGGGTGGCGGACCATGTGCATCTTCTCATCGGCCTGCGAGCGACGGCGCGTCTCGCCGACGTCGTGCGGGATGTGAAGGCGGTTTCATCGCGTTGGGTGCATGAGGAAATCGGGAATCAAGGGTTTGGGTGGCAGGAAGGATATGGAGCGTTCACCGTGAGCGCCTCGCAACGGGAGGTGGTGCGGGAATACATTGCGAGGCAAGAGGAGCATCATAAAAAGCGGACATTTCAGAAAGAGTATGTGGAGCTTCTGAAACGCAGTGGAGTGGAGTATGATGATCGGTTTTTGTGGTGATGCCACCGTTCCGCCGCCCCTGCCGGGGCTGAATATTCTTCGGGGTCATTTCCGGTGGCTCACGCCACCGGCTAATTTCTGGCTGCCCCGCTGGGGCAAGTGCGTCGGTTTCCGCCGCCCCTGCCGGGGCTGAATATTCTTCGGAATCATTTCCGGTGGCTCACGCCACCGGCTAATTTCTGTCATCCCTCCGGGATTGAAGAACAACTGCCGGGACCTGAACAGCGTGTGACCGGGACCTTTAGGAAACGTGACCGGGAATTACCCCATTGATTGGCGTCGTAGGCATTTGATTGAGCTGAACCGCCGTATTGTGGCATGTCCAAGCAATTTGCCCCGGCGGGGCGGCCCGAATTTAGCCGGTGGCGTGAGCCACCGGACCCGGATGGAAAAGACTATCAAGCCCCGGCAGGGGCGGCGGAATCGTTGTCAATCCCTCACTCCTCCACGACCTTCGCCGTCTTCTTCGCAGCGGCTTTTTTCACCGGGCGGGGTGGGAAGTCGAAGCCGATTTTGCCGTCCTTGAGGTCGAAGGTGAGGTGGGCGTCGAATTTGCGCTTGGTGCGGTTGGAGACGAAGCCTTTGAGGACGTCGGTTTTGCCGGTGCTGATGAGCTTGAGCAACTGCGCGGACGGGATTTCGCACTGGAGGATGGACTTGCCGATGCGGATGCCATGCGGGTCCTTTTTGGTGACGATCTCGGGGACGTGATAGGCTTTTTCCGTGGCGTAAACTTTGTAGGTTTTGCCTTCCTCGGTTTTGGCCTCGCCGATGAGTTGCTCTTCGGTGAGCTCGGGCGGGCCGTCGCGGTCGTCGCCTTCGAAGACGAAGTTGATTTTGAATTTCGCGTCCATTTCGAGCGCGGCGTCGAAGGGTTTGTTGAACTTCGATTTAAAGCCGGTGAGCGGGCCGACGTGTTTCGTGGTGAAAAGCTGGATGGCTTCCTCCTCGGTGAGCAGGCGGCCGGCGATGTGTTTCTTGGCCTTGAATTTGCACTCGGGCTCGCGGCACTCGTAGGTGGCCTCCGTTTGCTTGAGGGCTTGGGCTCCGCACATCGGGCAGGTGACCTTGAGGTCGGAGAAAACTTCGCTTTTTGCGAGATCGGCGGCTTGGCGGGCCTTGGTGCAGATTTCGTTGGTGTAGGAGATGATCTCCTTCATGAAATCGCTGCGCTTGAGATTTCCCTGCTCCATTTGGCGGAGTTTGAATTCCCAATCGCCAGTCAATTTCGGCGAGTAAAGGCCTTCGATTTCCATCTCGCGGACGAGGTCGATGAGGCGCATGCCGCTACCGGAGACGTGGAGATCACGGCCCTCGCGGGCGAGGTATTTCTGGGCGATGAGGCCCTCGATGGTGGCCGCGCGGGTGGCGGGAGTGCCGAGGCCGCGCTCGGCCATGGCTTCGCGGAGCGCTTCGTCGTCGATGAGTTTTCCGGCCCCTTCCATGGCGGAGAGGAGCGTGGATTCGGTCATCCGGGCGGGTGGCTTGGTTTCCTCTGCGAGGAGTTCGATGGTCTCGACGGGCGCTGGCTCGCCGGCGGTGACGGGGCAGAGTTCGTCTTTTCCTGCAGCGACACCGGGGCGGCGGCCGTAAACTTCGAGCCAGCCGGGTTTCACCAAAATGCGGCCTTCGGTTTTGAAAGTGTCAGATGCAGGCGGGACGCCTGTGCCGCCTTCTTTAGATTCGATGCGGGTGAGGCGGGTGGTTTGCTCGAACTCGGCGGAGGGATAGAAGACGGCGATGAAGCGCTTGACGATCATGTCGTAGAGCTTTTGCTCGGCTTCGGAGAGTTTGGAAAATTTACCGGTCGGAATGATGGCAAAGTGATCCGAGACTTTTTTGGAATCGAAAACGCGGCGGGATTTGTGGAGGCGCGGGCCGTTTTCGGCGCTGCCGGAAAGCACGGCTTTGGCGTATTTTGAAACGTCGAGCTCGCTGTTACCGATGTCCGCCATCGTTTCGCGGACGTTGGTCGTGTAGTCCTCGGGCAGATAGCGGGAATCGGTCCGCGGGTAGGTGATCATTTTGTGCTTCTCATAGAGCGCCTGGGCGATCTGAAGCGTGCCTTTCGCGGAGAACGGAGCTTCGCGCTGGAGGGTGGTGAGGTCGTAAAGTTGTGGGGAAATCTGCGTGTTCGCCTTCTTTTCCTCGGTGACCTTGCCGGTTTTGCCGGTGCAGCGGGCGACGATGGCCTCGGCAGTTTGCTGGTCCCAGATGCGCTCGGGTTTCGAAAGCGGGGCGTTATCGTCCTTTTTCCAGGATTCGTCGATCCACTTGCCGAGGTATTCGCCGGCTTGGACGCCGAAATTTGCGTGGACTTCGAAATACGGGGTCGGCCTGAAGGCGCGGATCTCGGCTTCGCGCTGGGCGAGGATGGCGAGCGTCGGCGTTTGGACGCGGCCAGCGGCGGTGATGTTGAATCCGCCGTGGCGGGAATTGAAGCAGGTGAGGGCGCGGGTGGCGTTGAGGCCGACGAGCCAATCCGACTCAGATCGGCATTTCGCGGCATCGGCCAAGGGCTTCATCGACTCACCGGAACGGAGATTTTTCCAAGCTTCGAGAATGGAATCATTGGTCATCGATTGCATCCAGAGCCGCTTCACCGGCTTGTCGAGGTCGCCGATTTCCATGATGTAGCGGAAAATCAGCTCACCTTCGCGGCCGGCGTCGCAAGCATTGATAATGAGATCGACGTCCTTGCGTTTGGCGAGCTTGAGCACCTGCTTCAGGCGTGCCTCGGAGTCCGGGATGGGATCGAGAGTGAACTTATCCGGGATGGCAGGGAGGACGTTGAAGTTCCACGCGAGCTTCTTGCCGTTCGGCCCCATCGGCATCCGCAGCTCGACCAGGTGGCCGACGGCGGAAGTGATGATGGCGCTGTCGTTTTCAAAGAAAACATCGCGGCCCGAACCGTTTTTTTCAAACTTGCCGAGAACCTTGGTGAGGACCTTGCCCAGGTCGGTCATGACGCTGGGCTTCTCGGCGATGATGAGTGTTTTTCCCATGGTAAAAGCGAGCCGTTAAGTGGCTGTGAGTTCAGGGACTAGGCTCATGAGGGCGGGATTTGCAAGCGGATTGCTGAAAAATGGTAGTGGGGAGGGGAAAATTTGTCGATTTAGCCGGTGTGTCGGAGGTTGGGAATTTTCAGAAATCCCGCTCGCCCTCGTTCTCATCGCCAGCCTTTTCGCCCTGCCACGCGTCGCGATCCTTGGCGGCAGCGGCCTTTTTTTCAGACCGCCAAGTGAGTTCCTCCGTTCTGTAAATTTTCTGTCACAGACTATCGGAAGTATTGCGGTTCCGGATAAAGCCTGCGCATTCTCGCTTATGAGACTTTTTCCACTGGTTTTTGTTTCTCTTCTCACCATCTCCGCTGCGACCGGGCAGGGTTCCTACCAAGCCGAGTTCTACGCCGCGAAGAATCTCCAGAAAACCGACCCCCAAGCGGCGATCAAGGGCATGAAGCGCGGATTCCATCTCGCCGTGGAGGCCGGAAACGCCGACTACGCCACCGCCGCCGGCCTGAGCGGCGCTTACCTGATGTATGAAAACGACAACCGCGTCGAAGCCGGGCGATTCTCACGTGAAGTCATCACGGCACTTGATGGCATCGATTATCAAACTGCCGATGGCGACGCTCTGCGGCGGGTGCAGTTGTTCGGCCTGATGGAGCGTGGGCTTCATACGGAAGGAAAAATCGGTGCCGCCTGGCAGGCCAATCGCGCCGCTGCAGAAACCCTTCGCGGCAAAAAACTCACCGCAGAAGGCGACGGCCGGTCGATCACCGTGGAGGAAATCAAAAACCTCCCGCCCGCGCTGCGGTCGTTCGGTTGGCGGCTCGTCGAGCGCGAGGCGGACATGCTGGATTTCGTCGGACGCAGCCTCGAAGCCCGCGCCCTGCTGGAGCAGGCGGTGGCCGCGCTGGGCGACGACTGGCAGCGCATCCCCAAGCTCGAACAATTCTACGCCTTCAAACTCCGCGCCCGCCTCTGTGAACTCCTCGACTACCTCGGCTACGAAAAACAAGCCATCGATGCCCAACAAACGCTCCTCACATCAGGCGCGGACCTTACCGAAATCCGCACCGGCCACCTCACGCTCCAGATCAACCTCTTGCGCAATCTTTCCCAGTGGGACGGCCCGTCGGAAAAACTGCTGGAACAAGCCCGCGAAATCGGGGCGCGCATCAATGCCAGCAACTCGGTCAACAGCACCACCCGCCTGCTAGCAAAAATGGAGCTCGACCTCCGCCATTCGCAGGAAGCGCTCGATGCCCTCAAAGCCGATGCGAAAAAACAAAACGCCCTCGGCCAGTTTCTCGAAAGCGCCTACGCCGACCGCGACAGCCTCGTGAGCCGCGCGGAATCCGGCGAAGCAAACCTTGATCCCGAATTCATCGCCCTTCTCGCCAAGATGCGCGCCCAAGGCAACAAGCGCGGCGAACCTAACCTCTACAAGGAATATGGCAGCTATCTGATGGAACGCAGCCGCCCTGGCGAAGCCATCCCGCTATTTCAGGAAGCACTCCGTCTCAAACGCTCCTTCGGCCTGATCCTCCACGAGCCCGCCCTGCTTTCCTCTATTTTCAACGCCCGCATCGCATCCGGCGATACCGAAGGAGCAAAGGCCGCGCTCGCGGAACTCAGCACGTTCATCACCCGGCACGAAAAGGAACTACCCGCCGCCCGCCGCGTGCTCGCGGAAATTTTCCGAGCCTCCGCCCTCGGCAAGCTCGGTGAAAAAGACGCCGCCAAGGCCTCTCTCGCACTCGCCCGCCGCCTCGCCGCCGATCTCCCGGAATACCGCCGCCGCCTGCTCCAGCCGGACCAGGAAGAGGCGATCATCAATCCCGACAAAACCGCCGCGCCTGCCACCACCGTCGCCGCCCGTCTGCGGATCCAGCCGTTGGAAATCGTCACCGTCGCCGCGCCGAAAATGGATGCACACACGCGCTTCGTCGTCGCCAATCCGAATCCCGCCGGTGTTCGCGGCCAATGGATGATCGCCGGTCCCGGCGCGGTCGCCACCACAGCAGGCACGGTTAGTTTCACCGCAGGAAATCCAGATGCCACCTTGCTGATTGCGCAAACCGTCCCCAGCGGCGGCGAATCCACGCTCATCGCCACCCTAACCGCCGCCGAAGGATTCGACTCTGCGAAAGCCAGCGTCGTCTGGCGTCAAACCGGAGCCGTCGATTCCGATGCCTCCACTTGGGGCGTGCAATGGTCGGCCGAAAGCGCGGGCCGGGTCGTCCTTGATGCCAGCCACATCGAAACAAATCCCTTCCGCTCCATCTCCCTGTTTCACGAATTCGCGGTCCCACTCGGAGAAATCACTGGCATTCCCTTCCGCCTGAAATCGCCAGTGCCCCTCCGCTTCGAATATTACGATCCTGCGACTCAGGAACTGCTGGCAATCGACGCGAACGGCAACGGCGACTTCACGGAAACCGGCGATTTTCACACCCGCAGCCCTTCCGGCGTCGCCTGCGCCATTGCTCCGGTCAAAAGCACCGCCGCCACCGTCACCGTGGAAATCCGCATCTTCGCCCCATCAGGCGACGCCTTGGCCATCACCCCCGCCCTCGTCATCGAAACCGGAATCTATCGGGATAACACCTGGATCAAGGAAGCGGAAAGCATCTTGAAATAACCGCCCGAAGCGCAGCCGGCCTCGTATCTAATAGGAAAGCACCTGCCGGGTTGCCCCGGCAGGTGCTTGTGCATGAGTGTTGCAACACTCTTTTCCACAGGACTTTTTCAGACCGTCGCTTCTTCGTTCACCTGCGCCAGTGCGATGCCGGTTAGCGCTTCGTCCGCCTTGGATTCTTCGAGCAGCGTGGCGGATAGGAGCTTCACAGCTTCGGTGTGGCCGAGGCATTCGGCGAAGGCGCGGAGCGTGCCATAGGTCGCGATTTCATAATGCTCGACCTTTTGTGCGGCGGCGATGAGCGCCGCATCGAGCGCGCTGGAGTCCTGATAGTCCTCGGCGAGTTCGTCGGCCTCCTTGAGCAGGCCTTCCATCGCAGGGCATTTTTTGGCGCGCACCGCTAGACCGAGGCTGGCGAAAATTTTACCGAGCCGGGCGACCTGGTTTTCTGTTTCGCCGAGATGCTTGGTGAAAGCGGCTTTCAGTTTTGCGTCGCGGGCGGACTTCGCCATTTTCGGCAGGGCTTTGACGAGTTGTTTTTCGGCCCAGAGGATGTCGCGGAGCTGATCCACGAAGAGATGTTGGAGTTCCACGTGTGGATCGCCGTCGTTTGATTTGGTTTTCATAGGTTTCGGTTGATTGTTTTTTATTCGCTCTCAAAGCTCGGCAATGGCCTTGCGCAGGTCATCTTTCGTCTGTCCGACTTTTTTCTGAAGACGGCCTAGCAGTTCGTCCTCCTTGCCTTCTTCGAATAGAAGATCGTCATCGGTGAGGTCGGCATATTTCTGCTTCAGCTTGCCTTTGGTTTCGTTCCAAGAGCCTTTCATTTCGAGTTTGGTCATGATCGTGATTGTTTGTAGGTGGGTTGTTTCCACGAAGGATTTCGGGGAGACGCGTTTTTCATTGCAGAACGTTTGCCAACTGCATTTCGACGAAGGAACCAACCCTGGATCGCTGGAAACCAGCGGTTTAAGGCATCCGGCGTCACCTCTGCCGGGAGCAAGACGCGTCGCATTTCGCAGTGCATCCGTGCAAAATGTGTTCCGACTGTCCCAGCATCCCCTTTCATCTTCTCGCATACCGGAACCCCGGAAACGCTCTAACCAACCGCCGCATTTCCAGCTTCATCAACGTCGCGGTCACGACGTGCGCGGGCAGGCCGCTGCGCTCGATGATGCGGTCCACCGGTGATTCATCGCTCGTAACGACGGCGAAAACCGCGGCTTCCTCTTCCGGCAGCTCGGGAATCTCCGCCGCAGGTTCCGCCACGCTGGCGGTGCGGGCGAAGGGGAGTTCTCCCAGATCGTCGAGGAGTTGGCTGGGATCGGCGACGAGCGTGGCACCGTCGCGGATGAGCTGGTTACAACCGGCGGAGGTCGGCTTGTCGATTGGCCCGGGCACCGCGAAGATCGTTTTACCATATTCCGACGCGAGATTCGCCGTGATCAACGAGCCCGACCACGCCGGACATTCCACCACCAACACCGCCCGCGCCCAAGCGGCGACGATGCGGTTGCGCATCGGAAACGTCTGCTTGTCCGGTGCGGTGTGCAGGGAAAATTCCGAAACCACTGCGCCATGTCCCGAGGCGATTTTTTCCGCAAGTGCGAGATTTTCCGGCGGATAGAGTTTTGCCAGACCCGAGCCGATCACTGCGATCGTCCGACCGTTCGCCGCCACGGCGGCCTCGTGGGCGGCGGTGTCGATCCCCCGGGCAAGGCCGGAGATGATCGTGAAACCGGCCTGCGCTAGCTGATAGGAAAACTTCTTCGTCGCCTGCTTGCCATAAATCGTCGCCCGCCGCGAGCCGACGATGCTGATAGCATGCTTGTCCCGCGCCTCCAGTTTTCCCCAGACATACAATAGCAGCGGCGGATCGTAGGCCTCGCGCAGCGGCGCAGGGTAGTCCTCGTCGTCCTGCGTCACGATGGAAATCCCGCGCCCGGCGGCCTCGCGGATTTCTGTGAGAGGATCCGCGTGGTCCTGCCACGAGTGCAGGATTTTCGCCGTTTCCTCGCCGATGCCGTCCACCCGCATCAGCCGGTCCTTCGCCGCGCCGAGGATGGCCGCCGGTTCGCCGAATGCTTCCAACAGCCGCCGTACGCGGATCGGTCCGATTTTCGGCAGCAGGTTCAGGGCGACGAGGGCTTCTTGCGGGGTCATGAGGATGGTTAGAGTCTGCCCATGGAAACCCGCCGCGTCAAAGCCCCTTTCCAGAAAAAGGCTGGGCGCGTTTCCTCGACCGCACGACCTATCAGGCGGATTCCGCCGGCTAGGGCAAATGGACCGGTGGGCGCTGCTGGAGTGATCTTGAGCCTTGCCGTCGGAATGCAAATCGGTCAGCTTTCAAGGATGATTCCCCACCAAAATGATCCCAAGCCGCCGCAGGCTTTCGTGTTCTGGATTCTTTGGTTTGCCATTCTTAACGGACTGGTGATGATCCAGTTTTTTATAGGAGGAGGGATCCCGAAGGGCGCGGATCATAGCAAACCACCCGGCCTTTTTCTTGCAATCGCGGCGGGCCTGGCAATCGCCGCTTTTAGCATCCGGTTTGTGCTGATTCCTCAAATCAAGGAAGTCCCTAAGAAGCTACCCGCCATGATCATCGGCCTCGCCCTCTCGGAAGCCATCGGGTTTCTGGGAGTGTTTGCTCTGGGCCAAGAATTCCCCGCAACCCGGCTCCTCCTCTTCGCCACCTCCATTGGCTGCATCCTCTGCTTCGCACCGTTCTACGCGAAGCCGTTTATCGACGACGGGCGGTCCCGATGATCGATCAGTTTCCCAAAAACTGCCACCTAGGACATGCCGTCAATCCGTAGATTGCCATGAAATCGAGTGTCATTTTTAGAACCCCAGCGGCTTAAAAGATAAGGATTTCCAGAGTAAATTTTAGCGTTAGTGTCTTCTTGTCTTCTCTTGGCGGACAGTTCGAAAATCAAGTGGACCGATGCGACCTGGAATCCCGTCCGGAGCTGCACCAAGGTCAGCGCTGGCTGTAAACACTGCTACGCGGAAACCTTTGCCGAACGCTGGCGCGGTGTGAAAGGCCACCCCTTTGAATTCGGCTTCGACCTCCGCCTGGCGGACTGCCACACCTATCAGATTCTCACCAAGCGCCCGAAGCGCATGGAAGACCTCGGCACCTTCGATCTTAACGGCATCGACTGGGTCATCGTCGGCGGCGAAAGCGGCCCGGGTGCCCGACCACTGGAAGAGGATTGGGCCATTTCCATCCAAGACCAATGCAGCGCGGCCAAGGTCCCTTTCTTCTTCAAACACTCCTCTCCCTCCGTGTCCTCCTGTTCAAAATCTTCCCGCTAGCTGATGGAATCCGACAACCGTGGCTGTGGCGTCCCGCCGCAGAGCACCTGTAGCGGCGCGTCTGCGACCGTCGCACTTCACCTTCTGCCGCCAGAGGCTCCTCTTTCTCTCCAAACCAGCGGCGGTCATACACACGCCGCTGCGTTCCCCCGCGCTTCCCTTCTGATAAGGAGCATCGACACTCCTGTCGTTTCTTCCTCAATGCCCCGGTCTTCGAGAAGGAACAATCGGTCCCATCTTCCTTGCCGATGAAGAATCCACGCACTTTTGCACAATTCTTGTTAGTCGGGACTGGTACCATTTCGAGATTGAATTGCGCCACCGCCTCCTCTTAAAAGTGGCTGTGGTGCCTCGCCGCAGAGTGCCTGCCTGGCTTTCGTCCAGTCCATAGCCCGGTCTTCAAGAAGGGGCAATAAGGTCCCTACTCCCTAACCCTCACGCCGCAGGCACGTAGAGGAATTTCTGAAAGCCGCTGAATGCCTCGGAAATGGTTTCCGGCTCTCCCAGATCTGCTACTGCGTCGGGAATGGAG
>JBBRCO010000097.1:0-15434 GCA_038204755.1 Verrucomicrobiales bacterium
CACGACGGGATGAAATCCGGCTGGACCTGGAGCTTTCCTTTCGATTACCGCGATACGCTCGACCTCGCGGAAAACCCTGATGCGCTCGTCGATCAGATGAACCTGCTGGTCTGCGCCGGATCGATGACGGCGCGCACCCGCGGCATCATGCTCGGTGCTCTATCAAATACTGCCCTCAGCCAGAAAGACCGCGTCGCCCTCGCCCTCTGGACCGCGATGACCAGCCCGGAAGGCGTCGTGCAGAAATAACAGAATCCCACGAACATGCGCTCACGCCGTCAATTTTTAGGAGAAACCAGTTGCGCTGCGATCGGCTCGACACCGGTGCTCTCCACCCTGCTCAACCTGACGATGGCGAATCACGCCGCAGCGCAGGCCGGCTTCGACGGGCAGCGAAAGGCGCTCGTCTGTCTTTTTCTATCCGGCGGTTGTGATACCTTCAACCTGCTCATCCCACGCGACTCACCCGGCGGCTATGACGAATATGCGGCGTCCCGTTCGGGCCTGGCCATCGCGCGGAACAAGCTCATTCCGCTGAATTTCACCGACAATCTCGGCCGCAGCTACGGCCTGCATCCGTCGTGCGAACGCCTCGCGGAAATGTTCAATGGCATGGGTGGCGATACCTCCAAAAAGCGAGTCGCGATGATGGCGAACATCGGCACGCTCATCGAGCCTATCCCCAACAAGCAGGCATACGGGAACGGTACGATCGCCGTGCCCAAGGCATTGTTTTCCCACCGCGATCAGATCGAGCAATGGCAGACCTCGGTGCCGCAGGGCATGCAGATTCTATCCGGTTGGGGCGGACGCGCGGCGGATGTGATTCATTCCGCCTACAACACGGAGCAAACCGCCGGCTACTACATGCCGATGAATTTCTCTCTATCCGGAAACTCCGCGTTCCAGATCGGCCAGAGCGAGGGGCAGTTCGTCATCACCAACGGAGGCGCACTTTCTTTCACCGGGACAAACTCGAATTCCCCGGTCCATCAGGCAAAGAACCAGGCACTGCGCGATACGGTGGCTAGCCCGCTGGAGGAACACTATAGGAATCTTTTCCATCGCACCCACGGCCGCATCACGTCGAACAGCGTCGAGCGGGGGATCGAGTTTCAGAGTCATTTCGACACTCCCGTTTCCATCAATGACCAGGATGTCGATACCGTTCTGGCCGCCGCCGGTTTTCCGAACCACTGGCTATCCGACCAGTTCAAAGCGGCGGTGAAGACCATCGCCATCCGCGAGCAGCTCAAGCTCGCGCGGCAGACGATCTTCATCGAGTTCGGCGGCTGGGACCACCACACCGAGCTGCTCAACAATCAGAAGACCATGTTCACCGCGCTCGATGGCGTGCTCTATGCGTTCCAGAAATCGCTCGAAACGCTCAACCTCGCCAAAGACGTCGTCACCTTCACCTGTTCCGACTTCGGCCGCACGCTGCGTTCGAACGGCCAGGGCACCGATCACGCCTGGTCAGGAAACCAGCTCGTCATGGGCGCGCCGGTGACCGGCGGTGTGGTCCGCGGTGCGTTTCCTTCGTTGGTGATCGATGGCAATGACGACATCGGCCGCGGTGGTCGGATTTTCCCGAAACTTTCGGCGGACGAGTATTTCTGCGAGATGCTCCGCTGGTTCGGTGTGACAGCCGGGGACATGGACAGGGTGCTGCCTAACATCAGGAATTTTTACGATCCGGCGAGCAGCACCGGGCCGGTCGGATTCATTGCGTGAGATCCCATGCATCACCGGACATCCACCCTCGTCGTGCTGTTACTGGTCTTTGCCATGCTCGGCGTGCTGGTCTGGGTTTCGAACAGTTTGGGAACGATCAAACGCAAGGCGGCGGCCGCCGCGCCGAGAGTGGTGGTGAAAAGCCGGACCGCGCCAACGCCGCCACCCACCCCGACCGCCGGGGAAATGCTGCTCGCGGGCTACGGCGATCCCGCCACGCCGCCGATTGACGACTTGCGGAAAATCCAGCACGTCGCGACCGGCTATTTCTCCGTGATCAAGGATTCCGTGCGTTTCCCGATTGGCGGAAACGAGGATTTTTCCGCCGCACTGCGTGGGGAGAACCCGAATCGCGAAGTGTTCGTCCGCGCGGGAAATCCGGTTTTTTCGCCAGCCGGACTGTTGATCGACCGCTGGGGCAGCCCGGTCATCGTCCACCCCGAGGCTTGGCGGCAGCTTGAGTTGCGCTCGGCCGGGCCGGACCGGATTCCTTATAGCGACGATGATCTGATCCTCGCTCCCAACGGTATTTCCGGCGGAGGAAAGTAGTTCTGGCCGCCAGCCGTCCCGAAAATCAGGGTGATATCTCCGCTAATCTCCCAATGTGCAGCAGCGGGGTGATTCCGGCTGGGAGAGGCAACGCTGCCCAACTTTAGGGGGTTGCTGGAGCTGGTCCAGTCCCAGACCCGCTGGATTCCTTCTGAGGGGGGAGAAACGCATTCATGCAGGTCACGGTGACGGGTTGGGAAGGATCCTGTCCATCAAACAGAAAGAGCAAGTTCCGTTTACCAGGATAATGCTCCCAGAACCTAGAGTAAAACATCTTTGCTTCGCCTTCGACCACAGTCGCCATCTTCAGGGGTAGAGCCAGTTCTTCTTTTTGCCACTTTGAGTTCGTGGTGAACTTGTCCTGACCTGGTTCCATGACGACTTTTTCCTCACCGAGGATGATGGAAATTGTTGATCTGGAAAAATTGAAAAAATGATAATCCCCTGGCTTGAACCGGCTGGTGGCAATGTCGAATGCAACCAACCCGATTTTATTCTGTGCCGTGCGCGTGCAGATGATGAGCACTCCGTCTGATGTCGGTGGTAGGTTCACACTTGCGAGAGGAGCTGGCGGATTTTGGCCGGCCGGGGGCGGATTCAGGTCCTCCCGTGAGGCATAAATCGAGAAAGTCCGAGGGCCGGAATAATTTATAGCAGCTCCTAACGATACCGCAGATGCGGAGAAGTCCAAGATTTCTTTGCCGGATCGATACACGGGATGCATCTCATCTGGCACTCCAGCCGGTGCATAGGTTAGGATGCGTGTGCTGATCACTGGAGTTTGGGCTGGTGCCACCAGGGCCATCAAGAGAAGCAAGAAAGCATAGAAGACAGGATACATGGACTTGGAAGGGAGTGGAGGTCTGCGATGGGGCGTGATCATGACTGTACTTCAGCTTCTGTGAGCCAACGGAAAGAGACGATTTGGAAGCGACGCCCGAAAATTTTATTCGTATTTGAAAAGTTGGAATCCGTGGGCTTGGCCTCCGGCTTATTCAGCGTGGAGTCGGTATAGGATGCGATGCGCTGGACGAATGCTTCGCAATAAGCAGTAGCCAATATATTATTCCTGGCATCCAAGGCTTGGCCACTGGTGCGGATGCGGAAATAATCCGAGCGCACTTGGAGAATGGGAGCCAGCGATTGCAAAACATCTCCTTGCATGAGGTAGCTGGCATTGCCCACCGCTTGATTTTCCCCACTGATCGCTTGGGAAAACTGATTGCCTGAGGGTTGCGCCGCCGCCTTGGCCACCGAGGTTGGAATCGCGGCAGTGGTGTTGATGGTATCATCCAGTGCCGCTTGCAGGGCTCCTTTTCTTTGTTGCGCGGTGGTTCCATTGAGTTTGCGGTTTACAAACTCTGCCATGCTGCGGAAGGGCCCGCGCGCTTTGACTTCTTGCACCATTTGCCCTGCGAGTTGGTCCAGCTCAGCGTCTGAGAGTTCACGCCAGCCTTGCCAGAAAGAAGCAACCGCGCCATCCCCTTTTTTATAGGAATCCTCACCGATCACTGAGCTGAAGCGATTGAAGCGAACGCCTACAGGGTTCAACCATGAGGTGGTGCCTGTATTGGTCGGGTTAATCCATGGCAGCTCGGAAGCACCCATGCTGGAGAGAACGGCCTTCCATGCCGTTTTTGAAGTCGAGTTCACATTGAATCCACCATCAATTAAAATCCTAGAAGCCAAGGTTCTTGGCGCGTCAATGCCACCCGAATCCAGAATATCCGTCACATCCTTGAGTTGTGCGTCTCCGGCTTGAGGAGCAAAGATCATCCGTGGGTTTGGCAGAGTTTGAGTTCCAGCCAGCAGAGATCGATATTCAAAGGTGTTACTATAACTACCCGGAGGATTTCCGGTTTTTTTATAGTCTGGTGCAAGGGTAGAGAAAAACACACTGTCCCACAGGCGCTCATTTGCATCGTAGGAAATATCCGTGACTTCAACGGTTGCCTGAGCGGGCAGGGATGAGTCAGCGGGCAATATCGATTCCCTCAAATTCAGGGGGATGCGTGGATTTGCGTAAGAGTTCCCGACCACAAAGCCGGGTTCCGAGTTGTAGCGTGAAAGTTGGGCGTGTTGGAACTGCCCCAGAGAGACAAGCGGCCCGCGCGGCACATCGTAAACAGGCACATGAGTGAATCCTGCGTCACCACTCGTCGGCCCACCGCGTCCACGCCACCGGTTTATATCCGAAGTATCGCCAGCCGGCATCACATTTAGGAGATTGACAGCTCCTTCTGAGACCAAGCCGCGGTCTCCCCCTGAGCCATCTCCAACTTTACCCGGATCAGTATTCCGCGCAGCCAATAGCTGCGAGGCCATATTCCAACCGTCTCGTTTCGTGTCAGTTGTCATGGAGCCATCAAACCTCAGATTGGTCGCGGGGGCACGAGGATTGCTATCGATCCATCCACGCAGCCCCTGCCCCGGATCTTGTGCTTCTGTGGGATTGCGTAAAAAGAAGCGCCATGTGCCGATGTGCGTCGGAGTATTCACCAAGCTTTCAATTGCGTAGTTGGCTTTCTTACTGGTGCTGCCCGCACCATCGCTAACGATGGGTTCTGGGATGAACGGCTCCATGGCGGTCTCGTTCTTTCCACCATTCCAGATATTGGTCATGCGTTGAATTTGGGTGAAATTAGACTGACTACTCGTTGGGCCAATGTTCAGTTTAGTAGTAATCCAACTGGTAGCAGCATAGGGGTCTAAACTTGCACCTGTTGATGCAACTTTATTCACATAGTTGCGAGTCCCTCCCCATGCACTCTTTGTTCCTGAAACCTTTCCATCCCATTGGGTGTCCTGCATGTAAAGATCACTTACATATACCCTGTTTCCCGATGGTATGGTCAAAGCGGAGCCGACACTGTCTTTGGGTTCAGCCGTGCTTTTCCATGAACGGTTGAGCTTGAACCGAAACGTGCCCTTCACATCCAGCTTGGGAACAATATTATTGTATTCCTTTGCAATGGTAGGATTTGCATTGACTGAAAATAATCGAAACTCACCCGGCTGGAAATCCACTCCACTCGCGAGGAATCCGAAATAGCCGCCGCCACCCGGCTTGACATCAGTAGGAAATGATCCATCACTGGCGTTCGCCGCGCCGGTGTTCCGCATCCACACTTCGGTGATATCATTTGAATTTGCGCTGCCAGTGGCTGCTTGTTGAAAACAAATTCGCAAATAAGGGGTTGCTGCCATTTGAAAATAGTAGTTTTGGGTGCTAATCGCGACATTGTAGGGATTCCAAAAACCAATGATGGGTTTGACTCCCAGATACAACTGATGGCGCTTTTCTTTTGTGTTGTTGCTTCGAGTGAAATCCACCGCGGGATCGGCACTCAAATAAAAGCCCATTTGGAAAAGCGAAACAACGGGTGCGAGCGAAGAGTTGAGGTGTTGAGTATCGGAGGAAAGGTGCGCTCCCTTGCCGTCTCCTTCGTAAGGCCCCCATTTGCCTTGTCTGAGATTGATCATGACTGGTGGATCTAATGGAGTAATGGAAGCGGTATTGCCTCCCGTGATATTTTCCCAAAGGCGGGCATAGTTCCATAGGATGCCCCAATTCGGACCTGCACCAAAGCTCGATTTATCACGAATCGTTTTGCTAAAGTAAAATTTGTCGGCATTTGAAACTTTGGTGTAGCCATTTGCCACACTTCCAAAGAGGTAGTATTTTCCTGTGTTTTTCCAACTTGTCGCGCTTGGAAAGTCGCCCAGCAGATCCGCGACGAAGGGCTTGCTTTGCTGGCTCCGATCAAACACCACGGACAAGTCGGTTTTCACACCGCCGTCTTTGACGTTCACGGGTAGTCCGTAGCCGCCGGTGGTGAGGTCATGCAAATAGTATCTGGGAAGCTCGGATTTTTTCAAAGTATCCGCATCTGGAATGGCGAGCGAGGCGGTGCCCATGGTGATGAGTTTGGACTTATCGATACCATTGATCGGATCGGCATTCTTCCAGCGTGTTCTATCGACTTGGTAGAGTCCGGAGTCCTGGGCGCTTTGGGAGCGGGAGTATTTCTCTGCGTTGGAGGCCCCGCCCGCCAGGGCGGGGGGCTTGGCGATGTTGATCTTCGCCTTGGTTCCTTCATCTCCGATCCAGTATGCGTAGCGGCCTTTTCCATTTGCCCCGGTGAGGTTGACCCATGCAGCGCGGAGATCGGCCTTGGCAGCGTCACTGGCACCGGTCGCAGTGCTGCCTTTGGCAAACAGGGCGGAGTTGCCGGCTGTGAGCTGTGTATTTGGATCCGGGTTATTGCCACTGACGAGCCATTGGGGAGGCGAGGTATTGGGAGAGGTATTCGGAGGGTTGCCAATAGGAGCGGATTTCCATGCACCAGTCCACGCTGGATGTTTCGGGAGCGTAGTGGAGGTGCCTTGTGCAAGTTCCGCAGTACCCGTGACCACCTGGTCAGGCCCGCAGGCTTTCTGGAGCTGACCCAGCGCGATCATCATCGCCATGCGGGCATTGGCGCGCGCGGTGGATTGGGCAGAACTGGCAGCGGAGGTGCGCAGGCTAATGGAGCTAAGCGAGAGCAGGCCGACGGCGATGATCGTGAGTAAAATCATCAGACTGAGGGTGACGACAAGGGCAAAGCCCTGGCGCCGCGTGCGAGCAAGTGCGGAGGATTTCATGGGGCGGATACGGTTACTGCGTTGGGTTTTGGAGAACCTTTAGCAAAGGCTCTCACAAATGTTTTACATTGTGAATGCGTGAAACATACAATTGTGGTTTCGGGCTGCCAGTTTTTTTTTAGGAAATTTCGCCTGTCGGGGTTAATCCGCCGGAATCTCGCTGGCCGCCGTGCGCCCGGAACTGCCGGTTCTATCACAGGCACGGATGCACGAGGGTAATGGAGGGGTAAATGAAGAGGTTTTGAGCCGTAGATGAACGCAAATCGTAGAAGATATATTATGATAATCAATGAGTTGTAAGATTGAAGTCGGGTGTGGCAAGGGTGGTAAACGGGCCTCCAATGTTGAATTATGGAGTTCCAACGTCCAATATTGGCGCTCTCATGTTGAAAATTCGCGCGGCGCGGTCGCTTTTTCGCTCTCCCCGGTTCGATAATCGGGCCGTAGGGTTCAGGATTCAGGCAGCCCGGTTCAGTAATCCAATAGTGAGGTGCGGGATTGGAGTCGCGAGGTCCCGGCACAGGCCGGCGGTGCTGAAATTTCCGGGTGAATGGCCGGTAAACAGGCCCAGAGTAGCCATTCTGCCGCGCGTCAGGATTTCTAGGAACCCGTTTCCGGGCTATCTCCACCGTGCCCATTGTGCTGCCCATTCATGCGGGCACTTCAAGTCAGCGGGCGTGAAAGTGAATTTCGGGAGTGCAACAGTCGGCCAATCATGAAGCTTGCGCCGGGGGGCAACTGTCTCCAAACTTCCCAAACAAATTATGAATGAAAGGCGCGTCGTCATCACCGGCATTGGATGTATCTCCCCACTTGGCAACGATTTGGAAACCACTTGGGATGGCCTGAAGTCGGGCAGAAGCGGCATTTCACGGATCGCTTCCGTCGATACGGAAGCCTTCGATTGTAAGATCGCCGGTGAAATCCGGAATTTCAATGCAGACGATTATTTCAACATGCCCAAGGACGCCCGCCGCTCGGACCGCTACGTGCAATACGCCGTGGCCGCTTCGAAAATGGCGATGCAGGACTGCGGCGTGGATATTTCCGCGATCGATCCGCGCCGTTTCGGTTGCATGGTTGGCAGCGGCATCGGCGGTCTTTCCACTTTGGAGCGCGAGCACTCGACTTTCATGCTGAAGGGGCCGAAACGCGTATCCCCGTTCACCATTCCGATGATGATTTCCAACATCGCCAGCGGGATTATTTCCATGGAATTCGGCCTGCTCGGACCGAACATGGCGATCGTTACCGCCTGCGCGACGTCGAATCACAACATTGGTGAAGCCTGGCGCATCATCAAATTCGGCGATGCCGACGCCATCCTCTGCGGCGGTGCGGAAGCCGCCGTCCTGCCGATGGGTCTCTGCGGATTCGCCAATATGAAGGCTCTCAGCACGCGCAATGATGATCCGGAAGGCGCTTCCCGTCCGTTCGACAAGGGCCGCGATGGATTCGTCATGGGCGAGGGTGCCGGCGTGGTCGTCATTGAGGAACTCGAACACGCCAAAAAGCGCGGTGCGAAAATTTACGCGGAACTCATCGGCTACGGCGTCAGCGCGGATGCCTATCACCTCAGCGCGCCATCGCCCGATGGCAGCGGTCCGGCCTACGCCATCCAGATGGCCCTCAGGCACGGCAAGAAAAACCCCGAGGACGTGCAATATCTCAACGCCCACGCCACCTCCACCGGCCTCGGCGACATCGCGGAAACGAAGGCGATCAAACTCGCATTCGGCGATTACGCGACGAACGGCCTGATGGTCAGCTCTACCAAGTCGATGACCGGCCACATGCTTGGCGCGGCGGGCGGCATCGAGCTGATCGCCAGCATTATGGCAATCAAGGAAGGCGTCATTCCGCCGACGATCAATGTTGATGACCAGGACCCTGAATGCGATTTGGACGTCGTCCCGAACGTCGCCCGCGAGGTGCCCGTGAAGGTCGCTCTCAGCAACAGCTTCGGCTTCGGTGGTCACAACGCTTCGGTGCTCGTCAGCAAGTTCGAGTAAATTTCGCTCATGGAAAATCCGCTGCACCGGCACGCTTGCGAAGTTGCTTTCGGCGACACGGATGCCAGCGGATGGATGCACTTTCCGAACGTTTTCAAATACGTCGAAAAGGCCGAGCATGAGTTCCTGCGCTCACAGGGCGTGCTGGTTTTTGATCGTGCCCAAGGCGGCTGGCCGCGGGTGAAGGTTTCCTGCGATTTCAAACGCCCGCTGCTGTGCGGTGACAAAATCGAAGTGCGGTTGGCGGTTTCGCGGGTCGGCGCGTCTTCAGTGATTTGGGATTTCGAAGTGGTGAATGCCGCCGGGGAAATCGCCGCGTTCGGCAGCATGACAAACGTGCGTGTCGATCATGAGGGGCGTCCGAAACTGATTTCCGACGACGAGCGCCTGCAACTGGAGCGCGGAATTCATTCCGCAAGAACTCCCGAACAAGCGGAATAAATTCCGCGCTCCAATTTCATGGAAACCACCGGCCGTATCATTCTCGTCCCGACGCCTATCGGAAATCTCGCTGATATCACGCTCCGCGCCCTCGAAATCCTCCGCTCGGCGGACCGCATCGCCTGTGAGGACACGCGGCATTCCGGGCCGTTGCTCGCCCATCATGGGATTTCCGGAAAACCGCTCATCGCGCTGCACGATCACAACGAAGCCCGGCGCGCGCCGGATCTCATTGCTGCTGCTAGAGCCGGGGAAACGATCGCGCTAATCAGCGATGCGGGTATGCCGGGCATTTCGGATCCCGGCTACCGGCTCGTGCAGCTCTGCATTGAAACAGGCACACCGTTCGAGGTGCTGCCGGGTCCGTCCGCAGTGATCACGGCGTTGATCGGCTCGGGATTTCCGTGCCATGCCTTTCGTTTCGGCGGGTTCCTTTCGGTGAAATCGGGAAAACGCCGCAGCGCGCTCGCCGCAGCTCTGGAGTCCGGGGAAACCGGGATCTTTTTCGAATCGCCGCACCGGATTGTTTCCACGCTGGAGATTCTGGTGGAAATCGATCCCACCGCGCGGACCTGCGTCGCCCGGGAGCTGACAAAAAAGTTCGAAACCTATCACCGCGGCACCGCTGCGGAAGTGCTGGCCCATTTCAAAGCCCACCCGCCGAAAGGGGAGATCGTGATCCTGATCCACGCCGCGGAGTGAGGCGAAAAAACGCCCGGCTCCTGGCGGAGACGGGCGATTGATCGAATGAAGAACAGGCAGGAATGCCTGTATCGCGTCGCTTATTCGCCGAGGCCGAAGCGGACGAAACGGGTGACAGTGAGGGTGTCTCCGAGTTCCTTGCCCTTGGCTTCGAGCAGCGCGGAGATCTTGACGTCCGGGTCTTTCACAAAACCTTGCTCAAGGAAGCAGCTTTCAGCGAAGAACTTGCCGATCTGACCCTTGAGGATGTTTTCGATGATATTCGCTGGCTTGCCTTCTGCTGCGAGGCGGGTGCGGAAAATGTCGAGCTCGTTGTCCACCACGGATTGCGGGATGTCATCGCGGGAAAGGCCCCTAGGCGCGCAGGCGGCGATGTGGAGAGTGAGGTCCTTGATGAGTTCCTTGAAGGAATCGGTCCCCGCAGTTTCCGGTTTGGTGGTGCCGACTTCGATGAGCACGCCGACCTTGCCACCGAGGTGGATGTAGGATGCGACAACACCGCCAGAAGCTGCATCGTAGCGGACGTATTTGCGGAACTGGAGGTTTTCACCGACTTCGCCGACTTTCGCTTTGATCGTGTCTTCGATGGATTGTTCGCCGTGTTGATGGGCGAGGGCGGCTTCGTGATCGGCGGCTGCGGAGGCGGCGAGCGCGTCTGCGATGTCACCGACGAACGCTTGGAAGCTTTCGTTTTTGGAAACGAAGTCGGTTTCGCAGTTCACTTCCAGCAGGAGTCCGGAAGTGGCAGCAGCGTTGATGCGGGCGGTGATGACGCCTTCGTTGGCGGCGCGGTCGCTCATTTTTGCGGACTTCATGATGCCCCGCTCACGGAGGAGCTTGATGGAGGCTTCGATGTCGCCGTTGGTTTCGGTGAGGACTTTTTTACAGTCCATCATCGGGGCGCTGGTCTTATCGCGGAGTTCTTTGACGATTGATGCGGTGATCATAGTGGAAAAATGTTAGCTATTGAGAGAGAAAAAAGGCGGCCCGTCGCGAGACAGGCCGCCCGGTGATTTCAGAAATCAGTTCTTGCGGCCGGCGACCATGGCATCCACCAGATTCTGGAGGATGATGCGGATCGAGCGGATCGCGTCGTCGTTGCCGGGAATCGGGAACTGGACGAGGGCGGGGTCGGCATTCGTATCCACGAGTGCGATGATCGGGATGTTGAGGCGGCGGGCTTCGGCGACGGCGATCGTTTCGCGGGCGGAGTCCACGATGACGACGGCGTCAGGCTTTTTGTCCATGTCGCGCACACCGCGGAGGTTGCGGAGGAGTTTTTCGCGCTCGCGGCCGAGGGCGGCGAGTTCCTTCTTGGACATGGCCTTGAATTCTGGCTGTTTCTCGATGTTTTCGAGATACTTGAGGCGCTCGACGGACTTGCGGACGGTGAGGCTGTTGGTGAGCATACCGCCGAGCCAACGGTGGTTGACGTAATGTTGGCCGGTGGCTTCGGCAGCTTCGCGGATGGCGTCCTGAGCCTGGCGCTTGCAGCCGACGAAGAGGACTTTTTTGCCCTTACCGACGAGGTCGGCGAGGAAATCCGAGGCTTTATCGAGCTGCTGGACGGTTTTTTCCAGGTCGATGATGTAGATTCCGCCTTTGTCCTTCATGAGGAAGGGCTTCATGCGCGGATTCCATTTTTTGGTTTGGTGGCCGTAGTGGACGCCGGCGTCCACCATTTCGTTGATGAGTTCGTTGATCATTAGATTGTCGAGGTTTCCCGCCTTGAAATCAGGTCGGGCGATTTTGAAGATTTGCCAAGTGGAGTCCCTCCGGATCTTCGTTGGTGAGTAAGGCGGCTTGAAGAGGGGCGGGGAAACTGGGAAAATCGGCGTGGGTTGGCAAGGGAAATTCTGATCAAGTTGACGCTAGACCGGCTGGATGATAGTTTCCGCCCATGTCGATTACGGAACTCAGGGAACTCGTGGCCAGCGTGGCCGCCACCCAGAAGGAAACCGCCCTCCAGATGAAGGACACGGACCGGCGGATGGCGGAGACTGACGCGCAGATGAAGGAAACAGATCGGCAGATGAAGGAAACAGATCGGCAGATGAAGGACACGGACCGGCGGCTCAAAGAACTTGGCATCCAAATCGGCGGGCTGGGCAACAAGTTCGGATCCTTTACCGAAGGGCTTTCCTACCGCTCTGTCGCGAGGATTCTGCGGGAAAAATTCGGCATGAACGATTTCATCGCCCCCAGCGTCCGGGTCAGCCGCGGTGGCCGCGAGGAGGAATACGACATCCTCGCCTACAGCAATGGCACGCTCGACAAGGGCCTCATCGTGGAGGTCAAAAGCAAGCTCCGCCGCGAGGACATCACGCAGATGAAGCGTAAGATGGAGGGGATTTTCGAAATGATGCCAGAGCACCGTGACAAGACCTTCCAAGGATTGCTCGTCTGCATCTCCGGCTCCATGGAGCTGAAGCGCGATGTGCTCGAAAATGGCTGGCACCTCGCCCATCTCAGCGATGACCTGTTCGAGCTGGAAACGCCCGGGGATTTCGTCGCGAAGACCTATTCTGCGAAGGCGGCGGAGTGAGGCGCGGAAAGGCACTGCTTTGCGCCGACGACTGTGGCGGTTTTCGTCATCAGGCAAGTCGTTGCAATAGCAGAAACGGAGGCTTTCTCAAGCAGGCTCGTCTCGCTTTCATGGCTCATACCCGAGGATTTCCCTGAGCTCTTTCCTCATTTGCACGGCGACTTGGTATTCGAAATGGCTCCAGCCCGGCTCGCTGGCATCTGCCTTCGAGAGCGTGTCCCGATCAAACCAATATTGCTCGGACGCCTTGAAACCGACAGACGCCAACGCGAGCAACACCATCACGGCCGCATACACCCGAACCAGCACCAAGGACGATGTCGCCCGCCAGATCAGGCGGTTTGCGCGGCTGAAGATGGCGGCTGAACTCTGGAAAATGACCCACAACACGGAGATTCCCAGCGATCCCAGCGCGACGAGAACCGCCAGCGGGGGCTTCCATGAGAAAAACCCGGAACCGATATGCCGCGACGAACCCAAGACACACCGCTATTAAAATCCACGAAACATAGCTGAAAAACCGCGACAGGACCTCATGATCCTGCAGCCGTCCGGGTTTCAAATCCCCATCGGTCAGCGGCGGCTGATGCTCCACTTGCCGGGCCACCATTTCGATCTCCCCTGCAATCAATCCACCCGTCACTGTCCGGGCGTCCACGGCCTTGCCATCCACGATGAATTCGCGGGAATCCCGTCCGGCCTGTTTCGCCTTCATTCGCTCCGAGATTTCCCCCCAATGCGCCGCTTCATCTTGTAGTCCGAGTTTTCCAGCCACGGATGCGAAACTTTCCGAAATACCAGATGCGCAAACTTTTCCCACCAATTCATCCACCAGGGTCCCTGTCTCGCGTTCGGAAATCCCCCGGAGAAGGTGCTCTCCATCCTTTGAAATTTCCCGGAAACCCGCCACCCCCCCAGCCTCGCCCAAGCTCCATGCCTTCGCCGCGATGATATCGGAAACCAGCCTCAGCCGGATCGAGGAAAACGTCGAGCTGTCACCGAGAACGCTTGCCATCTCCATGCGCTCGATGAAATTCCGCTGAGGAAGCAGGGAAATACGCTCCTTCAGTAGTCCGGCAGAATAATTATCCCACTTCGATTGTGCCCGTGCCTCCCGGATCAGCTCCAGCGAGCGATCCATGCGCCCTTGATCGAGTATTTCCCAGGACTTCGGCTCTTCATATATCCACCTACCATCGCCCCTCGCATCCACTTCATGTAGCGGATGGAGTCCCGAAAATCCCGGACACCCACGCCCGCTGAAACGGCGACCAGCAGCACCCAAAGCGCCATCCGCCATACCGGCTTGCGCTTTTTTGCATCCACTACGTCCCAGCGCTGGATCGCTTGCTCCGCGTTTTCGGGGTGGGGAATCACGAGCTTACCGAGGAGGTGGGTGGCGGCGAGTTGCATTTCCGCGTCATCGGCCAGCGGGCGGACGGCGGTTTGAATGAGGCGGGTTTTTGGATCTGACATGGCGGGTGCTGGCGGAGCCGAACTTTGGAGTGCGGTGGGAATCACCGCTTTGGGAGGGGGCGTGGGCGTTTTTTGAAGGGGCGGGTGCTTGGGAAAAGGGCGAGAGCGCGGATTCTTCTCCGGTTCAGCTCGCTTTTGGGAAGGCGGATCTGCACCTCAAAGCGGTGATGCACCTGACGGCTTTCACCGCAGTCCAAAGTTTCCGCCTGCGGCGGGGAACTCTCAGACCGGCTTGAGGAGGTAGCCGCCGACCCAGCCTTGTTCGCCGCGTTCGTTGCGGCACCAGTGCCAGCCGTGGATTTGTTTGAGGGACTCGATGCGGTCGCCGCGCTTGATGGTGAGGACGGTGGGATCGTAGTCTTCCATGGCGGCGAAGCGGCCTTCGCTAAGGGGTTCGAGGATGGCCTCGGGGACGTAGCCGTCGTTGCCATCGCGGTCCACGGCCCAGACCCAGCCGGGCCAGGCGCGGTCTGCGATGCCGACGGTGACTTCATCGCCGGCGCGGAGTTTGATGGGATCGCTGTCTTTTTCCTCGTAGTCGGAGTTCGCTATGAAGGTGGGCATGGAGGGGAACATCGAACATCGGACGCTCAACGTCGAACATTGAAGGAGGAAATTTTTGAGGGATGCGGGGCTGTTTGATTGCCGTTAGCGCGGCGGGTGGGTAGTGAAAACGGGATGAGAATTTGCTGCGTGGTGGTTTTTCTGGCGATCATGGGGTGTGCGCCGGAGTTGGGCCTCTTGGTTCCGGCTGAGCCGGTGGTGACGTTCTGCCAGATGAACAAGGGCAGGAAAGTGGGTGACGGCCAGTGTTGGGCGCTGGCGAACGAGGCGATGAAATCTGCGGGAAAGAGCCGGCCCGGCAGCGATCCGCGGGTGTGGGGGCGGGTGGTGGATCCGGCGAGGGAAACGGTGCGGGCGGGAGATATCGTGGAATTTGAAAATGCGAGATTTCGCGATGCGAGGATGACGATCATCACCGGCAGCCATCACACGGCGGTGGTGATGACGGGCGAGAGGGCGGGGAAGTTCCTGGTGGCGGAGCAGAACTTCGGCGGGGGGAAGCGGGTGAGTTTCCGGGAGATGAGTTTGAAGACGCGGGTTTCCGGGAAGGTGGTGGTTTACCGGCCGGAGTGAGCGCGGCGTGATACAGACATTCCTGTCTGTTCTTCAGGGGCTGGGGCTTGTGAAAGAACAGACAGGAATGTCTGTGTCAGTGCGTGCGCACATACATGAAATCAACCAGTGAAAGTCTGAGTCATCCCGAGACGAGCTACGGGAGAGCAGCCGGAGGCAACTGCGTCGTCGCGAGACGGGGTGGAGAGCAGCCC
>JBBRCO010000098.1:0-15166 GCA_038204755.1 Verrucomicrobiales bacterium
CGCGGATGCGGATCTGTGGGATTCCGGGGTCTCGCGTGAATATAGGAAACTGCTGATGTCAGGAGCCGTCGGAAGATCCACGGAAAGTGTCGGCCGCGGTGGTCAGCAATTCACGAAAATCACCCGCAAGGGGATTTCCAGGGCCGAGGCGGAACTGGAGCAGGAAAACGACGGAGAAATCCCGTTGGGGAAAATGCTGCGCTGCCGTGTCCGCTATTTCACGGACGGAGCGGTGATCGGGAGCAGAGGGTTCGTGGACGAGGCGTTTGCTAAGTCCAGGGAACGTTTCGGGCCAAAGCGCAAAACCGGGGCCAGGCGGCTAAAGGGAGATTCCCAGCCAGCGAGCGGGGTGTTGTGGAGTTTGAGGGAACTGCGCAAGGGAATCGCTTGATGGGGATGAATGGCACGAGTCCCGACTCACAAGCATTGACGGCATGACCCGAGGACTTCGGTGATATCTCTAACGAATCCGCTGGGAGTTTTTATTCCACTTTTCATGGATTCAAAGGATGGCGGAGCAGCGATCCATAATGTCACGCGATTGCGTAATATCGCTGAGTCAGGAATTCTGGAAAGATCTGACCGTCAGCAAGCAATTTGCTTTCCCCTACTCAACCCCGAGGAGGGAATCCCCCCAACACATCCCCCCATGAAACTGAGCTTATCAAGCACTCCGAGTGCTTCGGTCAAGGCTGATGCCGGCCGTCTCGCAGACTTCGTTCTGTTCACGCAGCGCGGCTGCATCCTGAACCTTTCGAAAGAGTTGACCCGCGGCAACTTGTCGTATCCCCAATTCTTCCTGCTGACCTATCTTTGCAGCGAAGAATACCTCACGATGACGGACATCGCGACAAAGATGGGTCACTCGACGGCAGCAGCAACCGGCTTGGTGGATCGAATCGAGAAGTTGGGCTACGTGGAACGCGTCCATGCGTCGGAAGACCGGCGGAAGATCATGGTGCGAATCACTCCGAAGGGTGTGGAATTTGTGACCCATATGCGAAAAGAAATCGCGACCGATCTGGCGGGCATCCTTTCCTCAATGGACGAGGAGGCAGCGGAAACCGTGGAGCACACGAAACGCGCGATTTCTTCACGCTTCATCGCATGATTTGGTGGAAGCGAGGGCCCCGCTGAATGTGCGTGGAACCGGGCTGGACGTGGCAGTGGCGGCGATTCCATCCGGGAAAATGCGCCGCTGAATGGGATTCTGTGGAGCTTGAGAGATCTGAGGAAGGCATGGCAGAAAAACACGCCTTTTTTCTCAAAAACATGCGGCCAAAAACCCACTTGGCAAAACGCCCCGGAAAGCCACGCTGCGCCTACATGATTTTTCCTCTTCCCCGCGCTTCGGTCGGGCCCATCGGCCGTTTCAGGAGCCTCACGCCAAAGTAAATTCCTAGCAGTCCGCGACGCGAAGAGCCACCTGAGTTAAGATTTCCCATGAAAGAAAAAATCACTTTGCCACTTGTCGTGCTGCTTGCAGGCATTCTCAGCGCGTGCTCGACGCCCGAGATCAGCACACGCGAAATTGCCAGGTCTGATTCGCGTGCGGTTGCCCTTCTGGCCGCATCGCAGCGCGCGCATGGCAAGGACGCATTCAGGAAAATCCGCGATGTCAGCGTTCGCTACGATGGACAATGGGGATTGATCGGGCCTCGCTTCCAGCCCGTGCTGGTCGATAAGACATTTCGCAGTTCCTCGGAGGAGCGCCTGGTTCTCAAGCCGGCGCGCGTCATCGCACAAGAGCACTCAGGACCGGGCGGCAGGAAAGTCGTCGTGCGTGAACCCGGCAAGGTGGCGTTAGCATACAATGGCAACCTCTCCTCCGGCGATGAAGCGCGGCGCGCAGCGGCGCTGGTGGCGGATGCCTATACACTATTTCTGCTAGGTCCCCACTACTTTGAACGGCCGGGAGTCATTCTCGAAAACGCGGGTGAAACGCGTGTGGACACGGCCGTTTGCGATCAGGTGCTCGCAGTGCTACGCCCCGGGTTTGGCATGGCTGCGGAAGATCGCGTGCTCCTTTCCATTGACCGCGCTACCCAACAGCTTCGGCGTGTTCGCATGACGCTGAATGGGCTGGAAAGCACACTTGGTGCCGAAGTGGACGTCACGTTCCGCGATTTCCGCACCATCGGCGGAGTTCTCTGGCCGACGGATTTCGACGAGCGAATCCGCGTGCCGTTCGACCTCCACGCTCACCATTGGAAGATGCTCGGCCTCGATCTGAATCGCGGCTTCAAAGCACCGGACCTGACAGGCAATGGTTTCAAAGCACGCGCGGCTAGACCCGCCAGGCCGTTGCCATAACAATCCAAGCAAGAGTTACCACGACCGTCCAGCGCAGCAAAACATTTGCCCGCCGGCGGTCTTTGGAATTCCGCCATGTTAGAGGCCGGGGATTTGGTCCATCGGCTCTCCGCCGGGCCGCCCGGCGAGGATTCAGGCCTCCCATGCCCCACTCCGCGCAGCATCACAGCGCGAGTTCCGGCGAGGGACTAACTTGTTAATCAATTCAAACACACACCCGCCGCAAGAATCCGCTGAAGGGTGGGATTTCAAGCGGGCGACTGCTCAGTTGAATTTGCCGCTGATGAATTCGACGAGCCTTTCATCGCTCATTCTGTTCGAGGTGCATTCGGTAGCGACGGTGTTCTTGAACTGGGGAGTCTCGGCCAGATAGTGGATGAATTGCTCCTGAATCGTCCCCGTGCCGGTCACATGCACCTCATCGGCGTTCTGCATGAGACTGGTGATTTCCTTGAAAAACTGGTTTTGAAGGGTCTTCTGCTGATTCTGGGCGGCGTTCTCGTTAGAATTTACGTCGGCCCCTGGATTTTTGGCGTGGCCCAGCAGGGAGAATTCTTCGGTGGTGGTGGCGGCATGGCCGATGATGCTGGCATGATGCGTGTCCATCCAAACGCCGAACTGCTTCTTATTTTTTACTGACATCCGGTTACCTGCCGCAGCGGCGACCGAATAGCGAATTTTATTCTCCCCATCGTCCAAGAAGCGATTGAATGAATGGAATTGACCACGCTTTATGAAATCGGGCGGAAAGCTTGTTTGCCTTGGCCAAGGAGCATGTTTTTTCATCCATACTTCAGGTGCGGGATCACAAAAGGACGGTCCTTTCGCCAAAATGGCCGGACCGTCCTTGTGGTTTTGGGGGGGAATCACCTCGGATGAGGCCTCATGCCGCCACCTTCTTGCGGCGGAGTGCCTTGAGGGCGATCACGGAGACAAAGGCCACCACTGCGCTCATCGGAGGTGCCGGTGCGGCGGGGGCGGCAGGGGCGAAATTGAGAATTTTGGACAATCCAGTCTTGGCGTCTTTCACCGTCAGAATCAGTTTGTCTCCAGAGGTGGTCACGCTCGAGATCTTCGAGACCGTCTGCACTCCGCCGCTCGATTCCACGCTGATGACGGCCGTTCCGGGGAGCGCTCCATCAATCTTGGGATTCCATCCTTCCGAGCGGACGGTGTAGTTGTCCGCCTCGAAGCCCGAGTTCTGCGTGTTGCTGAAAACGATGGTGTCCCAAGCAGTATTCTGGCCACCGAAGAAGTTGATGAAACCGTAGGGCTCGTCGGCGTTTTTCCCGGAATTCGGGCCATCTTTGATCGGGTTCCCATAGTAGGACTTCGGCAACATGTTCATCAGGTTCGCGGTGGTAAAATCTGCAACGAGCACGCCCTTGTCGTAAAACTTCATGTCGTTCGCGCTGTCGCCTGCCGACCAATAGAGGCCGAAGTAAGAGCTCGATTCATTGAGTTTGAGGGTGGTGGTGGCAACCTTGCCGATGCCCTCGACAGCGTAGGCGCTGCCGTTCGGGGATTTTGCGCCCGGCGCGCCGCCGTATGCGTCCGCCTTCATGACGTTCAGCTGATCGAAGGTGCCGACGCCTTCCCAGACGACGTCCTTGCGGATTCCCAGAAGATTGTCGAAGGTTTGCACGCTGGTGCCGCTAAGGCTGGAATTGAAGGCACCGACTCCTTCGGAAGTGGTGATGATCATGCTGTAGTCCGGGACCATGGTGGCGGCGTGGGACAGGGTGGCTCCCGCTAGGAGTGTCAGGAGGGCTGGGAAGAGTGGGGTGGTTTTCATTTTAGTCGATCTAGGTTGGGGGGAGAAACTCGGGGACTTGGTGGCAGGATGTGTATTGGGGTGGGTAGCGTCCTCCCTTCCGCTTGAGGCATGCCAAATTTCCACATTAATACATAACCAACTGATGATTAAAGGAATAAGAAATTGACCGACTTTCTATTCCCTCGCCAATTGTGCTGACGACTGTAAAATTTACAGTATTTTCATGGAGCCGGATTGTAAGATTTCCTGTCCGTCCAGCCGGATCTGCGCTCGCGTCCGATCAAAAACGTCCCCGCGATTCCTGCGTGGATTTCGAGGTGGCCAAGGTCCTTCAGCTTCTGGACACACGACGTCTCTCCTCACTCACCCGCCGGCGAGAACCGGCTTGAAGCCGGCCTCCATCAGAATGCGTTTCATCTCCACGCGTTTGTCGCCCTGGATTTCAATGCAGCCGTCTTTCACCGTGCCGCCGACGCCACATGCTTTCTGCATCTTCTTCGCAAGTTCCTGTTTCTCCGCCAGACCGATGCCGATGAAATTTTTTGCCACGGTGACTCCCTTGCCGCCGCGGTGCGCGGTCGAGCGGACGATGTCCACCCTGCCGCGATGGGTGTTCTGTCCGCGTTGAGAGGTTTTCTCGGGAACATTTCCGACAAATTTGCCGGGAGCCTCCGGTCCAGCAGGCAGATTGCCGAGCCCGGCCAGCGCCCCGAAAGGATCCGATGGGAGGCGTTCCTTATTGTTGGGAACGTTGTTTGCTTTCTTGTCGCTCATACGGGTCACTCCATCATGAATGCCGTAAAGTTCACGCTTTTTCGGCCGCAAAAAGGATCAGGGAGGGGAAAAAGGAGGCCCATTGAATCGGACCAAATCCATTCAGCCACTGCCCTCAGGGCCGAATGCGTCCTTGGGCCTGAAAATGATTGGCTAGGTTTTTTTGCGCCTCAAATAGATTTCGGTTTTGCCGACCCGCAGACCCCGCAATGCGTCGGATAGATCATTTCCCTTTATTTCCATTGCTTCAAAGCGCCGCTGGCCTGTAAGAGGCTGCGAACCGGCGGAGGCCGTCTCCGCAACGAGACCGGCGAAACCTGCCGCCCGAATCAGCAACGCAGAAAGACATCATCATGGCCGTCACACCCAGCAAGGATTACAAGCGCCGCGAACGCGAGCAGAGGAAATTGGACAAGCGCATGGCTCGCGACGCCGCAAAGGACCAGGAGTTCGCGGCCCAGCAGATCGCGGCGGAGGCTGCCGCAGTGGAAGCGGCCAAGCAGAGCGAGGCGGACGTTCAAGCCAAGCTGGAAGCGGAGTTTGAAGCTGAACTCGAGGCCGAGCGCGAGTCCCAGAAGGTGGCATGATTGACAGGGTTTCCTGAACGCATGCGGTTAGGAAAAATAGGCCTGTGATTTCCACAGCTCCGCAGCGACGCTGCGGAGTGACCACTTACGTTTACGAGACCATTCCGCAGAGCACCGGAGAAACTCCCGTTCGTTTTGAGGTCAAACAGGGAATGAACGATCCCAAGCTTACCGAGCAGCCGGGCACCGGCAAACCGGTACGGCGCCTGGTTTCGGGCGGCTTCACCCTGTTGCGCGGAGAGCTGCCGTCAGCCGGAACGGTGACCGATTCATCTTGGCATCAAAGGGATTGATCCTTTTGCCATGAGCTATTTCCCCCTTTTCCCCACCCTCTGGTCCGGCTTCGGCAGGCGTAGCAGAGCAGAGACTCCCCCAACAACTGTTTCAAAAGCCCCCCGCCAAAAGCAAGGATCCAGCAGACTCCCGGTTCATCCCGCGAGACCATCAGAAATCCATGCGATCTGTCAGCGGAGCGACGGCAAGTTCTTCGCAGGCTTCACCCTGTTGATTGCGGCGCGGGCTTGATTCGCGTCTGCGGAGCTGAAGGAGTTGGTGTTGATGAGGATCTCACGGTAGCGGCTGTTACCGGAGCCTTGCACAAGATTGATGACCACTAACCGCCTGCGGTCGTCGCCCCAGTCGTTGAGGTCAGATGATTTGATAAAGCCGCCGCGGAAGTATCCAAGCAGGGTGCGGGGGTTCGAGCGGTCGGCTTTGGCATCCAGCCCCCATCGCATGAAGCCGTTGGTCGGGGCGAAGGAGATATTGAGCGCATCCCAGTTCGGAGCGGGTTCGGTGGAGAGGAGGATGCTCTCGATTTTCACGCCCTTGGCGTTTTTCCCACGCAGTTTACCCCTGGCAGGTGCGCTGTAGTAGTCGAGGATGCCATTGCCCACGGACCTGGAGTGGCTTTGGCAAATGGGGCACCACGGGGTCATGAGCATGATGACGAGGATCTTGCCATCGTAGTTGTTGAGCGAAACGTTGCGGAAGTTGTCGCCCTCGCGGATAGAGAATTTCACGTTCTTTGATCGAGAGCCGGCGGGTGGCGGGCCAGCCATGGCCAGGGCGGATGAGACAAGGAGCAAGGTGAGGATTTTCATTACTTTACAGGAGCGGGGTGGGTGGTTTCAGTTGGCGACGATCTTGATCTGATAGAAACGGGCGGGGTCTGAACTCGCGGGCATGTGGACCGTGATTTCCTGGGTGGCTCCGGTTGCCCGAATGGTGGTGACCAGCCCGGCTGCCGGGACGAGGGCCCAGTGCGCGAGGGTTGGGGAAGACTGATAGGTCGCGGTGATCCCGACGAGATCCATGGCTTGCTGGTAGATGAGGCGGGTGCCGCCGCTTTCCCGGATGAGTCTGAAGGGTGGATCCCCGGATTCCGGCACAAGCGGATCCGTGCCGTGGAAGAACTCGACAAGGTTGGCGAGACCATCAAAGTCGGGATCCGTATTAGGTCCTGACTGACCAGCGGGAAATATGCGGGCGGCCTGCCAAGTGGAGAAATTTTTGATCACGGGCGGTGGTGTGACCGCCACAAGAGCGGCGGAAGAGCTGGCAAATCCGGAGGCATTGCTGGCACGAACCCAGTAGGAGGTGCTGGCGATGAGCGCGGGTGTGGCGAAGCTAGCAGAGGTCGCTCCAGAGACTGGCTGGGTCGTGACGCCGGAGGTGCCCACATACCATTGAAAGGTCGGCGAGGTGCCGGACGCCGTGGCAGTGAGAAGGGTGGACGCCCCACTGTTGATGGTGACGGAAGCGGGATGGGAAATGATGGCGGGAGCGACCGTGGGTGGGGTGACGGTGACGAGGGCTGCCGTGGAGTTGGCATTTCCTGCGGAGTTGCTGGCCCGCACCCAGTAACGGGTGGAAGTGGTGAGCGCCGGAGTGGTGTAGCTCGCGTAGGTGGCGCCGGAGACCGGGCTGGTGGTGACTCCAGCATTTCCGATGTACCATTGATAAGTTGGCGTGGTGCCGGAGGCGGCGGCGGTCAGGCGGGTCGTCGTGCCGTTGTTGATAGTGACGGAAGCGGGCTGGGTGGTGATGGCGGGGGCGACAGTGGCGGGTTCCGGCCTGACGGCGTTGATGGCGGCGCGGGCGGCGGTATTGTCGCTGGAGCTGTAGGCATTCTGGTTGAGGACGATTTCCCGATAGGAATGGGAGGCGGAGCCCCGGACGAGATTGAGGATGACGAGGCGGCGGCGGTCATTTCCCCAATCGTAGAGGTTGGCTGAATTGATGAAGCCGCCGCGGTAGTAACCGAGCGAGAGGCGCGGGTTGGTGCGGTTGGCATTCGCGTCGATCCCCCATTTCTGATAGCCGTTGGTGCTGGCGAAGGAGTCGTTGACGTCGTCCCATTCCGCCGCCTCCTCTGTGGAAAGCAGAAGCGTCCGCATGGGGACTCCACGGTCGTTCTTATCCTTCAAGTTACCGCGCGAGCTGGCGGCGAAAAAGGAGGCGAGACCGGAGCCGACCGCCTGTGCATTGCTCTGGCAGTTGGGGCACCAGGGGGTCATGAACATGATCACGAGGATACTTCCATCGTAGTCACCGGTGTACGTGTTGGATAGATTGCCGGTGTTGTTCGCCACGGCGAAGCTGCGGGACGTGGAGACGGAGCCGACGGCGGGAGCAGCGGCGGTGGATAGCCCGGTGGTGGTTGCGAGCAGAAGTGCGGCGAGCAGGGGTTTCATAATGGCATCACATTGATTCGTTAGAATTGCAAGGTAGCGGCCAGGCGGAACGTCACCCAGTCGCGGTCCTTGTAGAGGTTTCCGAAGAATTCGTTATCCTCGGACAGAGGTTTGTAGTCGGTTTCGAGGAACCCGATGTTGGCGCTGATCGCGAGGTCGCCGCGGTCCCACTTGATGCCGGCAAACAACTCGTTGCTGTCCAGGCCGGGGGCCAGGGCGTTGAAGCCGGAGGACTCGATCTCGCCATTATCCTGATAGATCCGGTAGCCGGTGTGGACGGACCACTGCGGGAGGAAATTCCACTCGACCAGGGCACTGCCGTAGTGAGCCTCGAAGGAAGGGGACTCGCGGGTGTAGCCTCCGGTGAGGCGGAAACCGATGGGTCCTGCGGCGGCGGCCCAGCCGTTGCGGAACGAGTAGCGGGCCTCGCGGTCCGTCGTCTGCCGGACAAGGAACTCGCCCTCGGTCTTGAGCCACGGGTTGATGACCTGCTCGATCCGTAAGCTGCCGCTCGGGGTATCAAGCTTTTCACGGCCGGGTTCCGGCTGGCCGGCGGAGGAGTCAAATCCCCAGCCAGGAGCGATTTCATCCCGCCCATAGTCGATGGCCAGCAACGCGCTGCCGGTGCCGGGCAGGTAGTCCCACTTCACGGAACCGCCGATGGAGTGGCCGTGAGGATCCGGATCGTAATATGAGGGAAACGCTCCGAAAAACTGCTTGTAGAATTCCGCGATCCAGATGGATCGGTAGTCCGAGTAGCCGTCGTAGGCGCGGAACCTAACCGAGGATGACCAGACAGGATTCCATTGCCGGGTGAGGCTGAGGGCGATTTGTGAGGTTTCCTCACCGAGGTTGGCAGCGGAACCAAACAGGATCGGTTTGTAGTCGAGGTCATATTCCGTCCACCCGGCTGCGGCGGCGAAAGTCCACGGGCCTTCGATTCCAGAGTAGGTGGCCTGGATGGTTCTGACGTCGATGTCGCTAGAGGAAATGAATTCGGCGGTGCCCTCCACGCTTTGGGCACCAGTGAACCAGATATCCGCACCGGAGGCGGGGGAGTGGAGCGCGAGTAGGAGGTAGGCAAGGGTTTTCATGATCGTTTCCATTATTGGCAGGAGGCGCAGCCGCCGGCGGCGACGTTTGAGGATGAGGCCCGGCCGGGCTCGATCTGGTTGGTAAGGCCGACTTCATAGCTCGCCGCGCCGGTGCCGGTGAAGTCGAAGACGGGCCGGGAAAGTCTTCCCTGATCGGCAATGCCGACGGGTTGACAGGCGGCCAAAAGCGCAAATACCGGAAGGAGGATCCATTTCATGTGGATAGGAGTTTCACGCGGAGGATATTATTCCATTCGTTATTCGATTGATGGGGGGCGCGCGTCTCCAGCGTCGGAAACTTTTTTCCTCGTCCTCCCGCCCGCCCTTCCCCCACCCTTCCGCCGCAATGCTCAAGGCCGGAATCGTAGGACTACCAAACGTCGGTAAATCGACACTCTTCAATGCTGTGACCCGCACCCGTAAGGCGGAGGCGGCGAATTATCCATTCTGCACCATCGATCCGAACGTCGGCATCGTCATGGTCCCGGATGCGCGGCTGGCGGTGCTTTCGAAGATTTCCGGCTCGCACAAGCTGGTGCCGACGGCCATCGAGTTCGTCGATATCGCCGGTCTGGTCAAGGGCGCTTCGGAGGGCGCTGGCCTCGGCAACCAATTCCTCGCGAACATCCGCGAAACGGACGCCATCGTCCAGGTGGTCCGTTGTTTCGAAAACGATGACATCATCCACGAGCTCGGCTCCGTCGATCCGATCCGCGACATCGAGATCATCATTTCCGAGCTGATCCTCGCCGACATGGCCTCGCTCGAAAAGCGCCGCCACTCGCGCGAAAAGAAGGCCAAGGGCGGCGACAAGGAAGCCAAGAAGGAAGTCGAACTGATCGACATCATCATGCCGCACCTCGATCAGGGAAATCCAGCGCTCACCATTGATTTCACCGATGACGACAAGGCCATCGTGAAAGAGTTTTTCCTGCTTTCCTCGAAGAAGACCATCTACGCCTGCAACGTCGCCGAAGACGAGCTCGCCGGTGCCATCGCCGATCCGGATTCGCATCCGCAGGTCGCCCGCGTCCGCAAGTTCGCCGCCGAACACACCGGCTCCGAAGCGGTCGTGATTTCCGCCCGCATCGAGGAAGAGCTCAGCGACATGCCCGTGGAAGAGGCGAATGAATTTCTCGCAGAAATGGGCGTGACGGATTCCGGTGTCTCCGCACTGATCCGCGGCGTCTATCACCTTCTCGGCCTGCGCACCTATCTGACCACCGGCGTGCAGGAAACCCGCGCCTGGACCATCATCGCCGGCGATAAGGCACCCGCCGCCGCCGGAGTGATCCACACGGATTTCGAACGCGGCTTCATCGCTGCGGAAATCGTGCATTACGACGATCTCGTGGCCGCCGGCGGCATGAGCGCCGCGAAAGTCGCAGGGAAAGTGCGGATAGAGGGCAAACAATACGTCATGAAAGACGGCGACGTGGTGGAGTTCCGGTTCAACGTCTGAGGCGTCAGTGCGGCAATTGCCGGCGTGATCGCTATTTCGATGTCACAATGGTTTCAAGGAGCAACGGACTCCGATCCGTTGGACCAATGGATAGTCGGTGACAGGCGGCATGCCGTTCCGCACTAGCACTTCAATGGCTCGGCGGATCGGAGTCCGCCGCACCTTGTTTTTTGCATCGTCCCCAATCCGTCACCGGCCCATCCAGCCGCCGTCCACGACGAGGATCTCGCCGTGGACGTAGCGGGAAGCTTCGCTGGCGAGGAAAACGATGGGACCTTTGAAATCCTCGGGATCGCCCCAACGGCCGGCGGGGATGCGGGCGAGGATCTGCTGGCTTCTGACAGGATCGTCGCGCAGGGCCTCGGTGTTGTCGGTGGAGATGTAGCCGGGGGCGATGGCGTTGACGTTCACTCCCTTGCCCGCCCATTCGTTAGATAAGGCTTTGGTGAGCTGCCCGATCGCCCCTTTCGATGCTGCATAACCCGGGACAGTGACGCCGCCCTGGAACGTGAGAAGCGAGGCGGTGAAGATGATTTTCCCGCTGCCGCGTTCGATCATCTTCGCTCCGATATCGCGGCTGAGGAGGAACTGGGCGTTGAGGTTCACGTCGATGACCTCGAACCAGAAATCGTCCGAATGCTCGGCCGCGGGCTGGCGCTTGATGGTGCCGGCGTTGTTGACGAGGATGTCCGGCACGCCCTGCTCGGCCAAGACTTGCGCGGCAAAGGCTTTGACGGCGGCGCGGTCGGAGAAATCACACTGATAGGCGCTGAATTTCCGGCCGAGGGCGGTGATCGCTTTTTCAATGGCGCTGCCTGATAGTTCCAGGCTGGCGCTGACGCCGATGATATCAGCACCCGCTTCTGCGAGGCCCTGGGCCATGGCGAAGCCGATGCCGCGCTTGCAGCCGGTGACGATGGCGGTTTTTCCGGTGAGGTCGAAGGAAGTCATTGGAGAGTTGATGGTTGTGAGTTGATGGTTGATAGTGAAGAGGAGAATTCGAAGATGGCGCGATTCTTGATCTTTCCATCAACTATCAACCATTCTCTATCAATTTTCTTCACCGCAGGTCGGCGATTTCCACGCGGTCCATGTCGGTGAAGGCTTGGTTTTCACCGCCCATCGCCCAACAGAAGCGGTAGCTTGCGGTGCCGCAGCCGGAGTGGATGGACCATGGCGGGGAGAGCACGACCTGGCGTTCCGCGACCCAAAGCGGGCGGGTTTCCTGCGGTTGGCCCATCATGTGGAGGACGCGGTGGGCGGCGGGGACATCGAAATAACAATAGACCTCGCTACGGCGGTCGTGGGTGTGGCAGGGCATGGTGTTCCAGACGCTGCCGGGCTGGAATTCGGTAAAGCCCATGACGAGTTGGCAGCTCTTGATGCCGTTTTCGTGGATGTATTGGAAGATGGTGCGCTCGTTGCACTCATCCTTGGAGCCGAGTTGCACGCGATTCGCATCGGCGCGGGTGGCCTTGGCAGTCGGATAGGTGGTGTGGGCCGGATAGCTGACCAGATAGAAAACGGCGGGCTCGGCGGCGGTAGCACTGGTGAAGGAGATTTCCTTGCAGCCTCGGCCGATGTAGAGGCAGTCATGGGCTCCCATTTCGTAGGCGGTGCCATCGACGGTGACGGTGCCGGGATTGCCAAGGTTGAGGATGCCGAGCTCGCGGCGTTGGAGGAAGAAGTCGGCCTTGAGCGCGTCGTCGTTGCCGAGTTCAAGGGCGGCGGTGGTCGGGATGGCACTGCCGACGATGGCGCGGTCGAGGTCGGTGTAAACAAAATCGACGTCGCCGGTGGTGAAAAGTTCGTCGAGGAGGAAAGAGGCGCGGAGTTCCGCCGTATCAAGGACGGCGGTTTCGCGGGGCGAAGGCATGAGTCGAGTTTCCATGATGTGAATTGTGGGACGCGGCGATTGTCGGAAAAATCCTGGGGATCGGGGTTCCCCATCCATAATAAGGGGAACGCCCGATTTTCCTTATTTCCTGTCGCACCGCCATTCTTCATCCGGCCTGATCCATGGCAATCGGAAAATCGACTTCCATGGAACACACAACTTAAAAACCCCATGTCTCCTTTCAGTAACCCACGCAGTCTCTCCACTTTCGGGAAAATTCTCCTGCTGGCCTTGGCTGGCGCACTCCCCCTCGCCGCTGCCGATCCGAAACCGACGGAAATCCTCAAAGACATGAAACGCGTGGCTGACTGGCAGCTCGCGAATCCTTCGAAACACAAGGCCTGCGACTGGACGCAGGCGCCATTTTACATGGGACTCGCCAACCTCCATCAGGTGTCCGGCGGGAAGCATTACCTGGATGCACTGGACGCGATCGGTAAAAGCCTTTCCTACGGTGCCGGCCCGCGGCTGACCCACGCCGACGACCACGCGGTGCTACAGGCGTGGCTCGACCTCGAAAGCATCGACCATGACAAGGCCAAGCTCCAGCCGAGCATCGCACTTTTCGAAAAACTCATCACTGTGCTGTCCAAGGAAACGCCTAACACTATTTCCGGCGGGACCTTCACCTGGTGCTGGTGCGACGCGCTTTTCATGTCGCCCGCCGTGTGGGTGCATCTCTCGCAGCTCACCGGCGATCCCAAGTATGTAGAATTCGCCGACCGCGAATGGTGGACGACCACGGACATGCTCTACGACGCCACGCACCGCCTTTTCTATCGGGACAATAACTTTTTCACCAAGCGTATGCCTTCCGGACGCAAGGTATTCTGGGCGCGCGGAAATGGCTGGGTGTGCGGCGGACTCACGAACGTGCTCGACCACCTTCCGGCGGACCATCCGTCGCGCGTCAAATACCTCGGCCTCTATCACGATATGATGTACGCCCTGCTGGAACTCCAGAACGCGGATGGACTCTGGCGCACCAGCCTGCTGGATCCGGAAGGCCCGCAGGGCGAATCGTCCGGCTCGTCGTTCTTCGTTCAGGCGATGGCCTGGGGCATCAACCGCGGGCTGCTTCCCGCCGCGACTTTCAGACCGGCGGTGATGAAAGGCTACGCGGCACTCGCGAAAAACATCCAGCCGGACGGCATGATGGGATTCGTGCAAAAGATCGGTGAGGCTCCGGACAACAAGGACACGACTGCGGCATCCACCGAGGTTTACGGCACCGGCGCATTTTTGTTAGCAGGCGCGGAGATCATCCGTCTGCTGGATTCGTCGAAGCGGCGGAGCGACGTGGTTTCATTCGAGGGCGTGAAGCTGCCGGAGAAATTCATGCCCTACGCACCGCGCACGTTTGCTAGATTTGTCCCGGAGCGGGCGGATGATTTCGCGTGGGAAAACGACCTAGCTGCCTTCCGCACCTACGGCCCCGCGCTGCGCCCCGGTGCCGAGAACAGCGGCTTCGACTGCTGGTTCAAGCGCGTGCCCTATCCGATCCTCGACAAGTGGTATATGGAGGATCGGCTGAAGCTGCCCTATGGAAAAGTGAACAAGCCCTATCATCAGGACCAGGGCGAGGGATACGACACCTATCACGTCGGTAACAGCCGCGGCTGCGGTGGGATTTCCGTATTTGCGGACGGAGAGATGTATGACTCGGACACGTTCATCGCCCAGCGCGTGATCAATAGCACACCGGAAAAAACGGTTTTCGAGCTGGATTATGCGAGTGATTTGAAAGGCAAGGTCCTGCGGGAAACGAAGCGCATCACGATCATCATGGGGCAGCGCCTGTTCCAGTGCGACTCGCGTTTCACGTTGGATGGGAAGCCGGCGGTCTTCGATGTGGCGATCGGGATCCTGCCTCAGGTGAAAGGCACCGCACCGGAGTTTTCCCCAACGACCGGAACGATGCGGTTGTGGGAAAAATTGGATGGACTGGGCCTGGGCACCGGCATTGCCATCGATCCGAAATCGGTCGTGAAAATGGAATCCCGCACCGACGCCGCAGGTCAGACGCAGGCGTTCTGTTTCGCCCGCACGGATGCCGGCGGGCACATTCGCTGGTTTTCCGGATTCGGCTGGGAAGGTCAGGGTGAAATCACGACGGGGGAAAAATGGGCAGCTTATCTGAAGGACTTCGCGGCGAAATTCGTGAAATTACCATTCGCGGATTACGCGGACGACGCGACTTTCAAGGCCCACTCGCTGGATCTAACGACTGATAGGAAACCAGCGGCGGATGCGGTCCCGGCACAGCGCTGATGAAGCCGAACGGCGGCTGGTGCTGGTTCCAGGAACTGCGGGCGCTCTTGCCGAAGGATGGCAAACTTGTTTTCAGCACCATTTCATGTCAGCCCTCCTTCGATCAGGCGGCTGAGCATATTCCGCAAGCAACGCGTATTTCCTGAATGGCTGCCTCAACCGTTGAACGTCCGGTCCAGCGGGAGGTGGAAGGCGGTGCGGGCCGCGTCGTTCGTATCGTCCGTGTAAGGATAGGCGCGGTCTGCGGCGTGCTGAAGGGCGATGCGCAGGCCGTTGATGCGTTTGATCAGTCCAT
>JBBRCO010000099.1:0-15140 GCA_038204755.1 Verrucomicrobiales bacterium
CCGAGCAACGAAAGCGTGGGAGCCGCCGAGGTATCGTAGATATCAAGAATCAGTTTGTTTCCTGCAGACTTCCCAACAATGGGGCTCCAATAGTAGAGGGGCTGGGCGGAGGCAAGCTCACGGAGAACAAAGAGTTTCCCATCGCGAATTTCCGCAGCTTTCACCGTTCCTTCCCCGAGGTCCATCTCCGCAAGGATGGACTCTGGCGCGTCCGAAGGGGAAATGCGGGCAGTCGCGGTTCCGCCGCCATACCAACCACCGTCTTCAATCTGCACGAGGAATTTACCCGCCTCCAGCACGCGATCCACCGGCCAAGCCAAAGTCACTTCCGAGAGCAGCGCCGGAGCATCCCGATCCTTGATATCCGCCGCGACGAGCACCCGTTGGGAAATGGAAACCACCGCGTCACCGATCAAATCCGCACGCCGCGCTTCGAAGGCATGGGCAATGGTCCCGCGCTTGGTGAGCTCGCCTTTCGCCACGTCGATATCCAAAAGCTGCACCACAGGCTGGGATGTGTTGGTGCCTCGATCATAGGAACTCAGAGGGATCATCGCCAAGCCGGCCTCGGGCAGCACTTTGAGCGCCTTTTCATTCCACATGGCCTCGCTGTAAGTCCCCGGATCCCCCAGATTGATACGGCGCAAAAGCTGCGGGGACGAGGGGTCCGCCACATCAAACAACGATGCCGCCACCGTGCCGGACTCCCAACCGATAGAAAACAGAAGGTCTCCGATCGGCTCCAGATGAGTTGACCAACCCGGCACTTCGATATGCCCGGCGACCGCGGGATTCATCGGGTCCGATAAATCGACTACCCAGAGCGGATCCGTCCGCAGGAAGGTGACGATGTAAGCCTTGTCATTGGCAAAACGAGTGGCAAACAAACTTTCGCCTCTAGCTAACTCAAGTTTGCCGAGAGGCCCCTCAAACACCAGTGGATGAACAACATCCGGCGACCATACGCGGAAATTTTCAAGAGTCGTGGTGGGCGACCAACGAAACCCGTTCCAGTTCTTTTGCGAAACGGTGGTAAAAACGTTGTTGCTCCAGTTCATGGCGAACTTGTTAGCGACCGCCCCCGCCGTGCGGAAAGGCGGTGCCATCAGGACCAGCCCGCTGGGACGTAGCGCAAAAACCGAGACTTCGGAAACATCCCATTGCCCATTCGGATAGGCCGCCACCGCCAGCCAGTCCGGGCCGGAGGAAATCAGCGGATTAGCACCCTTGATTACGGTTTCCGCAGCTTTCTGAGGGGCTTGGTCCGCCGTCAGCAGCCACTCGGAAAGGCGACAGGAAGATGTCCAACTGGCAAAGGAATCGGCCACCGGGGCATTCCATTCGGTTGTCGCAAGGATCAAACGATTTCCTGCCAAACGACTATCCCCCAAGTTGCCCGGGACGTCTTGGGTTTGGATGATTTCAGCCACATTTCCAGAGACTTTCACCAGATTGATGCGGGTGGATTGGCCGCCTGTTGGCGACCAGGATTCGGTGAGGAGGACCAGCCTGCGGTCACCGGTGCCCGGCAACAGGTAAAGATTCTGGCCGACGGCAGGCAGGCGGAGCGACGCGGTTAGATGCGGGTCCGCAGGATTTGTTAAATCGAGCACTTGCAGCCCGCGCAGTTGGTTGAAGAAATAAACCATGTTGCCATCGGTCTTCCAGATATCCGCTTCTTCCGGCACAATGGCGCCGACCGCCTCGGTTGACCTAACGCTGCCTGCATCCATTGAAATGGTAGCATTAAGCCATGCGATCGACCCCGATGCGTTTCCAGTGATGGGGGCAAAGAGATTTTCCCCAGTGTAAAATTTGGCGGGGAATTTCGTCAGAGACACGTTGGGCACTTCATAGCGTCCGATCGCCCGCCAGCGGACTTCCTTTCCGGTCGCAGGCAGCCTGAATTTCATAACGCCGGGGACCGCTTTTTTTGAAGCAAATTTCTGCCAACCGCCGGCGCGGTGGAATTTTTCCACCGTCACGCTTCCGACCCCATTGGGCACGGTGACTTGGGCGCTCATCCGGTCCTTGGACAGCACCAAGCTGAGACTTTTTCGCGCGCCAGGTGCTGCGGAAAGAGGATTACTGGTTCCCAGAAAGACGAGGGCGACAAGGAAAAGGCAAAGGCGATGCATGGCTGGGAAAGTGGGTTGCGTGGAAAGCGACGGGGGACAGGAGAGAAAAACCTTATTTTCGTCACAAGTCCATCCGCGATTTCGCTCCTCGCGGGATCTCTGAAAAATTCATTCTGCAAACCGACCACGCTCCCGGTGGGGAAAATTTTCGCCTGTGCCTGATCTATTTCCGTGCGCCATCGGATTTCAACGCAAGATTCCCGGTTCTTTCTATAATCATGGGACCGGAAAACCAGTCGGCGGCAAATGGATTTGTGATCGCGATGCTCGTGATGATAATGCTCAGTCTTGGCGTGGTGGCACTGCTCTTCATCTGCATGCGGAGAAATGCGTTGCGCCGGGATCGTCACGTGGAGGAACTGCTGGAAGAGGTGGCCGCAGAAGAAAAAAAGGCGGAACAGGCAGCGGTCAGCGAGGCCCCGAAACAGGAACCTTGGGAACGCGACGGCGATTGGTGGAAAAACTGAACGCCAAGCCGATCAATTCCGGGCCATCCGGTTGACAAGCGCCCTTGCGGCTTTCAGGCTCCGCGACGTGACTGCCGAAATGAAAAGTTCCCCGCTCGAAAGCGCCCACATGGCCATCGGTGCCAGGCTCGTCTCCTTCGCCGGCTGGAACATGCCGATCCAATACACCTCGATTATCGACGAGCACACCGCCGTCCGCACGCACTGCGGGATTTTCGATATCTCCCACATGGGCCAGTTCATCGTCAGCGGGCCGACCGCCGCTGCCTGGCTGGACCGGATGCTCACCAACAACGTCGCCCACCTCGCCATCGGCCACGGACAATACACGTTGATGCTCAACGAAAAAGGCGGCGTGATCGACGACCTCATTGCCTACCGCACGGGAGAGAACGAGTTTTTCCTAGTCGTGAACGCCTCGATGATCGACGAGGATTTCGCATGGATGAGCCGCCATCTGGACGCGGATGTCAGCCTGCGAAATGAGAGCGACGAGTGGGCGGGAATGGCGGTGCAGGGTCCGCATTCGCCGGAAATTTTTGCCAAAGTCTTCCCCGGAGAAACCCTGCCGCAGCGCAACGGCATCGCCACGTTGGCATCCGGCGCGATCATCTGCCGCACCGGCTACACCGGCGAGGATGGCTTCGAGTTCTTCACTCCGGCCGGCGAGGGCATCGCCGCTTGGGAAAAATTCATCGCTGCCGGAGCCAAGCCCTGCGCCCTCGGTGCCCGCGACACGCTGCGCCTCGAAATGGGCTATCCGCTCAATGGCAACGATCTTTCCCCCGAGCGCACTCCCATCGAGGCCGGTCTCGGATTCTTCTGCGATCTCGAAAAAGGCGACTTCATCGGCCGCGACGTGCTTGCCCAACAGCAAGCCGACGGCCCGGCCGTGAAGCTCACCGCCATCCAGTATCTGGAAAAAGGCGCCCCTCCCCGCGCCCACTATCCGGTCCATTCCGCCGACGGCCCGGTGATCGGCGAACTGGCGAGTGGCGTGCTTTCCCCTTCCCTCATGAGCGGCATCGGCATGGCCTATCTACCAGCAGAATTCGCGAAAATCGGCACGCCCCTTCGCATCGAGGTTCGCGGCAGGCTGTTCCTCGCCAAGGTCGTGAAAAAGCCGTTTTACAGAAGGCCGCTTTGATTTCTCACATTCGAGCGCATTTTCCTCCCAATGAATCCCACTCCATCAGCAACGCGAGGCATGCCGAATTGTCGGGAGAAACAACGCTCGCATCCCGTCGGTGAGAAAGTCGAACTCATCGGCCGATTCATCCAAGAGACACGCCAACCCGACCTCGTGAAAAATCATGCAAGCCGTCCGCGATTCCTTGGAGCAGCTCGCCAGAGAAAAAGTCCTGATTCAAAAACCAATTAACAAATCACTTCTAACTTTTAAGTTGAAACCAAATGAGCACTCCAGCCGACCTCCGCTACGCCAGCTCCCACGAATGGGTCCGCCTTGATGGCGCCATCGCCACCGTGGGCATTTCCGATCACGCCCAGGAAGAACTCACCGACGTCGTTTTCGTCGAGCTCCCCGCCGTCGGCCGCGCCGTCGATGCGGGTGATCCGACCGCTGTCGTGGAATCCGTGAAAGCCGCCAGCGACATTTACGCCCCCGTCAGCGGCGAGGTGGTGGAGGTGAATCCGGACGTCGAGGCCGATCCCTCGCTGGTGAACTCCGATCCCTACGGCAAGGGCTGGATATTCAAACTCAAGGTGAAGGATGCAGAGCACGTTTCCAAACTGATGGATGCGGCGGCCTACAAGGCGCTGATCGGTTGATAGGCACTGCGAGCGCGGACTGGAGTCCGCGCTCCAGTTAGGACTATTCCAGACCCTTGATGATCTGCCGCCGGAGTTCCACCACTTCGATCTGGTCCGTATGCCGCCAGAGGATCTTTCCGCCGGGGGCGATGAGAACGGTATGAGGCAGCGCGCCGGTCCATTCGGGGTCGATCGCCTTCGCCATGGCATCGGGATTTCCGCCGGTCCAGAGGTAGTTGTTCGAGGTGCGGCCTTCCTCCACCAGCGACGGAGCGGTCTGATCGGATAGAGCGGCGTGGCGGGATTCGAGAAACTTCAAAACGCTCGGCCTTTGCGCGATATCATCCACGCTGATGGAAATGAACTCGAAGGGCCGGTTCTGGAAACGGCGATAGGTATCGACCAACGCGGGAAACTCCTTCACGCAAGGACCGCAGGTGGTGGACCAGAAATTGATGAGGCGGAGCTTCTTCGTGTCGTTGGCGGCGAGCTTCTGGCAGAGTGCCGCATCGAGATCGGATAGAGTGACCGGCCTTTTCTCCCAGGCGGCCTGATCCTTGGCAACGTTGGGTTTCTTGAAGAGCCATTTCGTCGAGCATCCAAACGAACGCGTGACCGGCTCCTTCACTTCGGTGCCGGAGAGCAGCGCATCGAGCGCGTCGCGGAGGTAGCTTTTCCCCACGGCGGCGGGATTGCGCCCGGCATCGTCGATGCGGCCGGTGTAGCGCAGCTTGCGATCCCCATCAAAAAGGAAAACGTGGGGCGTGGATTGCGCTCCGCAGGCGGTGGTGAAGATCTGGGCATCACCGTCATAGAGGTAGGGAAAAGTCCAACCGTAGTCCTTGGCGAAGGGTTTCATTTCCTCGAAGGAATCGCCCCAAGGCGAGTAGCCGAGCTCGTCCGGCGTGAGCGATTCACCGTTGTTGCCATTCACCGCGACGATTGCCACGCCCTTGTCCTTGTAGTCCTGATGGGTCTGCTGCATCCGTGCGGAGGCGGCGACGGAATCCGGGCAATGGTTGCAGGTGAAGATCACGCAGAGCAGCTTGGCCGCCTTGAAATCTGCGGATGTGTGGGTTCTTCCGTCCGTGCCGGGGAGCGAAAAATCCGGCAGGTCGGAGCCGATGGGCAGGACTTTGGGAGTTTGCTGGGCCATCACTGGCAGCACGCAGACCAGAGCCAGCCCGAGGATCGTCGAGATTTTCACCATACCGGTAAATACCTACGGGCCCGAGATTTTCATGCAAAAAGTTTCCTCGCCAGCACGAGCCGTCATGAAAGGTGGAATATATCGAACAGTGAGCGGGCAATTCTTCAATTGTCCGCCTTTTCCAAGAGCATCCAGTTCCCCCCGCAGGTCTGAAGATCCATGACGCCGCCACCTCGCCGAGGTATCACGCGCGGAAAACACCTGCTTCCCCCTCCTGGTTCCGCATTCGAGAGGCAAACACCTCCTCCTCCACCACCCGCCTGAGGTAGGAAAGGTCCAAACGCACACGCCCCCGCCACGTCGCCATGGAATGACACCCCGGCCACAAACTCCGCCGCCACCCCGCTGCCGAACGGAGGTGGCAAACGCAAATATTTCCGCCTCTCGCGATGCTTCACCAGGGGCAAACGCACGCGGCTTCGCCCGTTCCACCTCTTGCCAGGGTGGCGAAAACACACGCATTCCCTCCGTCACCCCGGCATCAAAGTGGCAACTACACACGTTTTCGGCACTTTCATTCGGTATGCCATGGGGGAAAACCGCGCGTTTGCCACTTCGATACCTCATTTTTGATAGATCACGCGACATTCTCAGCCGAAAATTGCCAAAATCCCGACATCCACCCACAATTTCGCCTAACTCGTAAAAAGTCGGACTTTCCGCCACTTCCCCCCCAGAGTGCCGAATTGATCACTGGCCACCCTCCGGGATTTGATATCATTGAGGAAACCGAACCCGCAGCCACCACCGGGGATCGCCAAGTCTCCGACGCTACCCGCACCGCCCAGCTCGACCTGTTGGAAACCCACCTGTCCCGCGTCCGCTACTTCTATTGCAGCGCCAGTGACGATCTCGATACCACCAAGGAACTCGCCAAAATCTCCTTCCAACCCCGCCGCCCCAAAGGCACCGCCACCACGGAAACTCCCCCGCCCGCTCCTGCCCCGCCCGCGCCTTGATCCTCCGATACCACCACGCCCACCGCCCAGCCGGTGGCCGCGGTTTTTTCCTGACTTCGGAAGCCCTATCAGCTCTGCCTGATGCTTGCTTTCAGAACTGCTATACCGCAACTCCTCACGGCCAGCCGCAGGATAGCTATTCGATTCAACACCATGCATTCCTATCCAGTTGCCGCAGGTTTCGTATTGATGTTATCTGCCAGCGTTAAGAACCTGCGGGCAGTTGACGCCCTGAGCGACGAAGAGATCTACCAGAATATAAGTCATGGGACTTTCCGGTGAATGGATATCAATGATGGGCGGTCTTCTTGATGGAGTGAGGATCTGCCTCCCGCTCGATGGGGCTGAAACAGCGCAGCAAAAGATCACCGATCGGGAAAGCAAACCACCTAACGATTTCCGAACAAAGATGACTGCGAGCGAAAGACGGAGAAGGTCCTTGCGGAGTGCCCTATACTCAGCCAGGCCGCGTCTGAATACCTCCGGGGACAAGCAGACGCCGTGATGGCGTCAGCCGAATATCTTCTGAAAAAAGCAGAGAGATTGCCCGTTAAACCAGGTGATGGGGAATTCCCCATTGGCGCTGATTGATAGGTTCGGGCAAAAATAAACACGCGGAGAACCGGGCTAGAGACGAAGTCCTTGGACTGCGCGCAGGCTCAGACCTCCTGGCCTCGAAGGAAATGACATGATCCGGGATCGGTATGGTCCGCAGCGGATTTCTGATTCCCCAACGGGGATCCGTCCCACAGCCCGGGGTTGGTGCAGAGCACCTGCCCTGGGAAAATGAAAAGAAGGTCCCCACGATTGCAGTGTCCGCCACGCCGAGGCAGCAGCAGGCTGCGTTGCCTCAAAGCGGCAGCAGGCTGCACGCAGTCCAAGGTGCTTCGCACCGCTTTAAGACTCATATTGCAGAGGGGGCCCCTAGCATTCACCCCGGATATTCGCCGGAGATGTAGCCTTGGAGCTGTTGGATGGTGTGGCGCTGGGATTGCATGACCCAGCTAACGAGGTCGCCAATGCTAATCAGTCCGACGAGCTGGCCATTATCGACGACGGGCAGGTGGCGGATGCGGTTGCCGGTCATGAGCTGCATGCACGTTTCGATGCTGTCCTTGCTGTTTACGGTGATGGCGGGACGGCTGAGGATTTCCCCGACCAGTGTGTCGCGGGAGGTGCGGCCCTGGAGCACGACCTTGCGGCTGTAGTCCCGTTCCGATAAAACTCCGATCACCTGGCCATCCTCGACGGCGACGAGCGCCCCGATGTTTTTATCTCCCATCAGGTGGATGGCTTCATAAACGGTCTCGCTGGTGGTGGTGGTCCAGATTTGGCCGCTCTTGTTATGCAGTAGGTCGTAAACAGTTCCGTGTATTTCCATGGGTTTCTCCTTTTAAAGTTCCGAGACACTGCGCGAGTGATTCAGAGGTGTCAAGATCGCAGAAAGACTTCTTTCGGAGTTGCGGGACGGGGCGGGGCCGTGGCTTGATCGGGGCCGTGAAGGCTTACCTCGATTTGATGCGCGATGTATTGGAGCACGGCGAAGAGCGCTCCGATAGGACCGGGACGGGGACGATTTCGGTTTTCGGGCGGCAGGCGCGCTACGATCTGCGGAAGGGATTCCCCTGTGTGACGACGAAGAAGCTGCACCTGCGCTCGATCATCTACGAGCTGCTGTGGTTTCTCAAAGGTGAGACGAACACGCGCTATCTAAAGGAGAACGGCGTGACGATCTGGGACGAGTGGGCGGATACCGAGGGCGAGTTGGGCCCGGTTTACGGCAAACAATGGCGCTCGTGGCCGACGCCGGAGGGCCGGACGGTGGACCAGATCCATCTGCTCATCGACGGGCTGTTGGGAAATCCCCATTCGCGGCGGCACATTGTTTCCGCATGGAACGTGGGGCAGATCCATCAGATGGCGCTGCCGCCGTGTCATTTGCTGTTTCAATTTTACGTACACGAACCGATCGCCGGGGGGAAACCGGGATTGTCCTGCCAGCTCTATCAGCGCAGTGCGGATCTGTTTCTGGGAGTGCCTTTCAACATCGCATCCTACGCGCTGCTGACGCACATGGTCGCGCATGTCTGCGGCTACGAGGCGCGGGATTTCGTGCATACCTTCGGCGACTTGCATCTTTACTCCAACCATCTCGAACAGACGAATCTCCAACTCGGCCGCGAGCCGCTGCCGCTGCCGGGGTTGTGGCTGAATCCGGCGGTGAAGAACATCGATTCGTTCACGTTCGACGACATCCGTTTGGAAAATTACGAGGCGCATCCACACATCAAGGCGCCAGTGGCGATCTAAGGGAATGTTCCGTTACGAAAATCATGGGGATGAGCTGATCACCAAGACGGCGTTCATCGGGCGGCTGTTACATTCGGTGTTCGTGGTGATCTTATTCATCGGCGTGGCGCTGGGAGCGGGGATGCTGGGCTACCGGTATTTTGAGGGGATGGAGTGGACGGATTCGTTTTTAAACGCATCGATGATTTTGGGGGGCATGGGGCCGGTGGATCCGATGAAGTCCGAAGGCGGGAAGATCTTCGCGGGGATGTATGCGCTGTTTTCCGGGCTGGCCTTTCTGGTGGTGGCGGGATTTCTGTTCGGACCGATCGCGCACCGGATTTTGCACAGTTTCCACTACGATGCGGACGAGGAGGAAAAGAAACCATGAGCCTGCAACTGACGGCGGTGGTGGCCATGACCGCGCAGCGGGTGATCGGCCGGGCGGGCACGCTGCCGTGGCATTTACCGGAGGACTTGGCGTTTTTTAAGCGGACCACCTCCGGCTACCCGATCGTGATGGGCCGGAAAACCTACGAATCGATCGGCCGGCCGCTGCCGAAACGCCGGAATATCGTGCTGACCCGTGACCGAGGTTGGTCGGCGGACGGCGTGGAGGTGATCCATGGCGTGGAGGATCTGGAGAAACTTCCCGGGCTGGACGGCCGGGTTTTCATCATCGGCGGTGCGGAAATTTACGCGGCGTTCATGCCAGCGCTGGATGATCTGCTGGTCAGCCACGTTTTCGAGGCACACGAGGGGGATACGTGGTTTCCAGAGTTTGAGGGCGATTTCCCGGAATCGGAAATCCTGGAAACCCACTCCACCTTCGAGGTGAGGCGACATTTCCGGCGGAGCAAGGCCTGAGGCGGCTCCCCTGCCCCTGCCAGTTTCGGCTTGCAAGTAAATTTCCACCGCTCTAAAAGCTGCCCGCACAGCTTCTGACGAAAGAAAGGAGTGGGTCTCGCACCCACTCTTTTGCGTCTCCAGACATCAGCAGCGAATGCACCACCGCCCGTTATGACCAACGATATCGTCGCCCTCATCGAGTATTACGAAAAAGAAAAAGGAATCGACCGAGAAAAGGTCGTGGCCGCGCTCGAGTTCGCTTTCATTTCCGCCTATCGCAAGATGGTTCCCGGTGCCGACGCCATCGAAACGCTGCGTGCCGCAGTCGATACGAAAAAGGGTGAAACCAAAATTTATGCAGCGCTGACCGTCGTTGCTGACGAAGAATATTCGGACAAATTCAACCAGGTCCCGATGGCCACGGCGGTGAAAAAGAACGCCGGAGCGCAGCCGGGTGATACTCAGGAGTTCAACGTCACTCCCAAGGATTTCGGCCGCATCGCCGTGCAGACTGCCAAGCAGACGATGATGCAGCGCCTCCGCCAGGCGGAGAAGGAGATGATTTACGAGGAATTCAAGGACCGCGCGGGCGACGTCGTCTCCGGCACCGTCCGCCGCTTCGAGCGCAACGATGTGATGATCGACCTCGGGAAATTCGAGGGTATCATGCCGAACCGCGAGCGCGTCCAAGGCGAGGATTACAACATCGGCGACCGCATCCGCGCTTACGTTCTCGCGGTGGAAAACGAAGGCCGCGGCCCGGAAATCATCCTTTCCCGCAGCCACCCGAACTTCGTCCGCCGCTTGTTCGAGGCCGAAGTGAACGAAATTTCCGACCGCACCGTCGAGATCCGCGCGATCGCCCGTGAAGCGGGTTTCCGCACCAAGGTCGCCGTCTGGAGCACCGACCCGAAGGTCGATCCTGTCGGCGCCTGCGTCGGCATGCGCGGTGCCCGCGTCAAAAACATTGTCCGTGAACTCAACAACGAGAAAGTGGACATCATCCGCTGGAGCGATGATCCGGCCGAACTCGTCCGTGAAGCCCTCAAGCCCGCCGAACTCCGCTCGATCACCGTCGATCAGGAAAACCGCACCGTCCACGTCACCGTTGACGAGGCGGACCTCAGTAAGGCGATCGGCCGCAAGGGACAGAACGCCCGGCTTTCCTCGCGCCTGATGGGCTGGGATGTCCAAGTCCGCCGCGACGAGTCGAAGGAAGAGCAGTTCAAGGAAAAGATCGGCGGCGCGGCCCACACCCTCGCCGATCAACTCGGCATCACCGACGAACTCGCCAACAAACTCACTCTCGCCGGTGGTTTCAACCCCGAGCTGGTGATCGACATGCCGGCCGACTACATCGCTGCCGCCCTCGACATCACCGAAGAAGCCGCCGAGGCCATCCTCGTCCGTGCTCATGGCATCGTCAGCGGTGCCGCCGCCACCAACGACTAACACTTTCCACCCTTATTCTCACTTCATCGATTTCCCCAACTCTGCAGACAGCCCGGATGCCCGAAAATAGCGATAGCTCTCCAAAAAAAACCAAGGTCCTCGATCTTCTCGACACGACCAAGAAGCCTTCGCGCCGCGAGCGCCAGCGAAAGGATGCGGAAGTGGTCCCGCCCGCACCCAGCGTCCTTGACGAGAAAAAGGCCAACGCCCTCGACCTCTTCGCGGACGAGAAAAAGCCAAAGGTCCGCAAGACCACCCGCACCGGCAAGGCCGTGTTGGGAACCATTTCAAAGATCCTCGATAAAGAAGATGCGGACCTGATCAAGGAAGCCGCTCCGGCACCGGCACCGGCTCCAGTCCCTGCTGCTAAACCGGAAGCCGTCGTCGTCGAACCCGCTGTTGAGGAAATTCCCGATGATCCAAAGCTGATCATCATCAAGCCCCCGATCCTGATTCCTGATCTGGCCGCCCGTCTCGGGTTGAAGCCGTTCAACATCATGGCGGACCTGATCAAGATCGGCGTCTTCCCTGCTCCGAACCAGCCGCTTGAGCCAGAAATCGCCGCGAAGATTTGTGAAATCCACGGTTTCGTCTTCGAGCGTGAAAAGCGCGATAAGGACAAAGGTTTCCACAAGGAAGTCGAAGTCATCAAGGAACCCGAAGCGCCCGTCAAGGAGCCTGTGGACCTGCTCAAATATCGTCCACCGATCATCACGATCATGGGTCATGTCGATCACGGTAAAACCTCCTTGCTCGACTACCTCCGCAAGACGAAAATCACCGCCGGCGAGGCGGGTGGCATCACCCAGCACATCGGAGCCTATCAGGTCATGCACCATGACCAGGAAATCACCTTCCTCGATACTCCCGGCCACGCCATTTTCTCCGACATGCGCGCCCGTGGTGCCGACATCACCGACATCGTCGTGCTGGTCGTCGCCGCGAACGATGGCATCATGCCGCAGACGCTTGAGGCCATCAAACACGCCAAAAAAGCGAAAAAGACCATCATCGTCGCCATCAACAAGTGCGACCTCCCGTCCGCCAACGTGGACCGAGTGAAATCCCAGCTCGCCGAAAATGGCCTGCAAACCACCGACTTCGGTGGTGATACGGAATTCGCCGAAGTTTCCGCCCTCACCGGCAAGGGCATGGACGATCTTCTCGACCTCATGGCCCTCCAAGCCGAAGTTCTCGAACTGAAGGCCAATCCGAAATCCACCGCCCGCGCCGCTGTCATCGAGGCCCGCGTGGTTCCCGGTCGCGGCACCACTGCCACGGTCATCATCGAGTCCGGCACCCTCAAGGTCGGCACTCCCTTCATCTGTGGCCCCTTCGCCGGCAAAGTCCGCTCGCTCATCAACGACCGCGGCGTGGCCGTCAAGTCCGCCCACCCCGGCATGCCGGTGGAAGTGATCGGATTCGAGGAACTTCCGAACGTCGGCGACCATCTCACCGAAATGAAAACCGAGCGTGAGGCCAAGGCACTCGCCGGAGAACGCCAGGAAGCCCAACGCCTCATCCGCCTCAAGCCTCAGCACCGCAACCGCATGGAGGACCTCTACTCGATGGTCCGCGATGGCGGTGGCAAGGCCCAGCTCAAGCTCATCCTCAAGTGCGACGTGCAGGGTTCGGTCGAAGCGATCAAAAAAGCCGTGCTCGCCATCGAGTCGGAAAAGGTCGAGTCCTCCTTTATCACCGCCGCCGCCGGCCCGGTCACCGAATCCGACATCGCCTATGCGGCATCGACCGACGCGATCATCCTCGGTTTCAACGTCAAGGTGGAGGCCAAGGCAGTGAAATCCGCCAAAGCCGCCAGCGTGGAAGTGAAACTTTACTCAGTCGTTTACGAACTCATCGATCAGGTCCGCGAGGCCATGCTCGGATTGCTCGAACCGCTCACCCGCGAGACCGTCATCGGCCACGCCGAAGTCCGCCAGATCTTCAAGCTCAACCGCGGCCGGGTCGCAGGATCGTTCGTCACCGATGGCCGCATCCACCGCAAGGCCCATGCCCGCGTCATCCGCGATGGCGTCCCCGTTTTCGACGGCCGCATGTCCACGCTCCGCCGCTTCAAGGACGAGGTCGAGGAAGTCCGCACCAACTTCGAATGCGGCATCCGCCTCGGCGAATTCAACGAATACGTGGAAGGCGATATCATCGAGTGCTACAAACTCGACAAAGTTCCACAAACGCTCTAGCAGAAATAAGGCGGTAAGACATAAGACTCAAGATAAGAGTCCAGTCTTGTGTCTTAAGCCTTCCAGTCTTGAATCTCCCTTCCTATGTCCCGCCGTCTTGATCGCGTAAATGAGCTCCTCCGCCGGGAGATCGGTGCCGTCATCCAGAAGGATTACGAATGGCACGGCAAACTCGTGACGGTGGCCGAGGTCGAAGTGACCCAAGACCTCAAGGAAGGCAAAGTCTGGACCAGCGTGCTCGGCGGTGATGCCGGACCGGTCATTTCCAAGCTCAACAAAGAGCACGGATCAATCCAATCGAAGGTCATGAAGCGCGTGGTTCTCAAATCCACGCCCGTCCTCCGTTTCCTCCACGACTCGTCCGCCGTCCGCGGCGTGAGCATCGTCAATCTTCTCGAAGAAGTGGACAAACTGCCGAAGGCACCGGCAGAAGACGCGTGAAGTGATCCAACGGCCCGCGAACCCGGAATCTGCAATTGCAGACACCGCGAAAATGGCGATGCCCTGACCGGCTGGCCCCAGGCGACTTCATTCCGCCCAAGCCAGCCTACTCCAAGGATCTGTCACGGCCCGGCATCAGACCGCGAAATTCATTTCGCCGATGCCATCCTCGATGCCATCATGGGCAACCTCTACGAATTCCAGCCAGAGAAACTCCACGCCTGGAAACGCGCCAGCCGCGTCGAGCGCGATTCCCAACGCGCCAAAACCCCACCCCCCGGAAACCCCGCCCCGCCCACCGCTTAATACCCACCTGAAACACCCGCCCACTCACCACCACCGGCCACCCCTCACACGGGCGGCCGCTTTTCTGCGCATTTGCAGTACCAGAACGACCCAAGAACCAACCGGGAGTTCCCCGAAGCCGTTTCCGGGGTTTACGTCCCGACCTGGGCCTGATGTCCATTGCCAATGATTCAGCCCGAAGAACTGGTTGGAGGGGGGTGGGCGGACTGGTATCGCCTCACTCCTGTTCAACGCTGGGCGGAATCTGAAAAACTCTGGCAAACCTACATCGCATTCCGCATTCAAACGCTTGAAATAGATGCTGATATCCATTCTGACGGCAGCATGACTCTACTCTCCCCGCTCCCTGCGTGGCTCAAGCCAGGGCGCGCTCACTTGCGGCTCGTCCTCAGTGACACAAACGGCACCGCTTCCCTGACCTAACGCTCGCCAGCTGTTGTACAGCGTCATCCGCCGTGGCCCCCATCCTCATATCGCACGCGAACGACTGGAATCCGCCGAATCTGGCATTTCAAAGTTGGTGGAATTAATTTCATCTATTTTTGGGTGGATGCAGACTGTGCTTGGTGGCCGCCGCCGGGGGTTTTTCACCAATTCCCTTAGCAACCCGGCGGCGCTGGCATCAGAACTCACTAAACGACCTCAATTGAGCTGAAAGGGTGAGCAAGTTCAAATCCCCTAAAAGACTGATTTTCGCATCGCCACGCGGGTCGATGGCGTCGCGGAAAACACAGGATTCTTCAGCCCCAACAGGGACGCAAGACGCCAGCCCAGGGCAGCGCCCTGATCTTTATACACATCCGGGGATACCGATAGGAATCCTACCTCCCGCCACCGCAGGGATGGAACCGCGTAGCGGTTCATGATTTTGGTGGGACCAAGCATCACAGGGTAGCCGTCTGACGCCGACAACCCCGGGCTTTGAGACATAACGCCCTCCGCGTAAAGGTTTCGCGTGTTGATGCGCCGGGCAGGTCACGTCGTTGGTGGGGGTGGACGCCAACACTGTATTGTAGGGGCGGCGGGGCGCTGAGAGCACAAAAACAGAAAAGCAG
>JBBRCO010000100.1:0-14922 GCA_038204755.1 Verrucomicrobiales bacterium
GAGGATAGTTCTGCTGCAGCGGAAGAGCCGCACAGAGGACTGTGCGGACCACGCTTCGCCCTGCGGCGGGTGGTTTCACAGTCGGCTGTGCGGAATCTTGGTTTGCTGAGGGTAGTCCTGCTGCAGCGGAAGAGCCGCACAGAGGACTGTGCGGACCACGCTTCGCCCTGCGGCGGGTGGTTTCACAGTCGGCTGTGCGGAATCTTGGTTTGCAGAGGATAGTTCTGCTGCAGCGGAAGAGCCGCACAGAGGACTGTGCGGACCACGCTTCGCCCTGCGGCGGGTGGTTTCACAGTCGGCTGTAAGGCATCGCAAATGTATCACCGTCTTCGATCCTGCCGCTGTCCAAGCCTTTTTTGAACCACCGCATCCGCTGCTCGGAAGTGCCGTGGGTGAAGGAATGCGGCACCACGCGCCCCTGCGTTTTCTTTTGAATCGCGTCGTCGCCGATGGCGTTGGCCGCGCGCATGGCTTCCTCGATGTCGCCTTGTTCCAGATATTGCTTCGAGTGATTCGCCCAGACTCCGGCGTAGAAATCCGCCTGCAGCTCGAGACGCACTGAGTATTCGTTATATTCCGGTTGATCGCGCATGGCGGAGACCTTGTCAGAGGTGCCTAGCAGTTTTTGGACGTGGTGGCCCACCTCGTGAGCGATCACATACGCCTGGGCGAAGTCGCCTGGAGAGTTGAAGGTTTGCTTCAGCTCGTTGTAGAAACTCAGATCGATGTAAACCATCTGGTCGCCGGGACAATAGAACGGCCCCATCGCCGCGCTGCCGCCACCGCAGGCGGTGCGGACTTGGCCGCGATATACTTTCAGCTTGGGCAGTTCGTATTTCTGACCGTGCCGCGCGAATTCCTTCGTCCAGATGTCCTCGGTGTCCGCCATCACCACTTTGACAAAATCAAACTGCTCCTGCTCCTCGGGGCTGACTTCCACCTGGCGCGAACTGGACGCGGGCGCACCGCCTAGCAGCATGCCCGAATCCACGATGCCCAGCTTCCATAAAACCGCACCCACCAGCACTGCCGCGAGAATGCCCTTGAGGCCGAAAATCCGGCCGATGGTCATCAGCAGGCCGAGACCTCCGCCGCCACCACCGCCGAAGCCTCCGGACTTCTGGCCGCGCGCGTCCTCGACATTTTCACTCTCTCTTCTGCCTTTCCATTGCATGTTTCTGTGTGGTTGAAAAACTTCCCGAGGACATAGCGGAGGAGCGGAGCGTCCGCAAGCAATCTTCACAAGGAGGGCGTAGCGGGATTACCGCGCCGATTTCAGTGCGTGAATGGTGATGCCGCTGATGCTTGGTGCATCGCCCTGGGAGGTGATGCTGAAGCTGCGTGGGCCGGCGGTGGGCAGGATGAGGTCCGTGAGAACGGACTGCCGCATTCGGATTGCCGCCGGATCCGCCATGGTTTTCTTTACGGCGCCTCCGATTTTTCCTCGGGCTTGGCACAAAACTCACCGGGGCGGTCCCGAATATCCCTGCGGGACGTGGCGGAATGCCTCCTCTTCGTTCGTAGTTTAACCCTTCAGAGCGTCTTCATTGCGGCCCGAAAGACACGCTGATGGGTTAAACTACGAACGAAGACAGCTCATTTCAGAACGGGCGTTCACTGCGAATCACAAGACTTCAAACGCGGCAGTATAACTGGAGTGCGACTTGGGGCGAACGCTCCAAATTTCCCGATACCAGGTCACCGCCCGGAGCTTGAAGACCGCCAAGCTTGCCTTCCTCTGTCAGTGCGGGCACCTTGCTCATATGAATCGACTCCTGCTTTTCATCGCCTGTCTGGCCTTTTGCCCGTGCGTCCGTGCGTCGCACCCGCTGCAGGAGTGGCGGCAGCTCGGACCGGCACCCACCTCGCGGGAGTTGCAGGACATCGCATCCGGGGAAGGGAAACAGGTGGTGGTGTTCGGCGATCCCGCCGGCCGTGCATTGGTTAGCGATGACGGAGTGACATTCGAGATACAGCCATTGAATCTGCCGGAGGGACTGGCGGCGTCCCGGATTCTCCATGCTGATGGAAAATGGCTGGTGCTTGCCGGTGGCCGCGTCTGGAGCAAAAGCACTTGGGCCGGTGGATGGATCGAGGCAGGTGCGGTTCCCCACGGGCTTGTCGAGCTGCGTGCGCTCAATGGCGAATTCTGGGGCTGGAGTGAGGCCGGATACTTCTCCACGGCAATTCAACCCTACCCGCGCATGTGGAGAAATTCCGTCTTATACCGATCTTCCGACGGCCAAACTTGGAACGCGGTGTCTCTCAGCCTCACGGCCACGGATCGGTTCGACATCACCGACATGATTTACGCGGCCGGAACTTACGTTCTCACGAACGCCGCTTACGGCAGCCCCAGCGGCGTGTGGACTTCCACGAACGGCGTCGCTTGGACCGGACTGGCCCAACTGAGAGATTATTACTATTCCATCACCTATGGAAACGATCGCTTCGTCGCCGGGGCCAGCGGCGGGCGGATCGCCATTTCCACCGATGCCGTGAGCTGGACCACCGCGCAATTTCCTTTTGTGCTGTATTATCTCACCAACGGCCAACCCGGCAGTTCCTCTCCCGTTTACTCCGAAGCGCGGGAGGCGACGTTTTCAAACGGAAAATTCATCGCACTGGCGCAAGAAGACCATTTCATCTCTTTGCTGGCGGAATCGGCGGACGGAGAGACGTGGACTGCGGTGAATGATGCCGATTTCACGCGTACCCAAGCGACGAAGCTCCGCCAGATCGGCGATCAGACCTATCTCCTCGGTTCAAATGGAAACCTGTGGCGGACGACTCTCTGGCAGGCCGGCCATGTGCAGTTGCTGCCCCTGGAAGGCTGGGACTGGACCGCTGTGGCCGCAAGCGCGACCCGTCTTGTCATCGCCGGAGAAGGTGGGCATCTCGTCTGGAGCGAAGACGCGGAGACCTTCCACTCCGTGCTCCTGCCGGACGCGGCCGATGTGGCGGATCTGATCTGGGTGCCGGAACTCTCGCTTTTTCTAGCAACAGGCGGAGACGCATCCACGGCGCGGGTGTGGAGTTCCGCAAACGGGGCGGATTGGACCAGCACCGCGCTCCCCTCCTTCGCCGGCCGTGCGACGGGAGTGGCGTGGAACGGAAATCAGTTGGTGGTGTGCGGCCCGGATGGGCAATTGGCTGCTTCGACCGACGGTATCCAATGGGCGGCAAGGGCCAGCGGAGTTACCTCGTCATTCACCGCCATCGAGTGGGGCGGCGGTCATTTCGTCGCCACCGGAAGCGGGGGAATCGTCATCCATTCTGAGGATGGAGTGGCATGGACGCCCGTCAGCCTCGGGGCCGACCACGTCACCTATCGCGGCCTGGTGTATGGCAAGGGACTCTGGATCGTGCCGGATGGATATGAACTGCACCTCACCGAAGATCTTCAGAACTGGTGGACCTCGCCGGGGCAGGCCTATGGATCAAACCCGCTCTTCGCCTTCGGGGAATTCATCACCACCACCAATCAACGCTATCTTCTGGGTTCCAGTGACGGCGGATATTGGCAGCCTTACGTAGATGGTTCAGACGCCGGAACGGCATACAGCACCAGCGCCGGATATATCCGCGGGACACGCTTCGGGGATCGGGTGATCTTCGTCGGAAACGACGGTCAAATCGGCACCAGCGGCGTATGGCGGAATTTTTTCCAGGAATGGCAGGCCGCCAAGTTCACGGTGGAAGAGTGCGGGATGGCCGGGATTTCCGGCCCGGACGCGGATCCGGACGGGGATGGCTGGTCAAATGCGTTTGAATACGCCTTCGATCTCAATCCGAAGGCCCGCGAGGCGGGAGCGAATGCAAACGCGTCATCCTATCAGGTGGACAACGAGAATTACTTCACCGGCACCGTCGCATATTTCGACCACCCGTGGGCGGCCATGCGTCCCGGAGTCTCCCTTTGGCCGGAGCGTTCCCGCGATCTGGTGAACTGGACGAGGGAGGGCATGCTGGGCAACCACCCCTACCAGATAGAGGGAGGGATGCTGAGAAAGAATATTAGTTTGCCGATCCGTTCCGCAGCACCCGAGTTCATCCGCCTGCGGGCGGAGATTATTACGCCTTAAAGCGTCAACATGGGCGGAAAGCATGGGAAAAAGGGCTGCGGAGGGGATGTTCTAAAATGGGCTTGGCTCGCGGACGCTTGCCTCTAGTTTTCCGGCATGTCATCGGCCATCGCCCTGGATCTTTTCATTATCGGAATTTATTTCGCCATCATCATCGTCATCGGCGTGCATTTCAGCCGGCGGAACAAAGACGTGTCGGAATTTGCACTCGGTGGGAGGTCGATTCCCTGGTGGGCGGTGCTGGCGTCGATCCTGGCGTCGGAAATCAGCGCGGGGACGTTTTTCGGGTCGCCGGGGGAGGGCTTCCGGCTGAGAAACTACACCTACGCGCAGCTCATGGTGGGCTACCTGCTGGCGCGGCTGGTGGTGAGCGCTGTTTTCATCCCGGCGTTTTATAAATACAACGTGGTGAGTATTTACGAGTTTCTGGAAATCCGCTTCGGCCCGCGCACGCGGCGGATGGCGAGCGTGATTTTCCTGCTGACCCGCTCGCTGGCCAGCGGCTCCCGGCTGTGGGTGCCGACGCTGCTGCTGGTGGTGATCTGGAACCGCCTGAACCCCGGTGATCCACTCGGGAATTGGCAACAGTTCTGGTTCACCGGCGGCGCGCTGGTGCTGATCACGGTCCTGACGGCGGCCTACACGGCGGTCGGCGGGATCAAGGCGGTGATCTGGACGGACGTGCTGCAGATCGCGGTGCTGTTCGGCGCGCTGGGATTTTCCGTCTGGTATTTGCTAGGCCACATTCCCGGCGGCTGGGAAGGGGCGAAAAGTTTCCTCACCGGGCCGCATGATTTGAAACTGTGGGAATGGAATGGCGATGTGCCGGCGACACCGGAGTTCGTGGCGCAATATGGAGCCACCTGGGGATCTATCAAGAGCGTGTTGGAAAGCGAGTTCACGGTGTGGGCTGCGTTGTTCGGCTCGCTGTTTGTCACGCTGGCCACGCACGGCACCGATCAGGACATGGTGCAGCGCATGCTCACCGCCAAGAACAAACGCCAGAGCGCGGTGGCGACGATTCTATCAGGGTTGGCCGATATTCCGGTGACCTTCGCCGTCCTAACCATCGGCATCCTGCTTTCGGTTTACTACGGTCACGTTGTTAGCGATCCCAACCTGCCGATGGCGGGAGGGACGCCGGACAACACGCGGATCTTCCCCTACTTCGTCGTGGACGTGATGCCGGGAGGCCTGCGGGGGCTGGTGATCGCCGGCGTGTTAGCGACGACGATGGGCTCGCTGGGCACGGCGATGAATTCACTGGCCACAAGTTACTCGCGCGACTTCCATTTCCGCTGGTTCAACACGCCGGAGGACGACCACGCGCGCGTCCGCATCATCAAGCTGAGCACGGTGGCGTTCGCGCTGGTGCTGATTTTTGTCGGTCTCGCGACTGCTTTTGTAAAGGCACACAACCCGTCGCTGAGCATCATCGGCATCATCCTCGGCAGCTTCGGCTACACTTACGGATCATTATTGGGAATTTTCATCGTCGGACTGTTCACAAAAACACGAGGCAGTGAGGCGGGCAACGTAGTTGCAATGATTGCGGGCATTATCGGCGTCGCCTGGCTGAGCAATTTGCCCAACGATGTTTGGAAGATGGTGACAGGATTGTCACTTTACAAAAACTTCGCATGGCTGCCGGTGATCGAGTTTCCATGGCGGATCATGGCAGGTACGCTGGTCACCGTAGCAGTGGCGCTGTGTTTCAAAAAGCCGGAAACCCATACACCGCATTGATTTCCTGGCTCTCGACGACTCGGCGGAGGCCGGAATGCACGGCGATCAGGGGCCAATTTTGAATTATAACGGAATTGTCACATTGCGAATGCTTCGTTTACAAGGGAATGCGACGAATCCGTCACTTGGAGTCCGCTGATACTTCGGGGAAGTTAATGAAAGCGACCGTCAAGTTTTTAAAATTTTTTACCGTGGAACCCTTGTGGAATACGGCCCCTGCCAATCAAATGTTAGAACGGTTGAAAAAGATTTTCCAAGGAGCTGCTGGGCGATTCATCTTCTCCACCTCGCCGCGTTGCGCCACTTTTGGGAGTGGGATGACGGCGGGTAAAAAACCAATTTTTAAAAAGGACTGATCAGCAATGGAATCCGAGGAAGCGACAATGCAGCAGATGGTGGGAGAGGTGGAAATGTTTCCGGCGGATGGCCGGGGGTGGGAAGAAATCTGCGAGGCGTTGCGTGTCATGGTTAGTCCGGATGCATTCCAACGTTGGTTCGGCGCGGCGCGCTGGTTGGGCGTGGAGGATGGCGCGGGGACGATCGCGGTTCCGGGGGAGATCCATCAGGTCTGGATCGAGACAAACTATCTGCCGGAACTCACGATGGCCGTCAGCGGAGTCTATGAGGAGGTGCGGGAAGTGCGCGTGACGGTTAGCGAAACCCTCTCCGGTGCGGATGGTGGCCTCCCGCAGTCCGCTGGCTCCCACTCGCGTCCGACCAAGGCCGCGGTTCTCGAAGGGGAGGCGCTGGACAAGCGCATCAAGAGCGCCGGTCTGAATCCGGCCCACACCTTCGGCAGTTTTGTGGTAGGAGCTAACAGTCAGTTTGCCCACGCTGCCAGCGAGGCGGTCGCCAAAAAATCCGGCATCGGCTATAACCCGCTCTTTATCTACGGCGGTCCCGGCCTCGGCAAAACCCACCTCATGCAGGCGATCGGCCACGAGCTTCTCCGCCGCCAGCCCGCCTCCCGCGTCATTTACCTGACCTGCGAGAAATTCACCAACGAGTTCATCGACGCCGTCCGCCGCGGCGACATCGAAAAATTCCGCCGCCGCTATCGCAGCTCGGACGTGCTGCTCATCGATGACGTCCAGTTCCTCGCCGGCAAGGAGCGCTCGCAGGAGGAATTTTTCCACACCTTCAACACCCTGCTCGATGGGCGCAACCAGGTCGTCCTCACCTGCGACCGCCCGGCGTGCGAGATCAAGAGCCTCGAGCCCCGCCTCATTTCCCGCTTCGAATGCGGCCTCACCGTCGAGATGCAGCCGCCGGAAATGGAAACGCGGATGGCGATCCTCAAGAAAAAGTCCCTCGACTGGAAGGTCCGCGTGGACGAGTCCGTGCTCCGTTTCCTCGCTGAAAAAATCCGCACCAACGTCCGCCGCTTGGAAGGTGCCCTGATGCGCGTCGCCACCTACGCCTCGCTCGCCGGAGAAAGTGTGACGGTGGACAAAGTCGAGCACCTGCTGCGCGACCTCATCCGCGAGGAGGCCAGCCGCCAGGTCAGCATTGATTCCATCCAGAAGGCCGTCGCCGAGCATTTCGACGTGCGCTTGGCCGATATGACCAGCCGCCGCCGCCCGGCCAGCATCGCTTTTCCCCGCCAGGTCGCCATGTTCCTGAGCCGTTCGCTGACCAAGGGCTCGCTCATGGAAATCGGCGAAGCCTTCGGCGGACGCGACCACGGAACGGTCATCCACGCCTGCAAAAAAGTCACCGAACGCCTCGACGATGAGCCCGGATTGAAAGAATCCATCGCCCGCATCGAGTCCCAACTCCGGCGCTAACCGTCATTCACTTAAGGAATCTTCACAGAAGGCTTGCCAAGGGGCGGTGAAAACGGAAACTGCTCCGCATCAACCACCCCGGTTTCCCACTCATGAAGTTCCGCATCTCCAAGGAAGCATTTCTCGATGGCCTGCAAAAGGTCCAGCACGTCGTCAGCTCACGCACCACGCTGCCGATTCTCTCCAACGTGCTGCTGGTGGCCAAGGACGGCCGCCTGCAGTTCACGACCACGGATTTGGACGTCGGCATCACCGGCTCCGTCGAGGCGCAGATCGAAAAAGAAGGCGCTACCACGTTGCCCGCCAAGCGCTTGGTGAGCATCATCCGCGAGCTGCCCGCCAGCGAAGTGGAGGTCTCCGTCGATGCGAAAAACCACGCATCCATCCGCTGCGGCCCGTCCTTTTTCAAAATCATCGGTCTCGGTGAAGCGGAATTTCCACCACTCCCTGATTTCGAAGGAGCAAAGGTTTTCAAAATCCCGCAAGCCACCCTCCGCGACGGCCTTAAGAAAACCTCCTACGCCATCTCCACCGACGAGACACGCTACGTGCTCAACGGCATCTTCACCTCCTTCCGCGATGGGAAAATGACCCTCGTCGCCACCGACGGCCGCCGCCTCGCGATGGTCGATGCGGACCTCGAATTCCCCGCTTCCCACGAAACCGACGACATCATCCCGACCAAGGCCGTGCAGGAACTCCAACGCCTCCTCGGCGACGCCGGTGAGGTCATCGTCAAGCTCAGCGATAGCCAGATCTCCTTCACCGTCGGCGATAGCCTGCTCGCCAGCAAGCTCATCGAAGGCAACTATCCGAACTACCGCCAGGTCATCCCCGGCGACAGCAACGAGCGCGTCGTCATCGGCCGCGAGGCGCTGTTGGAAACCGTCCGCCGCGTATCGCTCCTCTCTTCTGACAAGTCGAACTCGGTCAAACTCGTCTTCAGTGAAAACCACATCGAAGTCACCGCGAACTCACCGGATGTCGGTGAGGCGCAGGAATCGATGGACGTGATCTATCAAGGCCCGCCGATGCAGATCGCCTTCAACCCCGAGTTCCTCCAAGCCCCGCTCCGCGCCCTCGACACCGACTCTGTCTATCTGGATCTCATCGACGAAATGAGCCCCGGCGTCCTCCGCATCGAAGGCACCTTCCTCTATGTGCTCATGCCGATGCGCGTGACGAACTGATCGTGAAACAGGGATTCCTGTCTGTTCCAAAACGTGACACAGACATTCCTGTCTGTTCTTCTCCAAAGCCTCCGCGCCCTACAGCCCGGAGGCTTTTTTGCCGGACCGCGGAATTCATTTTGTTGCCTATGAGGATTTGAATGAAAACTCCGGTTGGTGTCTTTATCCCGGGAGGGATCTCAGAAATTAGCCTGAAGTCGAGGAGCGATAGCGACGAAATCTGACGGAATGCCCTCATCGTTCGAAGTTTTTCAAACAGGGATTGTTAGCGTCAATTTCGTTAGCGAATATTGACAGATAACATTTCCGGAAATGTCTTGTCTTAACCGGCTCTCCCGATCTGAGAGACTATCGGTGTGAAACCGGTATTCCCAATCCCATCCGCCACCATCGCTGGGAGAGTTCGTGCCGCCTGCATCGTGGCCGCCGGATTACTGGCGGAGGCCACTTCCGCCGCGGAGACCCTCTACGCTATCCGCTCGGCTTTTACATCGTCCGTCGTTCTTCCGGCCCGCTGCGCATCGCCTTTTCCGGAAGCATCGCCTCGCAGCCGGTTCTGTTACCAGTCCGCCATGGGGCCATCGTCTTTTCCCTGCCAGTCAACCTTTCCGCCTCGCTCCAGAATCTGGTGAACAGCAACGGAGATTTTTCCATCCAGCAGGGCAAAAATGCCAATACCGCCGACATCCTCCTATTCGAAGAGCCATCCACCGGGCGACGGCGCGGATGCGGCGCCGGGGAGTTTTGAAATTTCCGCCCGCCAGGCGATCCGCAGTCCGGGATCCCCGTTGGTGGGCGAGCGGATCTCGCTCCTCATCACCCGCAGCGGTGGCCAGGAAATTCTCATCGCCCGCTTCGATGCTAGCAATTTCATTGGCGATTCCGGCTCGGGCATCGAGCAGGTCGCCACACTCCACCTCGCCGATGCCCGCATTATCGTCGGGAATCACTTCAGCCCGTCGAAACTGGCCACCGCACCGCCGCCCAAGGTCGGCTCATTTTCCACATGGATTGACAGCTTCACCGCCATCACCGATCCCGCCTTGAAATCCCGCTCCGCCGATGCAGACGGCGATGGCCGCTCCAATTTCCTCGAATACGCCACGGGAGGAAATCCCTCGTCCGGCTCCGATGCCGCCGCCTCCCAGCTCCACGAAGACGCCACCGGTTCCCTCTGGTTCCGCTTCAAACTCGAACCCGGCATCGGCTCCATCCGCAGTGTCGCCCAGTCCTCCGGCGATCTCCTAACTCCATGGACCACCCTCGGAAATATCCCCGAGCCGGATCCCGACCTGAATTCTGGAGGCAGCGAAACGTGGCTGCGCGTTAGAATCCCCATGCCACTCGCACCGAATGGATTTTTCCGCGTGATGCACGATCAGCCGGCGGCTCCTTGAAGCGGCGGATTTCCATTCTTCGTTTCGCTCACAACCACCGCCCCCTTCTATCCCGCCTGCGTGGAATCCCGTTTCCTCATGTTCGGAAATCCCGATGTCGGGGCCTGTCACTTCATTGATAATGTAGCGCGGCAGCAATTATAAACGGCTTGGTTTCACAACGAACTTGAGAAACTGGCAGACCTCCATGGTAGGGCAAAAGAGCCTGATGAGATTCAAATCGCTTCTTCAAATCGCGGCATGTTCGCTATTTCTCATGCTGCACCTCGCAACACTTGATGAAGGCGTGGCGTGACGCAGGCTGGTAGCGCGCCTCGTTCGGGACGAGGAGGCCGTGGGACTGAATGCCGCCGCCCCGGCCAGTTGGGGAGGTTTTCCGGGCAGGTGCCCGTGATGAAATCAATCCAAGGAAAATAGCTCGGCGTGGACCGGTGCTTTTTTCGGCGCTGGGGGAGTTTCGGAATGTTCTTCGGCGGGAACGTTTGGCTCTACGACCGGAGCGTTTGGCTCGGCGAGCGAAAGTTCGGCATCCACATCCGCAAGGTGAGTCTCTGCTTCGGAAAGGTCCGGCTCGGAGAACTCAATGTCCGTCTCTGCGACTGCAAGGTGCGGTTCCGAAGGGGCGATCTCCGGTTCCGCAGGTGCAAGGTCGGGTTCTGCGATCACCAGGGCTGGCTCGACGACCGTAACGGCTGGTTCCACCACGTCGGCGGTTTGTTTGTTGCTTTCCAGCAGGCGGAGGACCTCGGCCTTCGCAGCGGCAACGCGGTCGGAATCACCGACGGGGCCGACTTTTTTGATCACGACGGTCGCCTTGCGTGGAGATTCGTTCGATTCCGCAAGCTGGACCTGGGCTTTTTCGAGGGCTTCTGTGGCGGTGGCTTCGCGCTTGCGCATTTCCCCGGCGAAGCGGGTGCTGACGGCGACGGATTCGCGGAGGCGCTCGATTTCCGTGTGAAGTCCGGCGGTGTCGTCCGGGCGGGCTTCGAGCTGGGCGAGCTGTTGGCGGGTTTTGGAGAGTTCGTTTTCGAGGGCGAAACTGCGGTCCTTCTGCGCCTTGTCGGCGTCGTTCGCGCGGCTGTTGAGGTTCTTGATCGTGTCCTGCGCCTTCTTCAGATCGGCTTCGAGGGAGGAGGTGCGTTTGCTTTCGCTTTCGAGCGATTTGCTGGCGGCTTCCAGTTCGGCGTTGGCCATTTCAAGCGTGGTGGAGGAAACGGCGGTGGCTTTGAGAGAGTCGTGTTCGGACTTGAGAGCCTTGAGTGCTTCCTTGGATTTTTCGAGAGCGGCTTCGAGGTTTTTCGAGCGGTCCTTGGCTTGCGGGGCGGCGGCGGCAGCGGGCTTGGCGGTAGGTTTCTTAATGAATTTTCCGCGGATGGACCAGCCGATCAGACCGGAAAGGGCGGCAATGATGGCGATCTGCGGAAGGACGCTGGAAAGCACGGAAATGGTGGAAGTGTCTGCTAACATAATGGGGCTGGGTTGGAAAATTTCAGATGATGTATTCGATTCCGGGCTCGGGCACGATGATTTCCGTGTCCGGCAGGCGGCGCGAGATTTCACTGCGGAACCACTCGACCGCGCCATCGTCGCCGTGGACGAGGAACACTTTCGTCGGCGCGACTTCCACGATGTAGTCGGCGATGGCATCCCGCGTGGAGTGGCCGCTGAAGTCGAAAATGCGGGTCTCGCAGTTCAGCTTCACCGCCGGATAGGCAGGATCGAGCACGATGGAATCGCCTTGTTTGGCGGCGCGGATTTTACCGCCCGGCGTCTCGGGATCCGCGTAGCCGACGAAAAACAGGCCGTGCTTGGCGTTTTCCAGAACTCCCTGGCGGGCAAAATTGTTGGAGACGGTTTTTTCGGACATCATGCCGCTGGAAAGCGCGTAGATGCAGCCGGAGTGGAAAGGAATCGGGCCCTTGCGTTTTTTGCTTCCGGCCTCCAGCTCCATGTCCTTGAGGAAACGGAATCCGGCGAGATGGCGGCGGGACGAGTCGGTGAAACGGTCGTAAACGTGGGTCATTTTTGTGCTCAGCCCGCCGATGTAAACCGGCGTCTTTTTCGGGATGAGCCCTTCTTTTTTGAAGCGGTGCAGCATCGCGAGGACCTCCTGTGTTTTTCCCATCGCGAAGACGGGGATCAGCACCGAGCCCTTGCGCGCGATGACGTTCGCAATGGCCTCGGCCAGCGCGTTTTCCTCGTCGGCGCGGGCGTATCCGGGCGTGCGTTCCTGCTCGCCGCGGGTGGTTTCCACGATCAGCGCATCGACGGTTTCGGTCGGAAATAATGCGCCTTTCTGGATCGTGGAGTGCTCGAAATTCACGTCGCCCGTGTAGAAAATCCGTTTTCCCTCCGCTTCGATGGTCACGCCGACCGATCCGAGGATGTGCCCGGCATCATGGAAAGTCGCCTTTACCGTGTCCCCGTGATCGAGGAAAAACGGTTTCTCGATGCCGCGCAGTTCGAAGCATTCCTCGATGTCATCCAGCTCGCGATGTTCAAACAGCGGATACTCGGCGATGCCGTGCTCGACGCGTTTCGCCTGCATCACGTTCACCGAGTTGTGGAGCATCGCGGACGCCAGTTCGGACGTCTCCGGCGACATGAAAACCTTTGCCTGTGGCTGATCCTGGAGGAAAACCGGGAGGGTTCCCACGTGGTCGAGGTGGGAGTGGGTGATGATGATCGAGTCCGCGGTTCCGCCTTCGACGTATTCGTAATGGGGGATCGCCTCCGCGCCTTCGTGCTTCGGGTGCATGCCCGCGTCCAGCACGATTCGGGCGGACTCGGTTTGGAGCAGATAGGAGTTCGCACCGATTCCGGCGTGGCGACAGAGACTTTTAAATATCATGGTAGAGGCGAAAGCGAGCGCACCATGGGGGCCTGCGGGGATTGTGTCAACCCGGCCAAATTTCCTTCAAACCACCACGGGATTGACTGGTCCGCCTGACCGGGCAGTCTCGCGCCCTTGATCCCTCACTCCCAACTCGCCATCATCGGCGGCGGCCCGGCTGGCCTCCGCGCGGCGGAGGTGGCTGCCTCGGCGGGTGTGCAGGTCACGCTTTTCGACGGGAAACCGTCGGTCGGGCGGAAATTCCTCGTCGCGGGAAAAGGCGGGTTGAACCTGACCCACGGCGAGGCGTTGGAGAAATTCACCACCCGCTATTCCGGCCCGGACCAGCCGCCCGGCATCTGGGATGACCTGCTTGCTGACTTCGATCCCGCCGCGCTGCGCCAATGGGGGGCGGATCTCGGAGTGGAAACCTTCCAAGCCACCAGCGGCCGGGTCTATCCGAAAGTGCTCAAGGCCGCGCCGATGCTCCGCCGCTGGATCGAGCGACTGCGCGGGCTGGGCGTGCGGTTTGAAATGAACCACCGCTGCGTCAGCCTGGAACCCGGTCCGCCCTATCAACTCGGATTCGCCAATCGCACCGCCGCCATGGCGGACGCCGTCATTTTTGCCCTCGGCGGCGGATCGTGGGCGAAGACGGGATCGGACGGCGCATGGCAGGCGATGTTTGAAAAACTCGGCATCGCCCAAAACCCGCTCGCCCCCGCCAACTGCGGTTGGGAACATGAATGGCCACAGGAAATCCTCACCGCCGCCGAGGGGAAACCGCTGAAAAACCTCCACGTCCGCGCGGGCGATCAAATGGCCATCGGCGAGCTCATGCTCACCCGCTACGGCCTCGAGGGCGGCGCGATCTATCAACTCGGCGCGGTCCTGCGCGCGATGCAGGAGCCTGCCATCGCCATCGATTTCAAACCGACCTTCACCCACGAGCAACTCGTCGCCAAGATGCAGTCGGTGAAACGTGATTTTCTCGATGAAGCCCGCGTCCGCTGGAAACTCAGCGATCCCGCGCACGCCATTCTCTCACAGAAGACTTTCAGCGACGTGGAATCCCTTGCCCGCGAGGCGAAACACTGCGTCATCCCGCTCACGAGACCGCGCCCCATCGACGAGGCCATCTCCTCCGCCGGGGGCATCTGTTGGAGCGAAACCGACCGCACGCTCATGTTGAAAAAGCTTCCGGGAATTTTCATCGCCGGAGAAATGATCGACTGGGAAGCGCCCACCGGCGGCTACCTCATGCAAGGCTGCTTGGCCACCGCCACCCGCGCCGCGAAGTCCGCCGCTGGGTGGTTAGGACAATTGTGAAAAGTGAAGGCGGCGGGAAATTTCCCGCCGCCTTCTTAGAACCAGTGAGCCGCCGTCGCCCCGAGCCGCGCAAGACGCGAAGCGGTGGCCGCCCATTAAATAAACACACCAGCAACATAGGAATAAACGTCGGCCGAGCCCGGATTATTTCGAGAAATTTGATTTCTTTGGCTGCGTTGTGGCTATTGGCGCGTAATAGGGTTTGCAGATTGCAGCGTGAATCCCGCCCTCGTGGTGGGGAAAGCCGTGACACGGACATTCCTGTCTGTTCTTTCACAAGCACCCGCCACCCATCACGAAGAACAGGCAGGAATGCCTGTATCACGCCGGGGAGGCGGACGCCGGCGGCGGCAACGTGACACGGACATTCCTGTCTGTTATTTAACAAGCGACCCGCCACCGATCACGAAGAACAGGCAGGAATGCCTGTATCACGCCGGGGAGGCGGACGCCGCCGACGGCGTCGTGACACAGACATTCCTGTCTGTTCTTTCACAAGCACCCGCCACCTATCACGAAGAACAGGCAGGAATGCCTGCATCACGCCGGGGAGGC
>JBBRCO010000101.1:0-14376 GCA_038204755.1 Verrucomicrobiales bacterium
GCGCATTTCCAGCGCGGTGAGCGGGATGGATAGCGGAATGCTGACGCCCCAATCGCAGGCGCTGTTCATCCACAGCCGCTCGGCACCATAGGTTTCCACGATGTCGATGGCGCGGGCCGGTGAACATTTCGAGCCCGGGTAAAGCGTCATGCCCGCCCAGAATCCGGCGTCCAGCACCATCTGCACGGTGTGTTCCTCGACGTGGTCGATGATCACGCGTTCAGGTCTGATAGAAGGGTTGTTTTTCAATGCATCGAGCGTCAGGCGGGTGCCCTTGAGCTTGTCTTCGAGATGTGGCGTGTGGACGAGGATGAGTTGGTCGTGGCGGGCAGCGAGGTCGATGTGCATTTCTAGGACCTCCAGCTCGTTGCGGCTGTTTTTGTTCAGCCCGATCTCACCGATGCCCAGCACGTTCGGCCGGTCGATGAATTCGGGGATGAGCGCCAGCACTTCCTTGGCCAAGCCCACATCCTCGGATTCCTTCGGATTGATACAAAGCCAGCAGAAATGCGGCATGCCGAATTTGGCGGCGCGTTTCGGTTCGTAGTCGGTGAGTTGCAGGAAATAGTCATAAAAACCGACGGCGGAACTGCGGTCATAGCCGGCCCAGAAGGCGGGTTCGCAGACGGCGGCACAGCCGCTTATAGCCAGGTTGACGTAATCGTCAGTGGTGCGGCTGACCATGTGGGCGTGAGGTTCGATGTAGCGCATGGGGAAGAGGGATTTGAGATTTGAAATCACTTCGCGCCTGGCCAGGCACCGCAGGCACCTTGGGTGGTGGCGGCGAGGATGGGTTGCTGGGTGGGATCGCTGAAGGCGAGCAGCACGCGTTTTGCGGCATGTGGTTCGCGGTGCATAAGTTCGGATAGAGCTGCGTGGAACGCCTCCACGCGGAAATCATCTTCTCCATCGGAGCGGGCGACTCGGTCTAGAAACGCACCGACGTCGATGAGTCTGTGGCGCGCTTCGACGAAATAGAGGTCTAGGATTTCTTGTCTGGTCATGTGGGGTATATATGTTAGAACTCAATAACTGTCTTTGCCTATTTTTACTTTGCCGCGGAAGATATAATACACTGTGACAGTGTAGGTGAGCACGACGGGCACGCCGATGGCAGCGATGAGCGTCATGATTTTCAGCGTTTTTCCGGTGGAGGACGCATTGTAGGCGGTGAGCGAGTGCTCCGGGAAAGGCTGCGAATAAACCATATTCGGAAACATCCCGAGTCCGAACAAAGCCATCAGCAGGAGCATGGTGGCGCACGAACTCAGGAATGCCCGGCCGTCCCGCGCGCGGTGGACTTCCCGCGGCAGGTTGGCGACGGCCAGAACCAACAACACGACCACGCCGAACAAGGCCGGCTGGGCACGCAGAATGACCGTCATTCGCGGCACGTAAAGCAGCGTGGCCAGGGTAGTTAGAGAGAAGCAGACGATGAACGCGATGATCAGCGGATTGATCCACTCGCGGATGCGCGCCTGCAACGAACCTTCGGTTTTCATGTGCAGATAGATCGCGCCGTGCATCATGAACAGTGCCACCGTGGTCACCCCCATGAGCAGGGCGTAGGGATGGAGCAGGCTGAAAAAAGTGCCGGCGTACTCGCCCCGCGCATCGAGCGGAATCCCCCAGACGATGTTGCCCATGGCCACTCCGATCATCAGAGCGGCCGTGGTGCTCCCTGCAAAGAATCCTCGGTCCCACCAGCGGCGCCACCACCGCCAGGGTTCCTTGCTGCGGAACTCGATGGCCACCGCACGGAAAATCAGCGCGAACAACAACAGCATGAACGCCAGATAGAAGCCGGAAAACACCGTGGCATAGACCGGAGGAAACGCCGCGAACAAGGCACCACCGCCAGTCACGAGCCAGACTTCGTTGCCATCCCAGACCGGGCCGATCGCGTTATAGAGAACCCGCCGCTCATCATCGTCCTTGACCCTGAGGATGAGTGCGCCAACGCCGAGATCGAATCCATCGAGCATGGCGTATCCCGAGAACAAGACGCCCACCAACACAAACCAAAGAAGATTGTAATCCATAACTTGATGATGGGTTCAGGCGCGGCTTTGCTTGAGCCAGTTTTCGGGGATCGATCCGCTTTCCTCAATCGGTTCGGGACCGTGCTGGATCTTGCGGTTGAGCAGGAAGAGAAAGAGCATGAACAGCAGCAGATAGATCAATCCGAAGCCGATCAGCGAGGTGAGCACCTGGTTGGCTTTCACCACCGCTGAAAGCCCGTCGCTGGTCCGCAAGTAGCCCCAGACGATCCACGGCTGGCGGCCAATTTCCGCTGTGAACCATCCGGCCTGATTGCCGATCTGCGGGAGCAGGACCGATGGCACGGCAAAATGAAGAAACCACCGTGTAGAAAATTTTTCCACGTCCGTCAGGCGTCCACGCCACCACAGCCAGACGCCCCACGCTGACAGCCCGATCAGGGCGAATCCGATGGCCACCATGATATGAAAACATTGGAACGTCGCCTGCACCGGCGGGCGCAGGTCCAGCGGGATGTCGTTCAAACCCGTGATCACGGTGTCCTTCGCTCCACCGACTAGCAGACTGAGGCCTGATGGAAGTTTCGGCCCCGCAGTGCTGCCGCTCTTGGTGTCCACCCAGCCGAACGGATGAAGTGGTGCGTTTGGCCCGGTTTTCCAGATCCCCTCCATTGCCGCGAGTTTCGACGGTTGGTTTTTCGCAACGCCTCCCGCTGAGCTGTGACCGGTGACCAGCGAGAGCAGGGAGGCCGCCATCGCCAGCACGAGGCCGAACTTGAGCGAGGACACCGCGAACCCTGGATGCCGCCGCCGGATCAGGTAATAGGCACCCACGCTGATGACGAAAAACGCCCCGGCCAGCCACGCCGCCACCAGCGTGTGACTCAGCCGATCCATCGAAGACGGGTTGAACACCACACCCCAGAAATCATCGATTACCATCCGTGCGTGGCCGAAATCCGTGATCTCGAATGCATGCCCCGGCGGCACGGCCTTGCCGCCAATTTCAAGATGCGAACCCGCCGGAGTCTGCTGCCATGAGTTTGCCACGATGATCCACACCGCGCTGAAGTGCGCCCCGAGCGCGACCATGCAGGTGGCGAAAAAATGCAATTTCGGCCCGACTTTATCCCAGCCGAAAAGCAGGATCGCTAGAAACCCGGACTCCAGGAAAAACGCGAAAATGCCTTCCGCCGCCAGAGCACTGCCGAATATATCGCCAACGAAGCGCGAGTAGGTCGCCCAGTTGGTGCCGAACTCAAACTCCAGCACAATGCCGGTGGCCACACCCAGTCCAAAGATCAGGCCGAAGACTTTCGTCCAGAAGCGGGCCATGTTGTGATAGAGCGGATCGCGGGTCCAAAGCCACGTCCCTTCCATCATCACCAGTATCACTCCCAAGCCGATGCTCAGCGGCGGATAGAGATAGTGAAACGCCGCCGTGAAGGCGAACTGGATGCGCGATAGGATTTCGACGTTCATGGAATGATCCTTTCAAGAGTTCCTGCCAGATGGCGCGAAACCAATTGCTTGGCGGGCCCCCTTTCGGCTGTCGCCACCACTTCGATTCCAAGATCCAGCAAGCGCCGGGCCATGCATGGCCCGACGGATCCGGCGATCACCACCCGGCAATCGTGCAGCAGCGCCGAAAGTTCAGCATGATCGTCACAGACACTCCCAGGGTCGTCGTGGCGCACGCGGTAAAACGGCCCGCGGACTTCCTTGCCGTCCAAGTAGAACAACGCGAATTTGAGAGCCCTTCCGAGACGTGGAGCTAACACATCTTCCTTTTCCTCCTCCGCCACCGCGAGACGCATGTGGGTTCCTGATCGCTTCATGTTTTGGGCATACGCCCAAAATAGCAACCCAGCAAGGACAAAACGCGGCAGCGTGAAAAATACTCAGCACTCCGGCTTCCGCCGGGTCGGTCGCCGGGCTCCGCGCTTGGAATCGAGGTGAACCACTCCGCCTTCGATGCGGATGGCCATGCCTTGAGTCATGCAGGTGGCCACGGTTTGGCGGGCGCGTGCGAGAATCCGGCTGAAGGTTTGGCGCGAGATCGCCATCAGGCGGGCTGCCTCCAACTGCGGCATTCCCTCGACATCCGCCAGCCGCAAGGCTTCGAATTCATCGAGCGAGAGGACTCTTTCCTCCAACTCGCGCAGCGGAATGCCCGCCGGCTTGAAATAAACGACACCCGGAAGGCTGGCGATGCGACGTGGACAATGCGGACGGGCCATGGCGTAAAGCTAGATCATAAGAAGATGCTTCGGCAAGCTACAAGCGGTCCGGCGATGATCCAAATCATTTTCTGCTGGGAATCATTCCCGGACAAGCCGGGAGTAGTTGGATGATCGAACGGCTGCTTTCATGGCAGATCGGTTCCAGATTTACACCCGGCCGTGCGGGATGATCGAAACTCCTGTTCAAACAAAATTGTTGACGCTGCAAGTTGTGGGCATACGCTCATTACTCATGAGCATCAGCGACCGTAAGATTCACCACCCTGGCACCCTGAAAATAGCAATTCCCATGGCAGATGGGGTTTTCAGCGAGCACTTTGGTGCCGCGAAGGCATTTCTAATTTTCCATGGAGATGGTAAAACACAACGCCTCGGCCGCAAGGATCTATTCGGCGCACCGGCACACAAACCAGGTTCCCTGCCGCAGTGGCTGGAGGAGCAGAGCGTGAATGCCTTGGTTTCTTCCGCTATCGGCGAGCGGGCGCTGATCATGCTGGCGAATGCGGGCATTGAGGTGTTTCTCGCTGATGGAGACAACGACCCGTCGGCTCTTGCCACGGCTTGTCTGCTAGGAAACCTGCAACGCGCCAACAGCGAGAATTCCCGCTGCCAAGGCGGCCACCACGATCACAACCACGGAGATGGACACGAATGCCACAATCACTGAGGCGTCATTGCTGGATTCCCACCGCGGTTGCTTCGCCTGTGGCATTTGCAACACCTCCGGATTGCACCTCCATTTTGATATCGGCGGTGATGGAATCGCTTCGGCGGTATGGTTGCCATCGCCCGAATTCCGCAGCTATCCGGACCGGCTGCATGGTGGGGTGACCGCAACCTTGCTAGACTGTGCGATGGTCCATGCTCTCTTCGCGAAGGGCATTGCCGGAGTGACGGCGGAGCTGACCATCCGCTATCTGAAAGCTGTCAATTTGCTGGAACCGCTGCATGTTAGCAGCCGTGTCGAGTCAGGGCGACACGGTGTTTACATCTGCCGTGCCGATATCCATCAGGGCGGAATTCACGCCGTGCGCGCCGCCGCGAAATTCATGGACATGGCGCGTCCGGTCACTTGAGAAAGCTCTTGAGCATCCAAATGGTTTTCTGGTGGAGCGTGATCCGTTCAGTCATGAGATCCTGACTCTCGGGGTCATTGACCTCACCGGCAAGATCGCGTGCGCGGATGGAATCGCTCACCAACTTCTCGTTGGCTGCGAGCAACGCGCTGACATACTGTTCCTGTTTGATAGGAGCCACGAATTCCTTCATCTGTGCGGCGGCGGCGTGCGTGGCGAGACCGCCGATGGCATAGGAACCGAGTGAGCGGACCCGTTCGGCGATATCGTCGATGGCGATGAAAAGTTCTTCGTATTGGGTTTGAAACGCCGTGTGGAGGGCGAAAAATCCAGGACCCTCCACATTCCAGTGGGCGAGGTGGGTGAGCGACATCAGCGCGTAGGAATCGGCGAGGACCTGGTTGAGGCTGTCGCAGAGAGGTGTGGCGGACTTGGTGCCCAGCGAGTTGGCTTTTTTCATGACTTTTATGGTAGTGGGAATGCTGTGGTGCGGACGCATGGGGTGAAGTCGGAATGACGTCCTCACGGCCCGGAACGAGTCGCTGCGGTTTTTGATTGCTCCGCCTGATGATGAGCCTACGCTCAAAACACAGTGCAGCAAGTATCAAATGACGACCGCGCCGGGAAGATCACCGGGCCACGCGGCCACGCCACGACGGGGTGGAGGGTGTCTTTGCGCAAGAACCTGCCCCGCGTGTTGAATGCCCTGCTTTGGCTGGTCTTCTGTTCGATGGCCGGCACCGGACTACTGCTGGCGTTCCGCCTTCCGCCCGGCTCGCGTGGCGGACAGGGCCTATCGGCGCTGGGACTTTCAAAGCATGAGTGGGGAGATCTCCACACCTGGCTGTCCTATGCGTTTCTGGTTCTGACCTTTGCTCACCTGGCGCTGCATTGGCGGTGGCTCTGGCAGGTCGCCGCCAAAAAGAAAAGATGGCCGCTGGTTCTGGGTTTCGGTGTCGGCCTTGCAATTCTGCTCGCGTTGGCCCTTCAACCGGTCACCAAGAGCGGTGATTCCGGCGGAGGTGGACATCACGGCATGCGGGAACGTTAGAACGTGGGAAACCAGCGGGCGCGAGCAACGGGGAGCTGGTTCATACCCGCCGCGCAATCCGCAAGAGCCGAGCCGGGAGCGGCGGATCCATTGTCGATCACCGCATCCGTCCGCGCCGAGCCCATCAGCTTGAACCCATTCCCCGATCCGGAAAACACCGGCACGTTGGCGAAGGCGGCCATTTCGGTTCTCGGCAGACGGTCGTCGTCAATGGAACCCAAGGTCATCGCGGGGAATTCTGTTACGACAGCTTACCGCAAATTAATTGCAAGACGCACTCGATTATTCTTGCATATTACTTGCGTTAAAGAAGATTGGAGCCGTGCCCGCCACCCCGACCCGATTTTTCATGATCCCCCCGGGTCCCGCGCTCCACCTCGCGGGGCGAGTGGCTTTCCGGGGGCCATCTGTTCGTTATTTCCGGAGGAATATGCGCGGATTCGGGGGGCGGAATCGCACTGTTGCCGGAGGATTCACCCTCGTGGAGCTGCTGGTGGTCATCGCGATCATCGCCTCTCTGTCCACCCTGGCCGCGATGGGTGCCCGCTCCGCGCTGACCGCAGCCAAACAAACGGCTTGCGCGTCAAACCTGCGGCAGATCGGGATTGCGATGATGGGGTATGCGGCGGATCACAATTTCAGGCTGCCGGAAACCTCGCACACGACTACTGCGGGGAAGGCGTGGATCGCGGTATTGGCACCGTATCTCGGCAAAGTGGACGATGTCCGGATTTGTCCAGCCGACCCGAAGGGAAAGGAGCGGCTCGCGGCGGGGGGAACCAGCTACGTTCTCAACAGCTTTCTTTTTGTTCCGGAGATGGACCCGTTCGGCGAGGTGACCGGAGGACCGTCCAACGATCTCAATCGCATCAATTCGCCCGTCCAAACCATGATGGCCTTTGTCTGTTCCGACACCACCGGGCTCTCGGCGGGAAATGACCACACGCATTCAAGCGGATGGTCGTCGTGGAGCGCGGTCACGCGCGACATCGCGCCCGACCGGTTCACCACTAGCCGACGGGGCGATCATTCTTTGGGTTCGTCAAACTATCTCTACGCCGACGGGCATGTGGAAAAGCACTCTGCGGCATCCATCAAAGCCCGGATCAATTCCGGTGACAACATTGCCATTCCGCGCTGATCCTTATGAAAAAGCTCGTTTTCCCCTGCCTCCTGCTCGCCTGTGCCAACGCACCCGGAGCCGAACTCATTACCGGACATGTCGATATCCGTTTCAATTATGTGCCGGCCACGAATATCTGGTCCTGCCATCTTCAGTATGGCGGCGGGTATGACGATCCCGACACCGAAGCGGATCCGGAAACGGTGGCGCTGCCCGCGCGGGATGCGCCATTCAGCGTAGCGGGAGATCGCTATCCCCAGCCATCAAATCCCGCCTATGCCTTCACCGGGGCACCGGCGGGCGCTCCGCTGTGGATTCTCCCACAGACCGACCGCAACTACACATGGCCCGGTTTTGACAATGCCCAGAGCGTCGGAACCTTCCTCTCCTACTACAACTCCGACCCTCGGGTGGACGCAACCGCGCGCTGGATCAAAATCCAACTCGTGTCCGTGGAATACTCGGGAGAAGCCCCGTCAACATCGCAGTTTTCCCTGTGGACAACCGGTTCGGGTGGTGCACCCACCGTCTGGATGGCGACATCCGATGGTATCGACTCGAAGGACTGTTTTTTCACCACGGAAAACACGCACAGTCACCTGAACTTTGGGTTCACGAAACTCGGGGTTTACCGAATCGCCTTCCGGCCAAGCGCCTACCTCGCTTCAAGCGAAACACTTGTCGAAAACGGCGATCATGCGATCACGTTTGCCATTGGAACCCTGGCCACCTGGCGAGCCACCCATTTCTCCGGCGCGGACATCCTGGATGAGGCAGCGGGAACGCCCTTCGCCGATCCGGATGGCGATGGTCTGGCCAACCTCCTCGAATACGCTTTCAACACGGACCCCAATGTCTCCAGCACTGCTCCAATCGTCGCCGGAACCGGCACTGCGGGTTTACCGCTTGTGCGGGTCGAGAAGGTGGGCGGGCAGGACCGCCTCACGGTGGAATTTGTCCGCCGCAAATCCTCCACCAATCCGCAGATCACCTATACCCCGGAGTTTTCCAGCACGCTCGCAGACGGCGCTTGGCAGGAGGTCGGCACCACAACCATCACCTCGATGGGTGACACTTGGGAGCGGGTCAAGGTCACCGACTCCAGCGCGGCGGGAACCCGCCGCTTCGCACGCGTCGGCGTCTCCCCGCAAAGCACCATTCCCTATTGAGAACTCTTTCCGCAAACGGAAAACACAATACAGAAACCAAAAACAAAACACACCAATGAAAATACATCAACTCGCAATCCTCACGGCAGCCGCTGCCGCACTCCCGCTCAACTCCGCCTCTGCGGCAACCACTTGGAATGCCGGACATGGCGATCTGGGTATCGGTTACGATGCTGGCGAACTCGATCCGCATGTCCACCTCCACGCTGGTGCCACGGTGGACAATGTCGTGCTGTTAGCCGACGAAGAATACGCGCCGGGCGATGTGCTGCCGTCGATTGCCTTCAACAAAAGTCAGTCGCGGCCAGCAGGAAGCCAGTGGGCTTTCTTTGGCGTTAGCACGGGACAACCTGTTTGGACTTTTCCACAATCGGAAGATCCGACGCTCCCCTTTATCGGCTTCGGCGCGGAGGAATTGAGTCTATCGGATTGGTCAACGTCTTTCACGATTACTCTCACCGGACTCGCCGGGAGCGGAGTAAGCAACGGCGGCTATTTCTCGGTTTTTCAGACCGACAGCTTTGGCTCTCCGACTCTGAACATGGTCACCAGTGATGGCATTACGAGTGCCGATTTCTTGACCTTGGCCGCAGGCGGTCACGCGCATTACAATATCGCTTTCACCCAACCCGGCATCTACGAGGCCACGTTCAACATCACCGGCACACACGCCACCGACGGAGTCAAATCCGCCGATGCGACCTACAAGTTCGAGGTGATTCCGGAACCCTCGTCGGCAATGCTGGGTGGATTGGCGGCTCTCTCGCTGCTGCGTCGCCGGCGGAACTGAGCGGTTTCTTCAAAAGAGGAGGCGGCCCATCTAACTGATGGAATCAATGATCGGAAAACATTTTCCTTTACCAGTTCCTGATCCGGGAGGAGAGGTGCCGGGCGCTTCATTGCGGTGAATCATGAACCCGCATTGAAAGCAGGTCGGACAAGCCGGCTCCTAACAGTCAGAATCTTCCTTTGATGTGCTGCTGCAACAGGTCTGCTGCCGTGGCGATAGCCTGTTCGCAAGGGACTTTGTAGGTGCGCTTCAGCTCGTGACAGGTCGTGGCTCCTGTCTTGGCGGCGAATTGCATTTTCAAGGAGTGAGCCGCCTCGGGAGCCGCCTCACAGGCTGCGTGAAGCGCCCCGCACGTGCCGCCCGGAGCACGACCGCTCCCCATGGTTTTGAAATCCTCCAATTTGAACCCGCTTTTCCCCAGAACCTCTTGGGCTGCATGGATCATAGACTGGGCACAATTCAACCGGGCCGGAGCCTGTCGGAACACCGATAATGCTTTTTGCTTCATGAAATGAGCATATGCTCATAACGATCCCTGTCAAATGATCTCTCCGCGCCGCTCCAGGACAGGCTCCGGCTTCCGGTAACGCCCGCCATCCAGTGGCAACAGGTGCTCGGGCCGCTCGGGACGGGCACGCGGATCATCAATGGACATGGGTGGCGTCCCGAAGATGACAAATTCCAGCGGGCCGGCCGCATCAGCGCACAATTCGTGGGACACCCCCGCCGGAATCACCACCACCGCCCCAGGACGCAAGGGGTGCTCGGTTCCGGCGATCATCACGACTCCGGTCCCGGCCAAGACGTAATAGATCTCGTCATACTGCCGGTGGAAATGCAGGCCACCTTGGGTCACCGTGATGACATGGACATTGGCGATCCCACCCTCGCCACCCGTGACAATCCGGCAAGCCTGGCCATACGGACATGGGTCCACTCCGGTCATGTCGCGGTAACGTACCAGGACGCGCTTGGTGCCCTCAGTGTCATCCTCAATGCGATACACTGCGATTCCGGCCGCCTCGAGCGCACTCCAAGCCTTCGGGCCGACATGGCCGGTGAGGACTGCCCCAACGCCCGCCCGCGCCAACATTTGAGCGACTTGCGTTCCGGCCCCCTGCGCGGCATTGATTCCATCCGCGTTGTCCGTCACCGTCTGCTCTCCGGTTCCGGTGTCCACGATCCGGAACAAGCGGGCGCGGCCGAAGCGGCGATCCACCGGGGCGTCCGCATCCGCCGCCTGCACGGAAATGGCAAGTTTCATCGCGCCCCCCCGGAAGTGTGTTCCGTCAGGAACACAAATCTGTTTTGGATCTCAGGGCTGGCCTGCTTGCCGCCTTGCCCTGTGACTCTCGATAACCTGACAGTGAAAAGAACCGATCGCCTTGACATGTTATGAGCATACGCCCATAACAAGAAGCCGCAAGGGGAATATTTGTCATGAAGATCAAACCAACTGTTCGGCTCCGGAAAAAACCTCCTCGACATGGAGCACGGCAGCCGAGTGGCCGGGGTATTTCTCCGGGTTGATCCGCTTCATCTCGTCGAAGATCGGGCCGCTGTCTTGGAACGCGATGGACCCTTTGATCTGGATGGCTTTTTTCTCATTCGTGAGAAAAAGCAGCGACGCCTTTGATCCCGCAAGGATGTTCTGTTTGGTTTTTTGAAAGTAGTTGTTCGCAACGAAAAACGTGGAGTCGTCGTAGCGCCCGAAGACGCCGACATAAATGACGTTTGGCGTGCCGTCCGGGGCGACGGTGCCGAGCACGGCTATTGGTTCGCGGTTTTCCCAGGCTTTGTTGAGGGATTCGGGCAGTGGCTTTTTCATAAAGGATTTCTAGCATACAGCATCATGCCGTCCGTTCCATCCAAAGCGCGGATTTTTTTGCGACCAGCGAGCCGGTGGGTTCACCGATTTGCGCGGCCACCAGTGGACATTTGACGGTGAAGAGGAAGAAGATCGGTGCCCGCACCTCCGAGAGGGTTTCGTAGTTGCCCTGGCCCTTGGCGATGATCATGTTGGCCCGATTGAAATGGGCGCGGAATTCCGCCGAGCAATCCGCAAGAACCGTCCCAGGTGCGGCAGATCCATTGTCGATCACCGGAACCAACTCCGTGATACCTGCGAGCATGGCATCCTCGCGCAAGGCATCGTTGAGAATCGGATTTCCACGAACCGCAACGGTCACCTTGTCCATCGGCAGCGCCTCAATGAGCAGCCGGTCAAAGATGATTTCGCCGGCATTGTCGGCTAGATAGAGGATGCGGTCGGCCTGTTGCGCCGCGCGGAAAATCTCCTGCGGGTCGCCGGCCAGCGCCTGGTCCCACAGGGTGGAAAACAATTGTGGTAGATCTTCGGCTGCGATTTGAGTTTTCGCACCGCAGTCCAACAGATTTCCGGCCACGGCAAGACGGATGACCGCCTGGTGCGGATCGGCAGCCTCCGCGATGAGTTTCCGGCATCCGGGCAGAGCTTCCAGCGCAAGCCGGTTCATCCGGTTCTTGACGGTGCGATAGGGGTCGATGTCGCCGGTCATTTCGCGAATGATGCGGTGCAACTCGGCGGCAACCATCGGCGGGCTGCCCTGCCAATCCAGATCCGCCAGGGCATGCATGACTTCCCGCAGAATCCGCGCCTGTTGAAAAGGATCCTGCGTGCTCAAGGCGACGGCTTCGGCAGCCTGTCGGATGAAGCATGGAATGCACTCGATGGAGGTTTTCATTAGAGGGATGAGATCAGGAGGTTGATCGGTTCATGCCTTGCAGTCCTCCAGTGCTGATAAAATCTCCTCGCGCCGAAGATTGCGGCCGATGAAGACGACCTGAGAGAGCCTTTTTTCCTCCGCCCATGATTGTCCGAGGGTCAGGCGGAAAATTCCATGCACTCCCTGGAAAACCATGCGCTCGGGCACATCCTTGATGGCGAGGATTCCCTTGCCGCGGAATACTTCACTCCCATTGCGCACGGTGAATCCTTCCAGCCACTTGCAGAAACGGTTCGAGTCCAGTTCGCCCGGAACCTCAAGCGAAATGGTTTCAATCTCGTGGCGGTGGTGCTTGGCGGTGCCGCCATCTTTGGAACATCCGCCGATGCCCTGGGCGATGCGTTTCAAATCAAAGCCGCCGATGTCCAGGACTCTATCAGGAGAAACAATGGCATCCTGCGCGTGAATGCGTTTGCAATCCGCGTTGATGCCGGTGAGTGCATCCTCCACCCAGCGCAGTTCGGTCGCTGACACCAAGTCGATCTTGTTAATAACTAACAAATCCGCGTAGGCGATTTGTTCATCCGCATGTCCATCCCTGCCAAGGTGTTCGAGAATGTGTCTGGCGTCCACCACCGTGCAAATACCGTCGAGTTCCAGATGTTTCTGAAGAAACGGATCGCCCAGAATCGCATGTGCGACCATGCCGGGATGCGCGACGCCGGTGGTTTCTACGATCAAATGATCATAGTCGTCCTTCATCCTCGCGATCAGGTGAACCAAACGGAGAAATTCCTCTCTCGCTTCGCAGCAGGTGCGACCTTGCACGGTTTCCATTGCGCCCAATTCGGTTCGCAGAACCAGTTGATGATCGATGGAAATCTCTCCAAGCTCATTTTCAATCACCGCCACCCGCTGGCGGTCCAACGTGGCGAGCAGGTGGTTCAGAAGTGTCGTTTTCCCGGAGCCCAAAAAGCCGGAAAGAACCGTCACGCGAAGGCGGGCGTCGGTGTTTTTCATGTGAAAGTGCTTGCTTGATATTGGCATACGCTCATAACCTCCAGAAAAAAATGACCACGCTTACCATTCTGTCCGAAAACACCGTGCGCGGAGCAGGCCTGCTCGGCGAACATGGACTTGCCTATTGGATCGACACCGGCACGCACCGGGTGCTGTTCGATACTGGCCAAGGCATGGTGCTGCAGCACAACGCTACTAAACTCGGCATCGATCTCAGATCCGCAGATGCGATCGTCCTCAGCCACGGGCACTACGATCACGTCTCGGGCCTGCCGTCGGTCTTGGCAGCCGCCCCGGATGCGGCGCTGTGGTTTCACCCTGCCGCCACGGAGTTGAAAATCATCCGTGGCGAGGACGGCCGCGCCCGGAGGATTTCCACTGATTTCATGCAGCGTGGGGACTTCGGAAATTCGCGCACCGTGCATCGCGTGACAGAAGCTACGGAAATCGTGCCCGGAGTCTGGCTAACCGGCGGGATTCCAAGAACCAATGACTTCGAAGATGTCGGAGGTCCATTTTTCCTTGATGATGCCATGGCGATTCCCGATCCCATCGCCGACGACATGGCGCTCTATATGACAGGGCCGGCCGGTCTATCAGTGATATTCGGTTGCGCACACGCCGGGGCCATCAACACACTCGATCACATTTTCCAACAAACAGGAAAACTCCCCGTCGATACGCTCATCGGCGGGCTTCATCTTGCCTCCGCCTCGCCCGAACGGATGGAACGCACGGTCTCCGCGCTGCATGCACTGGCTCCACGTCGGATGGGCTTTGGTCATTGCACGGGTGCCAACGCCATCTACCGGTTACGGAACGAATTTCCGGCAGCCAGCATCGAAATCCATGCCGGGAAAAGATTTTGTATTTATGACGGAATCGAGAGATGCTGCTAGGCCCGCGTTAAACTTTATTTTCCATATTACTTCCCTTTCTCCACTATGAACGACCGCAAGACTCTCGACGAACGTGCCCGAATGACCGACCTGGAGCGGCTCCGCCACTCCTCAGCCCACGTGATGGCCACCGCCATTTTGCGGATCTGGCCGGACGCGCAGTTTGCCTACGGCCCGCCCATCGAGGCTGGCTTTTACTATGACTTCGAGATGAAGCACCGGATCACTCCGGATGATTTCGAAAAAATCGAGGCGGAGATGAAGAAGATCTCAAAGGAGAACCAGAAATTCGAATACAAG